>JBKQUY010000016.1:0-57762 GCA_052325425.1 Bacteroidia bacterium | reverse complement strand
AAAGACGAATTATTACAATATCTTTATTATTACAACCATGAAAGACCTCACCAAGGAATTAATAATAAAAAACCTATTGAACTAGCAAATCTGTTACCGAATTAAGTAACTTCTACAACTGCGAGTTCCGGCTTTGCGGACGCGGCAGTCTCAGTTTTTTACCACTAAGGCACTAAGGCACTAAGGGCACGAAGATGCACGGAGAATGACGTTACTTATACCAATGAGTTGCGCTACGATAAACTAGCGGGAGAAGGGGGGAATAGTTAAAAACAAAGGTAGCACGTCACTGCGAGTTCCGGCTTTGCGGACGTGGCAGTCTCAGTTTTTACCACTAAGGCACTAAGGGCACGAAGATACACGGAGAATGACCAACCTTGGCTTACTTATACCCACGAGTTACATTACGCTAAAACTCGGGATCGGGGCAATTTTCTATAAGGGAATTGAAAATTGAGAATGGACAATGGATAATGGGAAAAGGAATTAATCTTTATATCATTTATCTATTCGCCTGTTCCCTCTTATAATACGTTGTTTGTATACTTTACCTGTATTAAACGCTTTTAATAATCCATAATGAATATTATTATAAACAAAAGGAATTATTAGATATATTTGAGGTGAAAAAAATAATCATTATATAAATAAATGAAATGGGTATTTTATCAAAGAAAACCTCACAGAAAGAAGATGTAATTAGCGAAGCTAATTCTGAGCAAAAAGGAATAAAATTAATGTCCAAACCTTCAATTTGTGCTGTTGATATTAATGAACCGTTAGTTGATGCTTTATCTAAAAAAGGGTTTCAGATTTTTAAAGGAACAATAGGCTCAGAAATGAAAGTTCCTAAAACGGCAAGTGGTAATTACCATTATGTCGAATTAGAAAGTTCATTACCTTATATATAGCTAATATGCCAACAAATAAAGATTGTTCGCAGGTTGAGGATTATAAACATAGAAGATGTAAAGAAAGGAAAAACTTTGATGTATTTGGATTAGCTATTTTTAATACAGAAAGATTTTTGCCACCAGTAAATAGAAGAACACCTCCGTTCTCAAATGAGCAAATTACAGATGCCGTTAATCAGGAAAGAGGCTTGGTTACTACTTGGCAATTATTCAAACTTTATTTTGATATTGAAAAGGGGATAATTACTAAACAAGAGGCTAGAAAACAAATATTAGGATTTGGGTATATTGAATTTAAACCCAAAATAAATATCGGAAAGCCGCAAAAATTGTTTAAAGAAGGTAAGATTGCACTTGTAGAATTAAAGAGTATAAAATTGACTAAAGGGCAAGAACTAGTTGCTGAAAGGAATGGTAAATTCACTAAAATTATTATTGAGTCAATGCAATTGGATGATAAGCATGTTAAAGAATGTACAGACGGAATTGTGGGTATAGGATTGAGTGAAAAAATTTCTGAGAATACAATATTGTGGACAAATCAATAATATCTAAATGTTTAAAATTTATTCCCCTACTCCCGCAAGTCTGTGACTTGTGGTATAAATAGTTGCAGTTTAAAACTGCAATAAAACTAAGCCAAAGTCAGACCTCACCCTGCCCTCTCCTCGCTCGAGGCGAGGGATGGAGCAAACAGCCGTACTTTTTTAGTTTATTATAAAAAAATAATATTCCGCCCCTCTCCTTTAATAAGGAGAGGGCAGTGGGTGAGGTCTTTCATGGGAAGGAGCAAACAACCGTACTTTTAAACTATTCAGATGACGACAATCATGCCTGCTGATGAGCACCATGCTCCCATAAGTCTATGACTTGTGGATATTACTAATTGCAGTTAAAACTGCAAAAAAGAATAAAAGTGCCGCCCTAAGCGGACCTCACCCTAACCCTCTCGTTATTCGCAGCATGTTAAGTTTTTATTTGAGCTTATGATTGCTTCGCAATTGCGCAAGGAGAGGGATGGAATATATATTTATTATTTTTATATTTACGTTTATATTTTATTTCGGATTATGCAAACTCACAATAAGCCATCGCTGAAAGATATCAGGAGGGAATTGCGGCAAGTAATGACTCCTGCCGAGGCTGTTTTATGGGAAGAATTGAGGGGAAAGAAATTTTCGGGCCTTAAATTTAACAGGCAGCATAGCATTGGTAATTATATTGTTGATTTTTATTGCGCGCACCCACGCATAATTATTGAAGTTGATGGGGAAGTTCATGATGAAAAAGAGCAAAAGGAAAAAGACCTGCACAGGGATGAAAACCTGAAAGAGATGGGTTATATTGTACTCAGATTTTCAAACGATGAAGTAATTAACCAGACTGTAAATGTTTTGAAGAAAATTGAAATAGCTATAAATAATATTTGATTTATCTTCCGGCCCTCTCCTTTATGTGACCTCACCCTTACCCTCTCCTTGTTAAAGGAGAGGGATGGAATATGTAGTATAATAGTATATGATTTATCTTCGGGCCTCTCTCCTTTATGTGACCTCACCCTTGCCCTCTCCTTGTTAAAGGAGAGGGATGGAATATGTAGTATAATAATATATGATTTTTCTTCCGCCCCTCTCCTTGTGCAAGGAGAGGGCAGGGTGAGGTCTGCTACCCTCAAACTCCCAACATGATTAGAATCATGAATAATGTTGATGGGCATCATTTTGGGTGTAATCAGAATGCCTTTACTTTGTTCTCAGAAAACGTTCTTATAGAAGTAATTAAAAGCATATTCTTAATCAAGTATGTTTAGTTAAAAAAAGAGGAAACCCCGTAAGGTTTCTTAGTAAAAACGAAGCTAACCCCGTAAGGTTAGCCGAAGCCCCGTAAGGCTTCAAAAAGATAGGTAACCCCGTAAGGTTACCGGAAATCCCGTAAGATTTCCAACAGATAATAAAAACCTGGTCTATAAGTAGGCTGGGTTTTTTTTATGCCGGTAGGCCCCGCCTAAATCCTTCCCTCGGGGGGTGGACTCAAGGATAAAAAGCTGTTTAATTCCGGGCACAAAAAATGTGTACTGCAAATTAAAAAATATTCCATAAATCCGCCCCTCCAGGGTGCGGGTTTGGGTGGGGCACATTCATGGGCTATTATAAAAGAAAGGGCATGTAAGGCCGGGTTTTTTTTATGCCCTTTTCCTTTTCCCGCAATACTGCGGGACGTTTCTTATCCTGTTTTGGAAAATAACTACTTTATCTTATTAAAGGTATCAACTGCTTCCGGCGTCCACCTTATTTCTTTAACCATTTTTTATACTTTTTCATTACCTGTTCATGTGGAATGGTTTCTCCTTTTTCTGCTTGTTTCAGGCCGCGGGTTACCGATTCTTTTATAGGGGCTGGCAGTTCATCCCACCACTCTTCGGGCTGGGTAGAGAAGATAGCCTTTATGTAATTGATAAGTTCCTTATCTTTTGTGTTGAGTAATTTGCTTGCTAATTCTATTTTAATTGCTGCAATATCCATGGTCAATATGTTTAGTACAAATGTAGTTATTTTTCCCCGATTTCATACCATAGTAGTAGAATCTGAAATAGATTAGAAAATCAATTGAAGTTAAACTAAAAAATATTCCATAAATCCGCCCCTCCAGGGTGCGGGTTTGGGTGGGGCTGATAATGGCTGATTTGAATACTCACCTTAGAGCAATTATGGAAAAATCCTGTAAATATCTTTACGATGCGCAAATGCCATAAAATAAACTGTACCATTTTGGAAAACTATTCCAATCCTGTAGTTCCCGGTACGAATGCGATAGGCGGATTTAAAGCCTTTTAGTTTTTTAAGATTAGGGATATGTTCCAATGATTTTGAGTTGATTACCAGGAGAACAATTCTGGCAATTTCATCCTTCAGGCTTTTATCGCGCAAATGGTCTAATTGCTTTTCAAAGTTCCTGGTAAACTCTACTTTCATTTAATACCAAGTTTTGCCAGCACTCTTTTTTTAGGGGCAATACCACTTTTAGCGCTTTCTTTCATCAGCAAAAGCAATGCCCTGTCTTCAGCATCTTCCTCCGAAAGGCAGTCAACCCCGGTGGATGATTTTGAAAGTTCTTTAAGCAGGGGTATAAGGTTTTTTCCTGTTTTACTGCGGTCATCTATCTCAAATAAGTATTTCATCTTTTTTATTTTAACAAATACAAAGGTAGTTATTTTTCCCGGATTTCTTAGCATAAAAGCCGAACCTGAAATAGATTAGAAAATCATTAAGATTAAGCTAAAAAATATTCCATAAATCCGCCCCTCCGGGGTGCGGGTTTGGGTGGGGCCGATAACAGTTGAAATATTTTCAACTTAATGTTTATTCTGTATGAATAAAATGTTTATATTTGCAGTGAATAAACCTATGGTTTATTCAAGTTAAGAACTAAGAGTGAAGAATGAAAACCCTTTGCGACTTAGCGGTAAATTAATGGTGTAATTTGAGTTCTTTGAAATAGCATTGAGAGTTATGAGTTATGAGTGGAAAATTGACAGTCAGAACTGCTAAAAAAATCAGCAGGAAATTAGAAAATGGCATCCCGCAGATATTGCGGGACCATAGTGTGCCATTTTTATTATTAATTACTAATTCCTAATTAAAAGTGGTGGGGAGGGGTAAAATGGCTAAAACAATGCCAAAAACTGCCAAACAGTGCCAACATCATGCCAAATAGTGCCGACAAATACTAATTTGATAATTTGAAGATTTGATAATGAAAAAACTTTGTGCAACCCCGATAAAAGAGTTCTGGATTGCGTTAACTATTGAGGAAGCAACCCCGATGAAAAGAGGTCGGGATTGCATACTTATTTGGGGAAGCAACTCTGCGGGCTGTTTGCTCTGCGTTTGCTGTGGTAAATATTACTGACGCTTTTAGGTTAGAATTATGACATTTATCGTCATTAATCAGCATCATAACCGAAGCGTAATGACTTTGCATGAAATGTATTAACTAAGCGCTAATCACTAATTTTGTAAAAATGAGAACCAAAGCAACCCTGCCATACAACCTTGTTATTTCAGCCCTGCTGACGGTGTTGTTCTTTTTTGCCACACACAAAGTCTATCATTTGCCTTTTTCATACGGAGACGACCACCGCGTATTGGGCATAATGCATCCTGAAAAAGTTTCCCAATCATACAAGACTGCACTCTATGGCTTTACACCCGACCTGAAGGGCTGTTTTGGCATTGACGCGCATATTGGGCGGTTCAGGCCGTTAAGCTGGAGCTATAACAAGCTCCTTTGCATAATCTGCGGCGATAATACCCACCTTTACCGCTTATCGAACTTCATCATATTATTCCTCTCGGCATTTTTTCTGCTCGCAATATTCTCCTGCTTTGAAGTGGACAGGCTTTCCGCATTGATTGTGCTTGCAGTATATGTATTTGGCCGCAATAACGAAACCTGGTGGACGCTCATTCCTCCTCCGCAAAATATAGGCGAGATGTTTTTACTGGCAGGTATTTATTGCTGGCTGCGCTACAGGAAAAAAGGCAGAACAGGTTTTTATATATTGCCGGCCTTGCTCTTCCTGCTTGCCGGTATAAGCAAGGAGAGTTTCATCTTCTGCATACCCGTTCTGCTCCTTACCGATTACTTCTTTTTCAATCAGGCAAAACGCTTTTTCTCAAAAGAGTACCTGCTTTCGGTATTGGCAAGTTTCCTGCCTTTTGCATGCCTGCTGGGAACGGTTATCTATATCAATAAGGTCTATGCCTATCCTTATAACGAATCCATACTTTCCATTGCAGCTTACAATACATTCCAGTTTATGGGCGGAGCCATATTTTTCCTTGCGCCTCTAACCCTGTTGTTCATCCGCAGGAAGTCTATTGAAACACGCCTTGTGCTGAAAGTGCTTGCGGTGTTTACAATTTGGGGAGTGCTGCAGCTTGTTTTGCTCAAAGGCATAAAACTCAACGACCAGCACCATTACCTTATTCCCTGGCTTATTTACCCCTTTATATTAACTGCCATTGCATTGAGTGAAATAAGAAAGTCTTCGGGCAAATGGTACATGGCATTGCTTATAGCATATGGTCTGGCGACTCT
The DNA here is from genome assembly GCA_052325425.1 of Bacteroidia bacterium. Taxonomy (GTDB): domain Bacteria; phylum Bacteroidota; class Bacteroidia; order JABEUT01; family JABEUT01; genus JABEUT01. The sequence goes on along the minus strand of JBKQUY010000016.1, from coordinate 51,748 downwards.
TATTTTTGCCAAAAACACTTATGCCAATTCATCCTCTTATAGCGCATCCTTGCAGGCTTATTACAATATGCTCGATACCATTAAGAAAGATACCTCCGCGCCCGAAGTTGTATATCTTACCGATAATGCATGTATGCAGGATTGGATTAGCGGGACAAGGGTAATAATGGATACCAAGGGCATAAATAAAGAACTTTATTTTACCACTATAGCCTCTTCCGTTCCGGCATGGCAGAAGAGCTTTGCCGAACATTCTCCCCAGCAATCGTTTAAACGAATGAGCGTTGACAGCGCTTTCTTTCCCGATGGCAAATGGATTATCCTGGTGGAGGACCCGTCGAAAAATGGCATTGTAAACGACAGCATTGTGTTTTACAAAAGAGCCGATTCGAGTTTTGTGAAACTGAACGGTAAAGAAAGATTTATCCAGGGAAGATATTACTACTTCTCGGTTCCTTATCCCGGGCGCTCAATAGGTGATATGCTTAAAGGAAACTTTAATGCTGAAAACCGTAAAGGGTTTTATGGAATAAAACTTAATGATTACAGGGAATTATATAAAATGCTAAGGGTACCGCACTATGATGGAGGATGCTGAAGCCAGAAAGAATATGGAATATTGAATTTCGAATAATGAAGTTCTGACAAATACCAAAACCACTCAAAATACAATGAATAATTCCAATGGCTATTTATTTCAACATTCAATATTGAATGTTCGATATTCATTATTAAAGGCTCTTAAGCCTTTAGTTCTTCGGCAAAGCTTTGCAGCAACGGAAAGAACTCAAGGAAATCCTGTTTATATAGCTCAAAGTCTTTCTCCAGTTCATTCACCGCTTCATCCATGGGCGAATAGTACTTCATCCTTTCCGACATTCCTTTCAGCGAGCGGCGGATTCCTTCCTTGTCCGAATAAGAGACAAGCCAGTTGTACTTGCTCATATAGGTCAGGACAACACGGCTTTTTTCGGGCATTTCAGCCTGGTATGAGAGGAGAATGCTATATGCATCTTTGGCAAATATTTCCAATGGTTTGGGACAATAATTGTTCCACATCAAGGCTAAAAAATGGTCGTAGAACATATCGGTTATTACACCTGAAAACTTGCCATAAATGGGTGAAAGGCGGTGAACGCTCTTACGGTAAACAGGATGAGTGTCGGAGAAAAAATCAATGGAGCGGTGCATTTGAATGCCTTGGGCAATGCGCTTTGGGTACTTCAGGTAAGCGCTTCCTTTTACCGAATCGGCGACAAAATTGCCTACAATCAGTTCTTCATCGTCTCCCGCTAAGTATAGATGCGCCAGGTAGTTCACCCTGTTCAGTTAAGGGTCGGGTCTTCGGGAAAATCAGCCACTACAGAATACTTTCCGCCAAGGCCTTTGAGTATCTCTTTCCAGAGGTTTTTATAGTTGGTGGCTTTAAAATGGTCCGGCTTGCCCTGAACCACTATCCACGAGTTTTCCTTCAGTTCTTTTTTCAGTTGCCCCGCCGACCAGCCCGAATAGCCCACAAAAAAGCGGATGTCTTTAGGGGTAATTTTCTTAATATCTATCAGGTTTTTGAGGGTTTCAAAATCACCGCCAAAGAAAATGCCGGGCATAACTTCTATGCTTCCCTCCAGCAGGTTGGGCTTGGTGTGCAGGTAAAACAACTGGTCGGAGTTTACCGGCCCGCCGTAATAAAGGTCATCTTCAAAATCCGGGAAGCCGTCAACGGCTTGCGTAGGGCCAACATTGAGCTTGCGGTTCAGTATAAAACCCATGGTTCCTTTTTCGTTGTGCTCGGTAAGCAGTATCACCGCCCGCCTGAACTCAGGGCTGTCCATGAAGGGTTCGGCTAACAGCAGCGAGCCTTTCTGCGGGTTTAGCTGTTTTACAAATATGGATGAAAAATCTGTTACGTTCTTTGGCATGTTGTACTCTTTATCGCTTCCTGTTTTCAAGCATTTCAAGCGCCGCTACTGCGGCATCGGCTCCTTTGTTACCATGCTTTCCGCCGCTGCGCTCTTTGGCTTGCTGCAGTGTATTGGTTGTTAAAACACCGAATATAACCGGTATATTATGTTCAATGCCGACTTTCATAATGCCTTGCGCCACCGCCTGAGAAATGTAGTGGAAATGAGGCGTCTGGCCTTTTACAATGCATCCGAGGCAAAGCACAGCGTCAACAATGCTGTCTTTTATGAGCCATTGGGCTGTAAGCGGCAGTTCAAAGCTTCCCGGAGCTTGCATTATTATTATGTCAGAAGCTTTAATGCCCGCTTTCTTCAATACATCCAAAGCGCCGTGAAGAAGCACATCGGTAATGTCGTTGTGCCATTGTGCCACCGCTATTCCAATCCGTTTGCCGGATACTGAATAGTTGCGTTCAGCAGGTGTATAAACTTTAGCGCGCGAAGCCAAGTGATATCTGTTTTATTTATTGCGCGTTACCCGATTTAGCTTTCGCCCTTGCAATATACTTGTCTATATCCTGGGCTTCCTGGCTGCTGTGGTATTGCGTTTTAATATTCTGGTAAAGGCTTAATGCCTGTGAATAGTCTCCTTTCTGCTCGCAGGCAAAAGCCGCTTTTTTCAGGAAAATAGGCGCCGTGAGCTCGTTGTCGCTTCTCTTAACTGCCGTTAAATAATCTTCCAGCGCCTGGTCGGTATGGCCAAGCTGCATTTCGGCATCGCCCATTAAACCTGCCGCCAGAGGGCTTACCATCACATCTCCTGCATTGAACTTGCTCAAATAGTCAATGGCTTTCTGGTATTCTCTTCTGCGGAAATAGCAAACACCAAGGTAATAGTTGGCTGTGTGGCCTATTTTGGTAGCGCCATAATCATCGGCAATCTGCTCAAAAAGCGGTATGGCTTTGTTGATGGAATCAATGGCAAAAAGGCGTTGAGCCGGGAATATGGCAACTTCGGCTTCCTGTTCCTGGCCGGGAAGGTACCAATAGGTATATCCTATGTAACCTGCAATAGCGATGGCTACAATTATAGCGATGGTAGAAACCCGCTTTTTATTTTCCTGAACGTATGTTTCGAGACGGCTCCATCTTTCTTCTACATCGAGCGTCAAGTCTTTGTTTTCTTCGGCCATTGGTATATTGACAATTTTTAAGGGTGCAAAAATAAGGTTTATTTGTAATTGGTGATATTATATTGAAAGAAGGTGTTAAATCATCCGTTTTAATCTTAGTGAATTACCTATTACCACAATGTCGGAAAAAGCCATGCTGAACGCGCTTGCCATAGGGCTCAGCACCCCGGTTGCCGCCAGCGGAATGGTCACTATATTATAGATAAAAGCCCAAAAAAGATTCTGTTTTATCACCCTGAGCGTTTTTTTGCTGATGGTGAATACCCTTGGCAACTGTTCCAGGTTGTTGTCGCTTAATAACAATACCTGTGCCGACTGCATAGCTATTTTGGTGGCCGCGCCCAGCGATATTCCCACATTGGCCATTGCCAGCGCAGGCGCGTCGTTTATGCCATCGCCGACCATAGCGGTAGGGTTTGTTTTCGAGAGGTTGCTGATGCGGTCCAGTTTCTGGTAGGGAAGTTGTTCCGCATGCACTTCGGGTATGCAAAGTTTTGAGGCTATCTCCCTGCATTTTTCTTCTTTGTCGCCGCTAATCATCACTATATGTATGCCGTCCTCTTCCAGTTCCCTGAGAGCGCTGGCGGCGTTTTTTCGTATCTCATCTTCCAGGTCAATGGTTGCCATAAGCTTTTCATCTTTAACCAGGTAAGCTGAATGGTGGTTCTCGGCGGTCAGCTTTTCAGCTATTTTATAGGAACCGAGACGGTAAGAATGCGCCCCATTGTCAGTAGCGCTCATGCCAAGCCCTTCTTCTTCATGCACATTGTTCAGGGATATTTTTTTAGCCGAATCCTTTAAAAAAGCGGATATAGATTTTGCAATGGGGTGGGTGGAATACTGCTCCATGCTGAAAAGCACATTTTTTATTTCTTCGTTCAGAGGGTTAATTTGCTTAACTGTAAAGGCCCCGGTGGTGAGTGTCCCGGTTTTATCGAGAGCAATGGTTTCAATGGCGGCAAGGGCTTCCATGGTATCAGCTCCTTTAATAAGTATGCCCTTCTGGGCGGCTCTGCCGAGCGCAACCGCAACGGCTGTAGGTGTGGCAAGGCCCATAGCACAGGGACAAGCAACCACCAGCACCGCAATGCTGTTTAATATGGAGTTCTCGAAAGGGATGTTGAATATAAACCTGCACAGGAGAAAGGTCAGGATAGAAATCGCTATAACTATCGGGACAAATACCGCGCTCACCTTATCGCCGACACGTTGAATTTTCGGGGCTGAGCCCTGGGCTTTTTTTACCATGTCTATTATACCGGCAACCACTGTATCGTGGCCCACTTTTTCGGCCCTCATGCGCAAATGGCCCGTTACAATTATGGTTCCTCCCACAAGGTTATCGCCGGGGTTTTTATGTACCGGGGCGCTTTCCCCGCTTACCATAGCTTCGTTTACCGATGCCTTGCCCTCAGTCAATATCCCGTCAACGGGTATGCTTTCGCCTTTTACCACCTGCAAAATATCTCCGGGTTGGAGGTCGCGGTAATCGGTTTCTATAAGTTCTTCTTTGCCCTCTTCCGTCACTACTTTATGCGCCTTGTGCTTTTGTATTTTGAGCAGTTCAGTAAGGGCCGAGGTGGTTTGCCGCACCGAGCGTTTTTCAATAAGATTGCCCACAAAGACAAGGGTTATTATGGTGGCGCAACTTTCAAAAAAAGTGGAGTGGCGCATTTCGGGATAGTGGCGCATAACAATAAGGCTATAAAAGAACGAGGCGCAGAAGCCCATGGTAATGAGCACATCCATATTGGGTGTCTTTACCATCAGCGAACCGAGGGCGCTTTTGCCGAAATATAGCAAACCCATAACAAAGACCGGCAGGCAGAGGGCTAACTGCACCAGGGGGTTATTCAAAAACCCTAATGGCAGAAACATGTGCAGGAATAAGGGCAGGGTAAGCAGCGATGATATAAGAACCCGTATTTCGAGGGCATACGATACCTTTTCTTCTTTTCCGGCCTGGGGCAGGCTGGCGGAGTAACCGAGGCTGTCAATGCTCTTGATTATAGCATTAATATCCTTATGCGGGGTATTAGTAAAGGTGGCTTCGCAGGCGGTATAACTTACGGCAATGTTATCCATGCCGAGGCTTTTGAGCGCACCCGTAACCGTTGCCGCGCAACTCTGGCAATGCATGCCATTTACCTTTATCAATATTTCGTCGGTTTCAGTTTCCATTTAGCAAATATCAGTATAATAGGGATAAGGGATATGGAGTAAGGAGTAAGCCGTAAGGTATAAGTCGTCAGTTGCCAGCATTCACAATTCATAATTCACCATTCAAAATTCAAAGCAAGCCCTTACCCTCCCGATGTAATCGGGTCTCTTTTGTAAGGATGGCGTTGCTCTGTGCCTCCGCTTGTAAGCAGATAAGGGTAATGGGCCGAGAATAATATGATGCAAAATAACTACAGTTGTTTCCATTTTCAAATAATACAGGTCATTTTTGGGTATGATTGTTATCATAGATAGGGGTAAGGAGTATGGGGTAAGGAATATGGAGTAAGCAAAACTGCAAATAGAACACGGATGACACTGATTGGGCTGATTTTCACTGATATTAACGTCACTAATAAAACATAACCGCAGAGACGCTAAGTTGCTTCCCCAAATAAGTATGCAATCCCGACCTCCATTCATCGGGGTTGCTTCCCCAAATAATTTGAGTAATCCCGCCCATTGCGGCAGGGCTCAGTATTAATACATTTCACGCAAAGGACGCAGAGTATAAATTCACGCGGAGTTCCACAAAGTTTTTTCATTATCAAATCTTCAAATTATCAAATTAGTATTTGTTGGCATTATTTGGCATGATGTTGGCACTGTTTGGCGGTTTTTGGCATCTTTTGGCATGATTTGGCATCTTTTGGCATTGTTTTAGCCATTTTATACCCCCCCCACTTTTAATTAGGAATTAATAATAATAATGCACACTTATGCACACGGTTCCCAGAAAAAGTGTGCAGTTTTTGTCCTCTTTTGATAAATTCTTTAGCATTTTTCCTGAAGAATGGCACACTTTGGTCCCGCAATATCTGCGGGATGCCATTTTCTAATTTCCTGCTGATTTTTTTAGCAGTTCTGACTGTCAATTTTTCACTCATTAGAGGATTTCAATTATTAGAGATGAGAAATTTAAATACTAATATAAAAAATAAGATTGAGAAGAGTGTAAAACGACGTATAATTTTGACGGAAGCTGAAATTGAAAAAATAAAGAATGAATTACCGGAGCAACCTTGGATTAAAGGAGTTCACAAAATTGTAGCAGAACGTTTGAATTTACCAACTAAAACTGTACAAACAGGAATTGCAGTACTAATTAAGAGAGGTGTTTTCAAAAACCAGATTGATGGTAAAATAATAGAGTAAAAATAACTCTATAACCCCTGGGGTTCATAAAACTTCCCGGTAGTTTGCCCTTTCTTTTATCTTTCCCATACAGGAAAGACATCTCTTTTATCTATGTAAAAAAAGTAAATGCTTTTAATTTCCTTATTCCTAAATGGGAGACAGTTAAAATACTTATAAAGCACTATAGAACCCAAATAGATAATGTAACGTCCCGCAGTATTGCGAGATAAGCAAAAGGGCTCAATGCTAAATCCTTTTCAGTACTTACCCCTTACTCCTTACCCCTTATGCCTCGTTTACCGTTTCGGATTCGTAAAACTCCCCGGCAGTTTGCCAAATATTTCGGGAGACATTTTAGCCACCTCGGCAGAGTCAATCATTTCGGCTTTGCTGCTCTGGAATACCGGAGGGCCTGTAAGTATATACTTGGGCAGGCTGTCCTTGCCTTCGGGTGAGGTAAAGTTAACCTGCTCTAAGAAAAAGCGGTAGCGCACCGGGCCGCCTATGGCGCCTTTAGCGGCGGTAACCATATAATACTCCTTTTTTGAGTAATGTGTTGCGCCCTTTTCGTCGGTATATTGCGGGGCCTCTTTGCCGTTAATTACAAAAGCCTGTATAAAAACATCAACTACCGCTATTTTAGGCGGAGCCATAGCATAAGCCACCGGCATACCCAGGAAAAGTATCACCAGCCAAAGTACAAGCATTCTATTTCTTCCGCCTTTCATGTTAAAATCTACAGGTAGTGTTTTTCGGTATAGGATACGAATTTGCAGGAATAAAGATACGGAAAATTGCCTTATCTTTTATCTTCTCCAAGAGGAGAAGACATTTCATTTGTTCTTAATCAATCTATTTTCTTTTTTCGTTTTTTCGGCATATGCACCAAATAACCTATAACGTACCACTGACCCCAAATAGGGTATGTAACGTTTCTCCTTATAGGAGAAGACAGGAAAAGGGCAAATCCACGTTCCATTCCCATGTTCTATTCTTACTCCTTACCCCTTACCCCTTACCCCATATTCCTTACCCCTTACCCTCCCGACGATTCTATCGGGATTTCGCTTCGTCCAACTTATTCCCAATGTCTAACGACTGACTACCGACTACTTACTACTGACTACTGACCACTGATGACCGTTATCCTTTTTCTCTTATCTTTGCACTCCTGTTTTTTTAAGATTTATGACCCGAGTAAAATTCCCTGATGGGAAAGTAAGAGAATATCCTGATGGCGTAACCGCCTTAGATGTGGCTAAAAGCATCAGCAATTCGCTGGCCGGCAAAGTGCTTGCCGCCAAGGTAAACGGACAGGTATGGGATGCTACCCGCCCCCTTAACGGGGATGTGGAGCTTAACCTGCTTACCTGGGACGATAAGGAAGGCAAAGCGGCCTTCTGGCACTCCTCGGCACACCTTATGGCTGAAGCCCTTGAGTCATTCTTTCCCGGCATGAAGTTCGGCATTGGCCCTCCCATTGAAAATGGCTTTTATTACGATGTTGACCCCGGCGACAGGGTGGTTTCGGCAGAGGATTTTAAAAAGATTGAAGATAAAATAATAGAACTGGCGCGAAATAAAGAGGTCTATGTCCGCAGGGAAGTGCCCAAGAAAGAAGCTATAGATTACTTCACCAAAAAAGATGACAAATACAAACTCGACCTGCTGAAAGACCTCGAAGATGGTTCTATAACTTTTTACCAGCAGGGCAATTTCACCGATTTGTGCCGTGGCCCGCATATTCCCAATACAAGTTTCATTAAGGCCGTAAAACTGCTTAACGTTGCCGGCGCTTACTGGCGCGGCGATGAAAAAGCCAAGCAGCTTACCCGCATTTATGCCATTACCTTCCCCGACCAGAAACAGCTTACCGATTATATTACCTTAATAGAAGAGGCCAAAAAGCGCGACCACCGCAAACTCGGCAAGGAACTGGAACTATTTACTTTTTCGGAAAAAGTCGGGATGGGGCTGCCGCTGTGGCTACCCAAAGGCACTATGTTGCGCGAGCGCCTCGAAAATTTTATGCGCAAAAACCAGCGCGAAGCCGGCTATGTGCAGGTGGTAACGCCTCATATAGGGCATAAAAACCTGTATATTACTTCGGGGCACTACGAAAAATATGGAAAAGATTCTTTTCAGCCTATACATACCCCGCAGGAAGGGGAGGAGTTCTTTTTAAAACCCATGAACTGCCCTCACCATTGCGAAATATACCGCAGCAGTCCGCGCAGCTACCGCGACCTGCCTTTGCGCCTCGCCGAATTCGGCACTGTGTATCGTTATGAACAGAGCGGCGAGTTGCATGGGCTCACCCGTGTAAGGGGCTTTACCCAGGACGATGCGCATATATTCTGCACACCCGAACAGGTGAAGGAAGAATTCTGCAAGGTGATTGATTTAGTGGTTAAAGTGTTTAAAACCCTTGATTTTACTGAATATACTGCCCAAATATCGTTACGCGACGCGGAAGACAGGAGCAAATATATCGGCAGCGACGAGAACTGGGAAAAAGCCGAAAGGGCAATTATTGAGGCTGCACAGGAAAAAGGATTAAAAACAGTAACTGTTTTTGGCGAGGCTGCCTTTTATGGCCCCAAACTCGACTTTATGGTGAAAGACGCCCTTGGCCGTTCGTGGCAGTTGGGCACCATACAGGTTGACTATAACCTGCCTGAACGTTTCGAACTGGAGTATGTAGGCGCTGATAACCATAAACACAGGCCGGTAATGATTCACCGTGCGCCCTTTGGTTCCATAGAAAGATTTATTGCCGTTTTGCTCGAACATTGCGCCGGAAACCTTCCTTTGTGGCTGGCTCCGGAGCAGGTTGCCATCTTGCCGATTAGCGATAAACATATAGAATATGCAGAAAATATTTTGAATTTGCTGAAAAAATGCGAAATTCGCGCCCTCGTTGATGTAAGAATAGAGAAAATCGGCAAGAAAATAAGAGACGCGGAACTGCAGAAAATCCCCTATATGTTAGTGATAGGAGATAAGGAACTGGAAGAGAAAAAGGTGGCTGTAAGGCGCCATGGCGAAGGAGATAAGGGAACTGAAGATGCCGGAAAATTTGTGGCTCGCATCAATGCAGAAGTAAATGAATTTTTAGTATAAGTGAAAAAAATAATAATGAATATCGAACAAGGAATATCGAATGCTGAAGTGAAATTCATTTCGGAATTCATTATTCAATGTTCAATATTCGATATTCACAGAGTTTTTAACAAATAAAAAGGGAGGACAATATAGCAACACCGTACAGAGGCAACAGTGGCCCGGGCAATTATCAGAACAGAGGTTTCCAGCGCAGAAATGAACCTTTGCACAGTATTAACGAGCGCATAAGGGCCAAGACCGTAAGGGTAGTGGGAGAGGGTATTGAACACGGAGTTTTCCCCATTGAAAAAGCGCTTCAGATTGCGCGCAGCGCCGGCCTCGACTTAGTTGAAATATCGTCAACCGTTGACCCGCCTGTATGCAGAGTAATAGATTATAAGAAATTTTTATACGAACAAAAACGCAAACAGAAAGAGATAAAGCAGAAAACGGCCAAAGTTATAGTAAAAGAAATACGGTTTGGGCCCCATACGGAAGACCATGATTTTAATTTCAAAAAAAATCATGCTCACGAATTTTTAAGACAGGGTGCAAAAGTAAGGGCTTACGTATTCTTCAGGGGCAGAACGATATTGTTTAAAGAGCAGGGGGAAATGTTGCTGTTAAAGTTTGCACAGGAACTGGAAGATGTGGGAAAAGTGGAACAATTGCCCACCATGGACGGAAAAAAAATGACAATAGTAATAGGACCTAAGAAAAAATAAATTCAATAAATAACAAAAAGCAATGCCTAAAGTAAAAACAAACTCTGCCGCTAAAAAGAGATTTCACTTTACCGCCAGCGGTAAGGTTAAAAGAAAACAGGCTTTTAAGAATCATATACTGACTAAAAAAAGCAAGAAAAGGAAACGCCATTTAACCGGCACCGTATTGGTTGACGAAACCCAGCAACAACGGGTAAGAGCATTATTGGGGAAATAGTTTTAACTTTTAATAAATCATAAATCATGCCACGTTCATCGAATTCAGTCGCATCAAGAGCAAGAAGGAAGAAAATATTGAAACGCACCCGCGGTTACTGGGGCGCAAAAAAGAATGTCTTTACCATTGCCAAAAATACTTACGAAAAGGGTTTAAAGTACGCTTACCGCGACCGTAAAACCAAAAAGCGCAATTTCCGCGCCCTGTGGATACAGCGTATCAATGCCTCTGCCAGGCAGTACGGCATATCCTATTCAGAGTTTATGAATATGGTGCAGACCAAGGGTATTCAGCTCAACAGGAAAGTTCTTGCCGATTTGGCCATGAACCATCCTGAAGCCTTTAAAAAGGTAGTTGACACGGTAAAATAATTTTTTGCAAAATAGATTATTAAAAGGATTCTTCACAGAGAATCCTTTTTTTGTTGTATCTTCGGTTGTAATTTCCATTAATAAGGAAGCAGTTTTGTGAAAAAATCAATCCTCATATTTTTTTTATGTTTGGCCACTGCGGGATTATTTGCGCAGACAGATACCATTTTTGAATATTCTTTTGGCGGCATACAAAATGATGTCTGTAACCAGATAAGGGCAACTCCAGATAATGGCTATATCATGGTTGGCACTACCAATAGTTTTGGCCATGGCAGCAGCGATTTTTATGTTATTAAAGTTGATTCCCTGTTTCATCACCAATGGTCGGCCGCATTGGGCGGGCCTGAGGTTGATGAAGGTTATGCCGTTACGCCAACACTCGACCATGGCTATGCTTTTCTGGGCTTCTCCGACAGTTATGGCGCAGGCGGATATGATATATTGCTTATAAAGACAGATTCTGCGGGCAAGGTGCAATGGCAGCAGACATACGGTGGCTCCGATTGGGATTTTGGTTATGGCATAAGACAAACCAATGACAGCGGGTATGTTATCTGTGGCCAGACATTCAGCTATGGCGCCGGGTACGGGGATATGTATATTTTGCGCACCGATAAAAACGGCGATACCTTGTGGACAAGGGCTCTTGGTGATTCGGGATATAATATTGCAAACTCCTTATGCGTTCAGAATGATTCGCTTTATTACATTGTGGGCTCCACTACAAACCTTTCAAATCCTGCTGATACTAACCTCTGCCTGGTTAAAATAAATAATAAGGGTACCGTGGAACTGGATACAACATTCCGCGGGCATGTTAACAGTGTCGGGCGTTCTATTGAAAGCGGCGCGCTGCATAAAGGAATGACAATTTCAGGTTACTTTACAAATGCTGCAACGGGGCTGTCTAACCCGCTTTTTATAATGCTGGACAGCAGCGGCCATGTGGAAATTAATGATTCCGTTACTTATGGTTCCGGTTCAGATTATGCCAACGATGCAATGCAATGCCTGAATGACAGTAGCTATATTACGGCATGTACCGGGAATTCAAGCGGCTATGGTGAATACGATATGCTTATGCTGCGCATGAATTGGCTTGGGTGGTGGATTCTTGGCCCATATGAAGGATGGACACAGGAAGAGACTGCAAACTCATGTGCAATATCAAATACCGGCCAGGTGGTTTTTGCCGGGGCGTCAAACAGTTATCCTGAACTTTCTGTAGGCTTGTACGATGTATTTGTATGTCGCTACAAATCTGATAATGATATTATAGGTGACAACCCGACTCAATTATATCATGATATAACCTTGTACCAGGATACCTTGCCTTTATCGGGTATTAATGAACAGGTGGAGCCCCAGGTGATGGTGAAAGTGTTTCCTAATCCTGTTATTACAGATGCGACAGTTATGGTTCAGGCTGAAATGGCCGGTAATTATTGGTTCAGCTTATATGATATTGCCGGCAAATGTATTATTGATTCAAAGGAATTAATGTCATCGGGCCATGGACAGGCAATGTTGCATTTTGCCAAAGGCGATTTGCAGGCAGGCGCCTATTTATTTAAAGTAACCGATAAGAACAATAATTCAGTAAACGGAAAGATAATTATAGAGTAGAGGTTTTATGCAGAAAAAAGGAAGCACGGAAGCGAGGGATGGCCTTAGGCTCAATAAATATATAGCAGATACCGGTTATTGTTCAAGGCGCAAAGCGGATGAACTCATCTTTGCAGGCAGGGTTACCATTAACGGACATCTGATTATAGAACCAGGTTACAGGGTTCAGGACAGGGATGTGGTAAATGTTGAGGGTACAAAACTCAGGGAAGTGCACAAATGCTATATACTTTTGAATAAGACCAAAGATGTAATAAGTACAGTTGCAGATGAGCGTGGACGGAAAACGGTAATGGACCTCATTAAAGGCGCAACTAAAGACAGAGTATATCCTGTAGGACGCCTCGACAGGAATACGACCGGGATATTATTGCTTACTAATGACGGAGAACTGGCAAACCGCTTATCTCATCCTTCGGGTGAAATGCGCAAGGTTTACAAAGCAAGATTAGACCGCCCGCTGGCTTTTGCCGATTTAAAAAAAATCCGTAATGGGGTAATGCTCGAAGACGGTTTTGCAAAGCCTGACGAAGCCGCGTATGATAAAAATGGAGATGAAAGTTGTGTAGTGCTGACACTGCACATCGGATGGAACCGCATAGTGAGGCGGATATTCGAAACCCTCGGCTATAAAGTGAAAATGCTCGACAGGGTAAGTTATGGCGGGTTAACATTGCATGGTGTTCCACGGGGCGACTGGAGGTATCTTACGCCTGAAGAAGTGAAAAAGCTTTACGGCACAAAATAATTTTTTACAAACTTACCTGACCTGTCAGCTTAACAGGGTAATCAGTTTTCAATATGATTTTCGGGGAACTTAATGCAGTAAGGCTGGTCCTTGTATTTAAAAGTAACCGTATAGTTTTGCTGAACATTCAATGCACCGTCAAAAAACATGTTTGATTGTGTCCTGGCGGTTTTAAAATAGGTTGCAATAACAATATACCGTTCTGCACGGTTGCCCGGTGTTTTACCGTTTATAGTAGCGTGCCCGTCAACAATAGCTGTTACAGCTTCATTTATCAGCGCCAAATCTACACCTCTTACCGTGTTCCTTACTTTATGCGGCAAGTCTTCAAGAAACTCTTTTCGCGATCGGGAATTAAACGTTCCGCTGGTGTCATTATTTACAACTGGTTTCATATAATGGAGTTTAATGATTATGCGATAATCTTAGACAGGCAATTTACAAATATTTTCCGGATTAACAGCCAATTATTTCAGATTGTTGCAATTTTTTGAATCACCGGGTTAAAAGCTTTCGATGCCACCTGGACTTTATCTCCCACTTTTAGGGCCGTTATTTCATCACTATTGGCCACTACTTTCACTATCGTATTTCCGGTAAGTACGCTTATGACGTAGATTACATCGGCTTTTGTTATTTCGACTATTTCTCCTGTTAATTTGAACTTGCTGCTTATTTTCTCTTCTGAAAATACATCTCCGGACGCCCCATATTTTATAACTTTTCCTTTATCGAGTACACAAACTTTATCTGATAGCTTAAATATTTCCGGCAGATGATGGCTTACCAAAATGGTGGTAAGTTTATAATGACGGTGCGCCTTAAAAATATAATCCTGCAACCTGTAGCGCATTTCATCATCGAGTGCAGAAAGGGGTTCATCCAATAGAAGAATTTTAGGCTGCCTTACAATAGCCCTTGCCAATGCCACCCGTTGTTTTTGCCCGCCTGATAAATTCTGAGGCTTGCTCTTTTGCAACTCTTGTAATTCCATTAGTTCCAGCAATTCTTTCACTATCTTGTCGCTGCCGTTTTTTGGCAAGCTGAATTCTAAATTTTCTTTTACAGTCAAGTTTGGAAACAGAGCGAAATCCTGGAAAACAAAACCTATGGAGCGCTTTTGTACAGGTAAATGATATTTCTTTTCTGAATTGTCCCATATCTCGCCCTCCACTTCAATATTAGATTTTTCGGCATGGGTAAGCCCTGCCAAAATTCTCAGTATCGTTGTTTTGCCCGCGCCGGAATTGCCATAAAGCGATAAGAACTGCCCTGTCTCTATTTCAAATAGAACATCGAGAGGCATTTTACCTTCTGAAGTGTGCAACATTTTATGGGCGCTGAATCTTATCACTAAAAGAGATTTGATTTCCTGAACTTATCATTAGTTGAATAGACCAATAAAAGAATACAGAATGTGAATGCGAATAATATGGCCGCATAAAGATTTGCATTGCGGTAATGCATGGCCTGCACCTCGTCATATATGGCAATAGATACTACCCTGGTTTCTTTGGGAATGCTTCCTCCCACCATCAGCACAACTCCAAACTCTCCTATGGTATGGGCAAATGTCAATATAATACCTGTTAACAGGGAAGTGCGGATATTGGGCAGGAGAATTTTAGTGAGCGTAGTGAATCTTGATTTTCCTAATGTGAAAGATGCCTCCTGCAAGGAATCGGGCAGTGTTTTTAATCCCGACAGAATGGGATTTACCATAAAAGGCAGGCTGTATATAACAGATGCCACAACCAATCCCTCAAAAGTGAATACCAAACGCAGGTTAAAATATTCACTGAGGAATTTCCCGAAAAAATTTTCGGGGCTGAAGGCAAGCAATAAATAAAACCCAAGGACAGAAGGAGGCAGCACTAAAGGCAAACTGACCAAAGCTTCAATAACTGATTTGAACCTGTTCTTACAGTAAGCGAGCCAATAACACAGAGGTACCGAAATTACAAATAGTATAAGCATTGTAACAAATGCAAGTTTAGCACTGAGCCATAATGGTTCTAAATCAATCATGGGGAGATAAACTTACTTCGTTGGTTTTTATTAAGGCCAATACCTTGTCGTTTTCTTTTAATCCTAATTGTTTGCAGCCATTGCTTGTAATAATTGATTTAATTGTTGTTTCCCCATAAAGTAGCGTTATTTCGCAAAGAATGGCCCCGGAATTTATTGATTTTATTATACAGGGTACCCGGTTTTGAACGCTTATATTCGGGTTGGAATCTTTGGAGATAAATACTTCTGTCTCCTTAAAAATTATGTTGACTGAATTTCCTTTTTTCAGGTAACCGGCTGTTTCAGGAGTGTCAATTACAATGGAAGTAAAAACAACTCCATTTGATGTTTGGGCCTTGACTAATGAGATTCCTTCGTTCGACAGGATTTCGGTTATTGTTCCTTTTAGTCTGTTCATTTTATTTTTTTGTATATCCATAATATTTTAATATATCGACCGCTTGGGTTGACGATATGAAATTATAAAAATCTGTTGCACTCGCGTTTCCCTGCGCGTGCTTCAACACAACGCAGCCTTGTTCCAATGGTGCATGGCTGTTATCCGGGAGGATATAATATTTTCCACCTTCTTTTTGCATAGCCGGTGATAAGGCAAGCGACAAAGCTATAATTCCTATATCGGCAGAGCCACTTGTTAAAAATTGAGCAGCCTGGGTAATATTTTCTCCATAAACCAATTTGTTCTGTACTTTGTCATATACTTTGTAAAACTTCATGCACTCAACGGCTTTTTCACCATAAGGAGCAGTTACCGGGTTTGCGATTGATATTTTACTTATGCCTATATCAAGCAATGAATTCATCTGTTTAACTGTTGGGTCAATCTTTTTGCTCCATATTACAAGCTGCCCAACCGCATACGTTTTTACTTCAGAAATGGCCATCCCTTTTTCCTTTAACTTATTGGGGTAATCTATATCGGCGGAAAGAAAAATATCGAAAGGCGCATCATTTGAAATTTGCTCAAAGAATTTTCCTGATGCTCCGTAAATTACCTCAACATCAGTTGCAGGGTTTTGAATTTTAAAAACAGATATAATAGAATCAAGGGCAGGTTCTAAATTAGCCGCTGCAACAACTGTAATCTTTTGCCCAGGTGGAATAACAGTAAATGCCAACAAGATAAAAGCAACTAGTATGGAGAAGATTGATTTTCCTGTTTTCATTGATAGCATTATTCCACCACTTCCATTAATGTTCTGAAAGTCGTGACCTTATCCTTGAATTTTTTAATTCCTTCCTCCTGGATGCGCGGGGCGTGCTTTTCTTTGTAAATATGGTATTCTTCCAAAGTATTGCATGAATACTGGACGGAGTAGGTAGTGCCATCATCATCTACATCTAATAAGCGGCAAAGGCGATAGCCGGTAAACAGCCCTGTGCTGAGCATTGCAGGTATGTGTTCTTTTTGCATCCATTCCAGCCATTTAAGATGGATGTCATCATCTACATTTATTGAAATATTGTATAGTATCATACAGGTTGTAAATTGTCGCTAATATAACGTTCTATCAAACGCGGAACCGCATACTTATCTATGTTTTTCTTTTCCGCCCAAAAGCAATCATTGGGTAACTTTTTCAGCAGTTTACTGATTTTTATTCTTATGAATCGTGCATTGAGCTTTTGGTGGCTCAGTATGTGTTTATGTTGTTCCGAAACCAATTCTATGACGGGAAATGTGTTTGTGAAAACGGCTTTCCATTCTTTTCCGGCCATAAGCTTCCCAGGTGATAATGGCTTTTCAGTTTCTATGCAGGGAAAATCATTCAACCCTTTCCATATATCATTTCCGCTTCTTTTTCTTAATAGTACGCGGCTTCTATGGCATATTACAAGATAGTTTAAGAATCGTTGACGTTGTTTTATTTTTCCCTTCTTTACAGGCAGCTTACCTGTCTGTTTATGGGCATATGCATAACAGGCAGATTGCAGAGGGCATTCAGGACAATCCGGATTTTTAGGAGTGCAGCATAATGCCCCGAGTTCCATAATGGCCTGGTTATAATTACCGGGATTGTTTTCGGGGAGCAATTCAGCCGCCGCGGCCCAAATCAGGTTTTTGCCTTTCGTAGAATCAATAGGTTCGGTAATGCCTAATAGCCTCGAATAAACCCGCAATACATTTCCATCCACTACGGCGTAAGGAAGCTTAAATGCTATGGAAGCAATTGCCGCCGCGGTATAATCCCCAACACCCCTAAGTGAACGGATAGATTCATAATCAGATGGAAATTTGCCTTTGTAGTTTGCGACAATCTCTTTTGCCGCATGGTGCATGTTCCGGGCTCGGGAATAATAGCCTAATCCCTGCCAGAGTTTTAAAATATCATGTTCTGAGGCTGAAGCTAATTTTGATACCGTTGGATATTTTTCAATAAAGCGGTTATAGTATTCCCATCCCTGGTTTACCCTCGTCTGCTGTAACATTACTTCGGAGAGCCATATTTTATAAGGGTCATTAATACCCCGCCAGGGCAGGTCGCGTTTATTTGCCTCGTACCATCGCAATAATTTATGGCTCCATTCACTCATCTTTATGGTAATTGCCTCCAAAATTACTGATTAAGCTGAACCGGGCGGGGGTAATTGCCTTAACCTTCTTTAACAATGCAATTGCGACAGATTTTATTATTTTTGACCATATATTAAAACTCAGACACGTGAAAAAATTCATTTTATCAGCAGCATTATGTGTGTATGCAATTGCTGTTCAGGCACAGGAAGAAACAGTTGACCCAAAAGCAAATTCCATTTTACAGGCGTTAAGCAAAAAGACTAAAGCCTATAAATCTATTAAGGCTGAATTTGATATAACGATGTATGGGAAAGATAAAAAGGAAACCGATAATCAGAAAGGTAATTTAATTGTAAAGGGCGGTAAGTATAAACTTGAGGTAAAGAACCAGGTAATTATATCGGACAGCATTACCTTATGGACATACCTGAAAGATGCCAATGAAGTGCAGATAAATAATGTTGACCACTCCGGCGATAACGGCACCATTTCTCCGACCAATATTTTTACCATTTATGAAAAAGGTTTTAAAAGCCATTTTGAAGGAGAGGAAACTATAAAGGGAGCCACAATTGAAGATATAGACCTGTATCCCAAGCATCCTGAAAAGGAGAAATACCATACCCTTAAACTGATGATTGATAAAAACAAAAACCAGATTGTGGGTATAAGAGTTTTTATGAAAGACGGCACTGAAGTGCTATATACCATTGATAGTTTTTCTACCGACACTGATTTATCGAATAGTATATTCAAATTCAACCCGAAAGATTACCCGGGTATTGATGTGGAAGATTTAAGGGAATAGAAGAGCCCTTTACATCAATTCCGTTTCAACTGTATTGGCCTGCGATAGTATTTTATGCACAGGGCAGGCATTGGCAATTTGCACAAGGCGTTCACGTATAGCCGCGTCAAATGGGCCTTCAATATGCAGTTTTCTCTTAAAGATGTTTTTTTTGTCTTCTGTAGTAATCTTATCTACTTCAACCGATATTTTATCAACGGTTAATTTTTTATGATTTATATACATCTTTAGCGTAGCCACAGTGCAGGAAGCAAGAGCTATGCAAAGGTATTCGGTAGGGTCAGGGCCTTTATCCTGCCCTCCGTTTTCAGTTGGTTCATCAATAATTACCTTATGCCCGCGCACAATGCCAACCATCTCATAATCGGTACTTCCAAGCGCTACAGTTGCTTTTGTTTTCATATTATTTTGGGGTTTAAGCTACCTCTGCATACACACGCCCAATATCTTCCAGTGTTTCTAAAAGTTCAGCGTACGAATCAGATGTAACAAGTTTCATCCTGTAATCTTTAAAATTATCCATGCCTTTAAAATAGCTGCTGTAATGTTTGCGCATTTCAAGTATTCCAAGCCTTTCGCCTTTCCACTCAACCGATTTTACCAGGTGGGTCCTGCAAACATTTATTCTTTCTTCAAGGGCAGGTGGGGCAATCATTTCACCTGTTTTAAAGTAATGTTTTATCTCCCTGAATATCCAGGGATAACCTATACTTGCCCTGCCTATCATAACTCCGTCAACCCCATAACGTTCTTTCATCTGCCCGGCAACTATGGGTGAACTTACATCTCCGTTTCCAAATATAGGGATATGAATGCGCGGGTTATTTTTTATTTCTCCTATCAATGTCCAGTCAGCAGGGCCTTTATACATTTGTTTGCGTGTACGGCCATGAATGGTCAGGGCTTTTATTCCAATATCCTGTAAGCGCTCTGCCACTTCCATAACATTTTTGGTGCTGTCATCCCAGCCCAGGCGTGTCTTAACTGTAACGGGCAGTGATACGGCTTTCACAATTTCCGATGTCATTTGCACCATTTTGGGTATATCCTGCAATAAAGCTGCGCCTGCCCCTTTACATGCCACCTGTTTTACCGGGCAGCCATAGTTTATATCAACCAGGTCGGGGTTTGATTTTTCCGCTATAATGGCAGCTTCGCGCATTGATTCAATGTTACCGCCAAACAACTGTATTCCGATTGGCCTTTCGTTTTCAAATATGTCAAGCTTTTTAATGCTTTTAGCCGCATCGCGTATCAATCCTTCCGATGAAACAAATTCAGTATATAGCATATCGGCCCCTTGCTCCTTGCATACATGGCGGAAGGGAGGGTCGCTCACATCTTCCATAGGAGCCAGTAAAAGTGGGAAATCGCCTAATTCTATATTGCCGATTTTGGTCATCAGTTTAAATAACTATTTTTGGCAAATATATCGCAAAAGCATGAATATGGAGGAAATTCGACGACCGGCGCCTTTTGACAGTGTACCTTTATATGCGCAGTTTTGTATCCTTTTGGGGCTATTCTTAGTTTCATTGGTGGGGTTCACTTTACTAGGAATGGAACTTGCCTCCTTGCTGACCAATACTTCTACCGCGGAGCTTGCGAGCATGAATAATCTTAGTGACCACAATGTGGTTCTAGGATTAAAAATTATGCAGATAGTAAGCTCATTTGGCGGATTTATTGTTCCTGCATTGATATTTGCTTTGCTTGCATCACGGAACAGGCTGGAATATTTGCAAATCAATCATATCGGGAAGTTTGGCGTTTTAATTATCGGCGGGTTGCTGATGTGGTGCGCATTTCCTTTAATAAATTATATGGGTGAGATGAACAGCCATCTTCAACTGCCCGCTTCCATGCAAGATATACAGGATTGGATGAAAGCTAAAGAAGATGAAGCAGGCACGCTTACCAATGCTTTTATGGAGCACCAGAGTTTTAAAGGGCTTTTGCTTAACCTGTTCATGGTAGGATTACTTGCCGCAGTTGCTGAAGAACTATTTTTCAGGGCTGCCTTGCAACAGTTGGTTATTAAAGCCACAGGTAATATTCACGCAGGCGTATGGCTCACCGGAATATTATTCAGCGCTATTCATCTTGAGTTTTTTGGATTCTTCCCAAGGATGATGATGGGAGTTTATCTTGGCTACTTATTTGTCTGGTCAAAATCAGTATGGGTTCCTATTTTTGCACATTTTGTAAATAATGCAACGGTGGTAATTCTCATGTATCTTGAAGAAAGGAATATTGCGCCCAAAAAGTTTGAAGAGCTTGGCACAGAGAACTCCCAGGTTGGTTATGTAATAGGGAGCACTGTAATTGTAGCTGTTTTATTTCTTCTCATTTACAAGCTAACGCACAGGGAAAAGAAAATTGCAATTGAATAGCTTACTTAGTCCCGCTACCATATTGCATCAGGTAGTTTTTAATAAATACATCTAAATCTCCGTTCATTACTCCCTGCACATCCGATGTTTCATAACCTGTACGCAGGTCTTTTACCAGCTTATAGGGATGCATAACATAATTGCGTATCTGCGAGCCCCATTCAATTTTTTTCTTGCCACTTTCAATTACCGCTACAGTCTCCATTTTCTTTCGCATTTCCCTTTCGTAAAGCTGAGATTTAAGCATGTGCATGGCTTTATCCTTATTCATTAACTGCGAGCGTGATTCCTGGTTTTTTATAACAATACCTGAAGGTTTGTGATACAAGCGCACTGCCGTCTCAACCTTATTTACATTTTGCCCCCCTTTACCACCGGAACGAAAGGTTTCCCATTCTATTTCAGAAGGGTTTATCTGAATGTCAATGTTTTCATCTATCAAAGGATAGACATAAACCGATGCGAATGATGTGTGCCTGCGGGCGTTGGAGTCAAATGGCGAGATGCGCACCAGCCTGTGTACGCCATTTTCACCTTTCAGGTACCCGAATGCATATTCCCCCTGAACCTCCAATGTCACCGATTTTATCCCTGCGGTTTCTCCCTGCGAAAGTTCTACTTCCTCAACTTTATAACCCTTTTTTTCTGCCCACATCAGGTACATACGCATGAGCATATAGGCCCAGTCCTGGCTTTCGGTACCGCCTGCCCCTGAGTTTATTTCAATAACTGCATTCAGCCTGTCCTCTTCAGAACCGAGCATGTTTTTAAACTCCAGGTCCTCTAATAGTTTAAGGGTCTGGTTATATTGCTCCTCCAATTCTTTTTCGGTAACAGCTTCCTGCTTAAAAAAATCGTAAGTAAGGGTAAGGTCATCCATACTTTTTTCAAGCTTGCTATATGCTTCAGTCCAGTTTTTCTGGCTTTTTATCTGTTTCAGCACCGATTCCGCTTTTTTCTGGTCATTCCAGAAACCGGGTTCCTGCGTTACAGCTTCTTCTCCGGCAATTCTTTTTAATCGTTTTTCGATGTCAAAGATGCCCCCTCAGCGCGTCAAATCGCTCCTTCACCTCTTTTACCTGCTCTTGTGTAATCATAAAGGTATTTATGTAAGCTAAAGCCTACGTTAAAAAATTAATAACAGCACGTTTCAATATATATCAGGATATGATGAAGGATTAGTTTCATTCATAATTGCATATACTGCATCAAAAATATCTTCAACCGATGGCTTTGAAAAATAATCTCCATCGGTACCATAGGCAGGGCGATGGTCCTTGCCTGTCAGCGTTCGCGGGGCTGAGTCAAGGTACTGAAAACCTCCCTGCTCTTCCAGCACCTTCTCCATCATATATGCGCTTGCGCCTCCTTTAACATCCTCATCAAGGAACAATACGCGATTCGTCTTCTTCAGCGAGTCAACAATGGAATGGTTTATATCGAATGGCAATAATGTCTGCACATCAATTATTTCCACTGAAATATTTTCAGCTTCCAGTTGCCTGGCAGCTTCCATAGCCATGCGGCAGAGCGGGCCATACGTAACAATGGTTACATCATTACCTTCCCGTATAATTTCAGGTACGCCCAAAGGCAGTTTAAATTCTCCGAAATTTGCGGGTTTCCTTTCTTTCAGGCGGTAGCTGTTTAAAGGTTCTATTATAATACCGGGTTCATTGGCTGAAAGCAGGGTGTTATAAAATCCTGCTGCCTGTGTCATGTTGCGGGGCACACAAACATATATTCCACGCAGAGAATTTACTAACATTCCCATGGGCGAACCGCTGTGCCATATACCTTCAAGCCTGTGTCCACGGGTACGTATTATAACAGGGGCTCTTTGCGTTCCTTTTGTGCGGTATGCAAGAGTGGCCAGGTCATCACTCATTATCTGCAGAGCATAAATTAAGTAGTCTAGATATTGTATTTCGGCTATAGGGCGTAATCCGCGCAGTGCAAGGCCAATTGCCTGGCCAATAATTGTCGCTTCGCGGATCCCGGTATCAAAAACACGTTCTTCTCCATATTTCTTTTGCATGTTTTCAAGCGCCTGGTTCACACCGCCAAGTTTTCCCGAATCTTCTCCGAATATTACCACCTGGGGATATTTACCCAATATGGCGTCAAAATTATCCCTGAGTATTTCATACCCGTTAACGGTATCTTCAGAATTATAAACCGGCTTTATTTCGCTTACTGCAAGGGTTTCATTAGTATATAAAAGTGAATCGTACCTGTCTTCATTTTTTGCTGAGTAATCATTGATGAATTTTTTCAAAGCATCTCTTGCCGAAGAATTTTCATCGCGTGTAAGCCTTAATGTCTTTTTTACGGCAATTACAATATCTTTCCTTAATATATCCCTGGTAGCTTTTAATTCGGCAATAAGTTTTAAAATCTCATCTTGCTTCGGGAAACCTTCCACAATTGGTTGCATCAGCGCAATAGCTTCTTCGGCTTCCTGCTTAATGGGTTCTATGTATGCCGCCCATGATTTATTCCGGGCATCAATTACTGTCTCTTTTGCTTTTTCTTCAATACTGTTAAGTTCATCCTCCTTTGCTATGGCAAATTTCAATATCCATTCGCGCATTTTCTTAATGCCATCAAAATCCTTTTCCCATTGCAGGCGTTCGGGAGATTTGTAGCGCTCATGGGAACCGGAAGTTGAATGTCCCTGGGGCTGGGTGGCTTCTTCAACATGAATTAATACCGGAACATGGTCTTTGCGGCAAATGGCAGAGGCTTTTTCATAAGTTTCACAAAGGGCTGAATAATCCCATGCTTTTACTTTAAATAATTCATAACCCGGGACTTTTTTATCCTGTTGCATTCCTTTTAAAGCCTCATATATATCGCCCTTAGTTGTCTGGTATTTTTTGGGAACGGAAATGCCATAGCCGTCATCCCATACTGAAACAAGAACAGGGATTTGCATTACCCCTGCAGCATTAATTGACTCCCAGAAAAGTCCCTCCGAAGTACTGGCATCGCCAATAGTGCCAAATGCTATTTCATCTCCTTTTTTGCTGAATTTTTCAAATTCAGGGGTTTGTAATCGGGTGTTATTTCTGAAAACTTTGGAGGCAAGCGCCAATCCTACAAGCCTTGGCATCTGGCTTCCGGTAGGAGAAACGTCGGAGGATGAATTATAAAGAGAAGTAAGGTTTTTCCATGAACCGTCAGGGTCAACAGAATGTGTAGAATAGTGCCCGCCCATTTGCCTGCCCGCTGAGGAAGGCTCAGCAGAGAGGTCGGCATGAGCGTATAAACCCGCAAACCATTCCTGTATGGTAATTTCGCCAAGAGCAAACATAAAGGTCTGGTCACGATAATAACCCGACCTGAAATCACCATGCTTAAAGGCTTTAGCCATTGCAATCTGCGCTATTTCCTTACCATCGCCGAATATTCCGAATTTGGCTTTACCCGAAAGGACTTCCTTGCGGCCCAGCAGACTTACTTCGCGGCTTTCATTGGCAATGCGGTAGTCGTTTAGCACAACTTTCCTGAAGTCATCAAATGAAATTTCATTCTTTTCAGACAAATTTTGTAGCTCCTCTGTTTTAGGCATGGTAAATGTTATAAAAGTATTCTCAATTTCAATAAAGTAGCAAAGTTAGGAACTTGTTTTAAAGATACTACGTTCTGGCATATAATTTTTTAATGAATCAGCCAGCCTGTAAAAATTGTACTTTTATACTTTTGGCTTTTCAGTTAAACTTCATTTGAAAATATACAATCAATACAGGAACCTGATACTAACCATGATTTCATGGCTTATAGTAGGTTTATTTATGGGCCCGGTAATATATATTTACCTGCCGACAACCTTGATTTTTCTGAGAGCAAGGAATCAGTATTTAGAAATGCTCATAGGTTTTTTCTTTATGCTTATTCTCTCTGATAGCCGTGTTTATAGCCTGGGTTTTGCAAAGAATGCTAAAGAAATATATATAATAATTCTTGCGCTTTACCTGTTAACTGACAGGGAAAATTTTACTCCATTTAATAAATTTTACACCAGGTTCATCCCTTTCTTTTTAATTGCTTTAGCTTGTCTTTTAAACGCCCCCACTGACAATATTTTTAATTCATGCGAAAAAATAACTTCATATTTCTTTCTTTTGCTGGTAGTGCCTAACTATGTGCAACGGGCATATTTGGATAAAGGCAAGGAGTTTTTTAAAGCCTTAATTTACTTTGCCACATTAATTCTGCTCATTGGATTCGTTTTCAAATATTTAAGCCCCGGAATAGTTACCCGGGAAAGCCGTTATGAAGGTCTGTTTGGCAATCCCAATGGTTTGGGTTTATTTTCCTTATTACTGTTTCTGTTATTTTCAGTAGTGCTTGAGTTTTTTCCTGACTTGTTTCAAAGAAGAGAGAAAATAGTTATATACAGCGCTATTATTTTATCTGTAATTTTATCCGGTTCGCGGGGTAGTCTTTTTGGCCTGATAATCTTCCTGTCATTCTCCTATTTTTACAAAACATCATTTTTTATAGGTTCTTCCCTGGCAGTAATATTCCTTGTAAGCTATAATTATATTACGACCCATTTGCCTGAGTTAATCACTTCTTTTGGCCTTGAAAATTATTTCAGGTTAAATACGCTGGAAGATGCCTCAGGAAGATTTGTAGCCTGGAGATTTACCTGGCAGCACATCCAGGAAAGTTTCTGGCTTGGCAGGGGGTTCGAGTATACAAATTATCTTTTTAACATTCCTGAATACGTTGTAAGTTTGCAGGCAGCCGGGCATTTCGGCAATATACATAACTCATATCTTACGCTGTGGCTCGATACGGGGCTCATAGGGTTAAGTGCATATATTATTGCCTTTGTAGGTTATTTTATCAAAGCTTTAAAAAAAACAAAGTTAGCTTTGCCCTTAATGTTTGCTGCCGTATTCTCTTCTTTTTATGAATCCTGGCTCACAGCTTCATTAAACCCGTTTACTATAATTTTGTTTATTATTTTGTCAATCCTTACAACCGATGTCATTATCTCGTCAAAAGCCAAGGCTGCTGTTCCTATACAGTGAACTGGCAGATTATTTTTTGGCATGCATTAAAAAATTGTCCTCCACAACAGAAGTTGAGGTGCATATAATTCATTGGCCTGTTAATAATGAAGCTCCGTTTGTTTTTGCCTTTCCTGCCGGTGTGAATTTTTATGACAGAAAGCAATTTGATTTAAAAAGCCTGAAAGCTAAAGTGGGAAGCATTTCACCTGATTTTATTTACTGTAGCGGCTGGATGGATAATGACTACCTTGTTGTAGCCAGAGATTATAAAAAAAAAATACCTGTGGTAATTGGCCTCGATACAAAATGGGAAGGAACTTTGCGCCAGCGCCTGGCATGTGTTTTAAGCAGGGTTACTATCCGTAATGTATTTTCTCATTGCTGGGTTCCCGGGCAAATGCAAAAGAAATATGCCTTAAAGCTTGGATTCGGGGAAGATAAAATAATGACCGGTTATTATTCAGCCGACACTGATTATTTTAAATCTTTAGGTGAAAAAGCGAGTTCAATAAAACAAACACATTACCCACATAAACTTATATATGCCGGCCGGTATTATGAATTCAAAGGAATAAAGGATTTATGGGAAGCGTTTATTCAATGGCAAAATGAAACCAATAGCGACTGGGAATTATGGTGCCTGGGTACAGGTGATATAAAGCCTGTTATTCACCCGAAAATAAAGCATTTTGGCTTTGTTCAGCCAAAGGATATTGAACCATATATGATGGCAACTGGCGTATTTATAATGCCCAGTCGTTTTGAACCGTGGGGAGTGGTTTTGCATGAGTTTGCCGCTGCACGGTTTCCATTAATATGTTCCGATGAAGCAGGTGCAGCCGAAGCCTTTTTGAGGGATGGAGAGAATGGTTATATTTATCCGGCCGGAGATGTGGAGAAATTAAAACAGTGCATTACCCGCATTACGTCATTAACTGATTCAACATTGTTGAAGATGGGAGATAAAAGCGCTGAGCTTGCATTGAAAATAACCACAGATACATGGGCTAAAACATTAATGAGTTTAGTAGAAAATAAGTAGTAATGAAGAAACTAAATAAGGATTCCTGTATTGGGGTAATAGGAGCCGGCACTATGGGCAGCGGTATTGCCCAGCTTGCAGCTTCTTGCGGGCATAAGACGGTATTGTATGATACGAATTCCGCTGTAATGATACAAGCTGAAGATAAGTTACGTAAATTGCTCGAGGGACTGGTACAGAAAGGTAAAATTACAGATGCGACGGCAAAAAATACTATTGCCAATATTCACCATGCTTCTTCATTTGAGGAGTTTGCCAAATGCGATTTGGTTATTGAGGCCGTTGTTGAGGAGATAGCAGTGAAGAAGGATATATTTAAGAGACTTGAGGATATTACATCAAGCGGTTGTATTTTAGCTACCAATACTTCTTCTTTATCAATTACCTCAATTGCGGCATCATGTAATAATGCAGAAAGGGTAATTGGCATTCATTTCTTCAATCCCGCCACGGTTATGCCTCTTGTTGAAATTGTTCCCGGAATTGCTACCGGTAAGGCCATAGTTGATGAATCACAGCTATTAATTGACAGTTGGAAAAAAACTACGGTAATAGCAAAAGATACTCCCGGTTTTATTGTAAACAGAGTGGCAAGGCCATTTTATGGGGAAGCCATAAGGATTTTTGAAGAAGGTATTGCTGATTTTGCAACTATAGATTGGGCCATGAAAGAAATTGGCGGATTCAGGATGGGGCCTTTTGAATTGATGGATTTTATTGGAAATGACATCAATTTTAAGGTGACTGAGACGGTTTGGACCCAGATGTTTTATGATAACAGGTACAAACCTTCGCTAACACAGAAAAGATTATTTGAAGCCGGTTTCTGGGGCAGGAAAAAGGGAAGGGGATATTATAACTATGCTGAGAATGCAGTAATGCCTGAACCAGTTAAGGATAAAACGCTTGGGCAGGAGATATTTTTCAGAATAATTTCTATGTTGATTAATGAGGCGTATGATGCGTGGTATCTGAATATTGCAACAAAGGAAGACCTGGAACTGGCAATGACAAAGGGTGTAAATTATCCCAAAGGCCTTATACAATGGTCGGAAGAAATAGGAGTGAAGAACATATTGGATAAGTTATTGCAACTTCATGATAAGTATTTAGAAGACAGGTATAGACCAAGCATATTACTTAGAAATTCTGCATCCTAATTTTTTGCACTGTTTGATATAGCTGCCAGGTTCGACATTTTATAGAGCAGCCTTGCCCCAACATTGGCATCCCACTCATCTTTTCCGGGGGCAACTTCATTTATATCAAACGCAATTATTTGCCTTCCCGATTCTACAACCATTTCAATTAAATAAATTGCTTCCCAGAATTGCAGTCCGCCGGGAACCGGAGTGCCCGTGTTAGGGCATAGTTTAGGGTCAAGGCCGTCAATATCAAAACTGATATATACATGCTTTGGCAGGGTCGAAATAATTCTTTGCGTGATTTCATGCCACGATGCGCCGTGAAATATATTTTCCTTCAGCCCCTTATCGGAGAATAATTTCACCTTCCCTTTTGAATTTTGTATGATTTTATTTTCCCCTTCCGAATAATCGCGGATGCCAACTTGTACAAGCCTTTCAAGATTCTTTATTTTCAATGCGTTATACATTATTGATGCATGGGAATAGGTAAAGCCTTCATAAGCATTTCGTAAATCGCAGTGCGCATCAATATGCAATATGCCAAAAGAGCCAACATGTTCTGAAACAGCCTGCATAAGTCCAAGCGGCGTACTATGGTCGCCTCCGATAAGGGCGACAATCTTGTTTTTCTTCAAATGACTGAGCGATTTTTCTTTGACCCATTTCATTAAATCGCCGCATTCTGTATTAATTTCTTTCAGTATTTCCTGTGATTTTTTGTTATCAGCCTTATGGGCTGTAAACTTGTCGATATAGTATTCTGCTTTCGGCCGCAGTTTTTTACTTTTTTTAATCCATTTGGCAGGCATAGATTCCATGGCAATGCCAATTTTCCATGCTTCGGGTACTTTTTCATCAAATAAATCAACTTGTACCGAAGCATTTAAAATGGCTTCCGGCCCCTTGGCTGCGCCACTCTGGTATGAAACTGTTACATCCCAGGGAACGGGCAGTACAACAACCTTTGCTTCTTCCACTGTATAGGGCAGCCCGAATAATGTATCTGCTGCCGCAGGCCCATCGGGGTCAAAAGTAGGTGACGGTTTTTTTGCCATGTATTTAAGTTTGATTTCAGGATAAGCAATCTAAAATTATCATTTTTTTAATACTTGGGGTTACACAAGGTTACACTTTTTAAGGTGTTTTTTGAATTAACTTATTGATTATCAATATAAATTATGGCAACTACTACTTTTGGTGGACAAGGATATTACAAGTATAAGAATATGAAAACCTTGTAAATATTAGAGTTTACCCTTATTTTTGGCTTTCTTTTTACACTTTTTCTTGTCAGGCTTAACAGATGCTTTTAATACATCAAGAAAAGAGCCATTAACTGCATACTGTATATCATATTTATCCTTCTTTTTCATTATGAAGGACTTTTTTAAGAATAAAGTGTTGATTATTTCACTTTGCTTGCAAGTTCAGCGCCTGCTTTAAATTTAACAACTTTCTTGGCGGCTATTTTAATGGTAGCGCCTGTCTGAGGGTTCCTGCCGGTACGGGCCGCCCTTTTTGCAACTGAAAAGGAGCCGAAGCCAACCAAAGTAAGCTTTTCACCTTTTTTAAGCGCTTTGGTAGTAGCATCAATAAGCCCGTCCACGGCTCTTTGAGCGTCGGCTTTTGTGATTTTTGCTTCACCTGAAATGGCGTCAATCAATTCTGCTTTGTTCATAGTTTGTAAGGTTTATTTGGTTAATACTGGAGCAAATATATTACAGGAGGTCAATAGATGTGAAATTTTTTAGAGAAAAAAACGTCAAATTGTTTATAAATAGGGGTGTTTGTTAATAACTCAAGGTAAGAACAGCCTGTTTATGATGCTTTCAGCCAATATGCAAGTATTATATTGAAAGAACATGAGTTTGCAAAAATCAATAAAGCCGCTGAGATTGCTTCGCAAAGCCTCGCAATTCATGAATGTACAGCGTACATTCATGGAGTCCACATTCCTGTCGTCACTGCGAGTCCGCTATCCGATAAAATTAAAATGCGGACGCGGCAGTCTCAGTATTAAAATGACCATAAACAAATACTGAGATTGCTTCGCAAAGCCTCGCAATGACGAAGGTCCCCACCATTATAGCAATGACGGAGCGCCCCCACCGTCACTGCGAATCCCGCAATTTTCTGCGGGATGTGGCAGTCCCAGTATTATATTGCAATTACCCAAATACTGAGATTGCTTCGTGCCTCAGCAATGACGGAGCGCCCCACAAATTGCAAAGCGAGTCCAATTATGACATTTATCGTCATTAATCAGTTATGACATTTATCGTCATTAATCCGTCATCCTATAAAAAATATGGCGGACGTGGCAGTTTGCTTCCCCTAAAATTAGCGCAATCCCGACATCTTCTATCGGGGTTGCTTCCCAAAATAATTTGAGTAATCCCGAACTTCTCGTCGGGGTTGTAAATCCCGACATTTATCGTCGGGGCTCAATAATTTCTTGCAAACTCATATTTGTCAAGTATTAATAATATGCATTCCAGGTTCCGTCGCCTAAGGGAAAACCTCTGAGAAAATCTGCTGTTTTCATCCTCTTTCTGCCTTCGGCCTGCAGTTCGGTTATTTCTATCGCCCCGTCATCACAGCCAATCAAAGCTTCATTTTTAGCGGTCAGTAATAATTCTCCGCTGGGAATGGTTATATCGGGATGCTGAACTGTTTTAAATATTTTAAGGGTGATTTTTTCACCTTCTTCATTCTGCAATTCAGTATATGCTCCCGGGTAAGGGTCTAATCCGCGTATAAAGTTATATACTTCATTTGTCGGATTGTCCCAGTTTATCCTGCAATCTTCCCTGAATATTTTCGGAGCAGGTTTTAATTCACCCAATGAGGATTGCTTTATTGCTTTTATTGTCTCATTGGCAATGGCGTCAACCGTTTTTACTATCAAAGCAGCGCCTGAAATCATAAGCTTATCATGTAATGTGCCCGCATTATCATCATCGCTTATGGCAGTCTTTTCCTGCATTAAAATATCTCCCGTATCTATTTGATGCGAGATGAAAAATGTAGTTACACCGGTTTCTTTTTCTCCGTTAATTATGGCATGGTTTATAGGCGCTGCGCCCCTGTATTGGGGCAGGAGTGAAGCATGAAGATTAATGGTTCCATATTTTGGAAGGCTCCAGACCATTTCAGGCAACATGCGAAAGGCAACTACTATATACAAATCGGCATTGAATTTTTTTAGCGCGGCAATAAAATCATCGCTTTTCAGCTTCTCCGGCTGAAGAAGCGGTAAGTTATTTTTAAGCGCATATTCTTTTACCGCGGAGGCTTGTAATTTTAGTCCCCTGTTGGCAGGTTTATCAGGTGTTGTAACAACTGCTACCACCTTATGCCTGCTTTTAACCAATGCATCTAATGTTGCGACTGCAAACTCAGGCGTACCCATGAATACAATTCTCAATGACTCACTCATTTATAATTATGCTAAATGGTTTTGCAAAATGTGAAATTCGTAATAAATAACTTATAGCTCATAACTTATAACTCATAATTCATAACTCATAACTCTTTGTCTTACTGGTTTCTTTGTGTTGGCTCCCAGATACTGCTTTTTACTCCTCTTATAGCTTTAAGCATACCTGCAAATATAGCAAGGTTCATAAAGAAAAAGTGACGCAAGAGGCGCAACAGGCGTATATGAACCCCGGTTTTTTGTAATATGTAATCTATAGGAATAAGTGCAATAAGGAAGCTTTCAAAACAGAAAGCAAATTTATAAAACAGGTAATAATTTGCAAGCAGCAGGCTGCATATATATATGCAGAAGAAAAAAACCGGGCAAAACCAGCGCAATACCTTATGCGAAAAAAAACAAAAACTTATTGCATTAAAGCGGAACAACAGGCGCTTAAATGCAAACAAGTTCTGGAAACTGCCTGTCGCAATGCGTATCTTTCTTCTGAATTCCTCACGGATATTATTGGAAACATCTTCATAAACCACTGCCTTTACCTCATTTATTGCTTTTCCGCCTTTTTCAAGCACTTTCATATTTATATAGAAATCGTCAACAAGGAAACCTTCAGGCACAGGTGAAAAATATTCTTTCCTCAGGGCATAGCATCCGCCAAAGGGGCCCATCATTGTTCCCCAAAGCAGGCCTTCATTATATTTAGTTAAAACTTCCCCGCGTATGTAAAAGCTCTCTTCGTATGATATTCCTTCTTTTTTTAATCCTTTATGCCGCATATTAGTATCTGCAAGCGCTATTTCTTTATTCTTAAAATGTTTTACTAACTGAAATAATGTATCATTATTAAATATAACGTTGGCATCGGTTATAATAAGTATAGAATGCGTTGCTGATTCAGCCAGCTTATTTATTATCCTGACCTTTCCGCTGCGGTTTTTAAATTCCACAAGTTTTAAATTCCGGTATTTCAAAGCGAGGGTTTTTACTATTTCTTCAGTTTTATCAGTACTGTTATCAGAGCCAATAAATACTTCAATGTTACCGACCGGGTAATTTCCTTCATATATACTTTTCAGTTTTTCTGCAATAACTTTTTCTTCATTGTGTGCAGCTATGAGTATTGATACTGAAGGCAAGGAAGCCGTGTCATAAACTATTGTATTGCCAATCTTACCGCTTGCAAGCAATTGCAGTAATAATGGATATAGAAGATAGGAGAACAGTACTGCTCCTGCTGAAATCCATAATATGTATTGATAAATTAATATCATCAGAATCAGGCAGAGTTTTTGCTGTTTATTCTTTCACCATAAAAGCCCGTAAGGGCTTGAACTATTTTTTTAATATCATGATGTGTTTCGGCAAAGATACGCCCGTCAGATGCAACCTGTTTTGCAAAGCCGGGGTTATGGATGCACGATTCAATTGCCTTACAAACCTCATCAGGGCTGTCGGCAACCAACACATCCTTTCCATGTTCGCATTCAATACCTTCAATTCCAATGGAAGTCGTAATAATCGGTTTACATAAAGCCATGCCCTCAATAATTTTTATGCGCACTCCGCTTCCGGCAAGTAAAGGCACCATCATAATATTGTATTGATTCATAAAAGCAAGAGCATCTTCAATTTCTCCATAAAAAATTATACCCGGATAAGTGGATTTTTTCATTTCATCAGGCATATTACGGCCTGCAACATGCAGTTTAACTTCGGGCAGGGCGGCATGTACTTTATTCCAGACTTCTTTCAAAAACCATTCCAGGCCCTGTAAGTTTGGCATCCAATCAAGCGCTCCAATAAAAAATAGTGATTGAGGGTCGCAGTTTTTAACAGGCAGGTAACGTGATGTGTCAATTCCAAAAGGTATATGTGCAATCGGCGTTTTACAGCCTTCCTCTTTTAACAAATTCAAATCATTTACAGTAAAGGTAATAATTCCATCACAGGCATTAACCGCCCAGCCTTCATATTTTCTTAACTGTTTTGCAAGAATATTCAAATAAACCTTTTTTAGAGGGTTTTTTTCCTCTATAGCAAGGCGTTTCCATATTTTCCATTCAACATTATGGGCGCGCATAACAATAGGCGCAGTTGAAAATTTACGGATAATTGAAATATATGGCGCCAGATACAACCCTTCAAGCTGAATCACATCATAGGTTTCCTTTTCCAGTATTTGCCGCAGCTTTTCACCAAACTCTTTTGAATCAAAGCGCGATACATTGTAGGATTCTCTTTTTAATAAAGCTATAAGTGCTTTTACAGGACTGATAGAGTTGTCAATATCAACTGTCTCTAATTGAGTACTTGTTTTAAACTTATCGGGTATATCTTTAATTTCAACATAATGCTTGGAGGTATTCATGGCAAGCATCTTAACCGAATGCCCTGTGCGTACCAATTCCTGGCTGAAAACATTTACACTTATTGCTCCCCCATCTTTCTCAGGGTAAGGTACTTTATTGCATAGCTGTAAAATTTTCATGCCGCCAAAAATATACATTTTAAGGTTGAGGCTTAGGTTGAGCTATGGTCTTAGCCTTTATCTTAACCTTAACCTTAATCTTAACCTTAACCTATACAATAAGATAATAACATCTGTTAGTAATTTTAATTGAACGCATAACAAACAATTCTATAATTTTGAATAGCGTGCAGAAAGTCAAAAAACTTTATAAACTTTACAAACTTTGAAACTTTAAGAACTTTAAACCATTGAAACAGTATCACGATTTACTTCAGCATATTCTTGATAAGGGAGCAAAAAAGGATGACCGGACAGGTACCGGAACGCTTAGCGTATTTGGTTACCAGATGAGGTTCAATTTGCAGGAAGGTTTTCCGTTGCTTACTACAAAAAAGCTCCATTTACGCTCAATTATATATGAGCTTTTATGGTTCCTGAAAGGGGAGACCAATATAAAATACCTGAAAGACAACGGAGTGTCAATATGGGACGAATGGGCCGATGCAGAAGGCAACCTTGGGCCTGTTTATGGCTATCAATGGAGGAGCTGGCCGGCAGCAGATGGCAGGCACATTGACCAAATTACCAATGTAATTGACCAGATTAAAAAGAACCCCAATTCGCGCCGCCTTATTGTCAGTGCATGGAATGTTGGAGAGATTGATAAAATGAAGCTTCCGCCATGCCACATGTTCTTCCAGTTTTATGTATGCGATGGCAAATTATCTTGTTTACTTTACCAGCGCAGCGCTGACGTATTCTTGGGTGTACCGTTTAATATTGCTTCGTATGCGCTGCTTACGCTTATGGTGGCGCAAGCATGTAATTTGAAGCCGGGCGAATTTGTCCATACATTGGGTGATACTCACCTGTACCTGAACCATCTTGACCAGGCACGGTTACAGCTCTCACGCGAACTCCGGCCGTTGCCTGTAATGAAAATTAATCCTGAAGTAAAGGATATTTTTTCATTCCAATATTCCGATTTTACCCTTGAAGGTTATGAACCTCATCCACATATTAAAGCCCCGGTGGCAGTCTGAAAAAAATAATAATGAATTTCGAAATAAAATCATCATCTTATAGTTTTTTTTTGCCGTTAACTCCGGCATTCATTATTCAATGTTCAATATCCGATATTTTGTATTACTTATGATTGTATCGCTGGTTGCTGCTGCTGCTGAGAATAATGTTATAGGAAAGAATAACGCCTTGCCCTGGCGTATGCCGGCCGATATGAAATTTTTTAAGAACCTGACCATGGGGCATACCGTGATAATGGGGCGTAAAACCTACGAATCAATGGGTAAACCATTGCCCGGGCGGAAGAATATTATTATTACCCGCAATAAGAAGTTTACTGCCAAAGATTGCATTGTTTTAAGTTCATTTTCAGAAATTTCAGAGCATTGCAAGGCCGAAAGCGAGATTTTCGTCATCGGCGGGGCTGAAATTTATCAACAATTCATACATAATGCTGATAAAATCTACTTAACAAGGATTCATCATAATTTTACTGGCGATTCGTATTTCCCTGATATACAGGCAGATGAATGGGAGCAAACCGGTTTTTCATACTTCCCCAAAGACGAAAAGAATCCCTACCCTTATTCATTTATAGAATTTTCGAGGAGAAAAAAATAAAATGGCATATTATCATTTTTCATACATTTGCCGCGTAATAACACAAACCCCAATTTAGTTATGACTAAAGCAGAAATAGTAAAAGAGATATCAAAGAAAACTGGTATCGAAAGAACTGTAGTAGAAGCTACAGTGGAAGCATTTATGAATTCAGTAAAGGAGCATATTTCCAATAAGGAAACTGTTTCTTTAAGAGGATTTGGAAATTTTATTATAAAAAAGCGTGCAGCTAAAATAGCGCGTAATATTTCAAAAAATACGGCTATACAATTACCTGCGCATTTCATCCCGGCTTTCAAACCTTCTAAAAAGTTTTCAGAAAGGGTCAAGAAGTCTGTTAAGTAAAACTTTTGATGGCGGCATTATCTTCAAGGCAATGGATTGCCATCTCAGTATCCTTAATAATTTTCGGCTCGCTTTTTTTTATTAACCGCAAACCTCCTGTTTCTGGGGATAAGCAGCCTGTTGCCGGCGGGCATGTAAACACTGCGGAAGATTTTGCCCGTATTTTAGAAGACGCTAAAAAACAAGTGCCCGAAGAATGGCAAGGCTCCATTGACAAATTAAATAATTCATTAGCCAATGCTACGGGCGATGAGCGTATCCAAATACTTAAAGACATAATAACAAGGTATGATAGCGCTAAAGCTGTTATACCCGGTACTTATTATATGGAAAAGCTTGCTGCGTTGAGAAATTCAGCCGATTTATGGTATAAAGCCGCTGACAGGTATTTTGATGCCTCAGAAGTTGCCAATGAGCAATCAAGGGTTGTGCTTATTCAAAAAGCTTCAGAGTGTTATAATAATTCCAATAAAATAGATTCAAACAACCTCGATACCAAAGTAGGAATAGGTAAATGCCTTGTAGAAAGTTCACCTGCGCCCATGCAGGGTATTGCAATTATTGAAGGGGTCATTAAAAAAGATTCCAACAATTTTAATGCCCAGCTTGTGTTAGGCGAATTGTCAATACAATCGGGTCAAATAGACAAAGCCTTATACCGTTTTCACAGGGTATTGCAGATAAATCCTTCATATAGCGATGCCTATCTCTACCTGGCCGAAGCTTATGAAAAAAGCGGAAATAAACCTCAAGCTGTTGAGAATCTGGAAAAATATAGTACTTTTGTAACCGATAAAAAAACAAAGGAAGAAATTAATTCGGAAATCAGGAGACTGAATACCGATACAGTAACAAATAAATAATAATAATTTAACCAGTTAGTTATGCCTTGCGGAAAGAAAAGAAAACGCCATAAAATGGCTACCCACAAAAGAAAAAAACGCCTCAGAAAGAACAGGCATAAGAAAAGAATAAGATAATAATTCCATCTTTTTTACCATACTGAAAGAATGTCCCGCAGTACTTGCGGGGCTTCTTAAGTATGTATATTTTTAGTAAATGTATAAAGAGTTTAAAATTTCTTTCAATTACCCGGATTTTATTGTTGACCATATAATAATGGTCATCAAGGGGATGATAATGCCATTATTATCTCTTTTTGGATATAATTCAATCTTTATCGAAAATGCAGAGCCCTGCTTTTCTATTCAATCTGAACCACTGCAATTGCAAAAACCGCTTTACTACAGTACCCAACCACATCACCACAACAGTTTAATTAAAAAAATTACAGTTTTAACAAACTCAATCTATGAGCAACGAATTAATAATCAATTCTACTCCTACAGGGGTAGTGACAGCCGTACTGACCGACAAAAAGTTGGTGGAACTGGTACGCGAGCGCAACGACGCGCAATTTTCAGTCGGAGACATATATTTAGGCAAGGTTAGTAAAATAGCCAGCAGCCTTAACGCGGCCTTCATCAATGTGGGCTACGAAAAAGACGCTTTCCTTCATTACTATGACCTCGGTCCCCAGTTTGCATCCTTGAACAACTATACCCAGGGAGTGCTTAACGGCAAGGTGAAACATGCGGCCCTTATGTATTTTAAAATGCTGCATGATATTCCCAAGAATGGTAAAATATCAAATGTGCTTAATGGCGGGCAAAGTGTTATGGTGCAGATAGCAAAAGAACCAATTTCGACCAAAGGCCCCCGTATTACATCACATATTACATTGGCAGGCCGTTTCCTGGTGCTTATTCCTTTTACCGATAAAATTGCCGTGTCTCAGAAAATCAAATCACAGGAAGAAAGAGAGCGGCTTAAACGCCTCATGGAAAGCATTAAACCCAAAGGTTTCGGGCTTATTGTGCGTACTGTTGCCGAAGAAAAGAGCGTAGCGGAACTTGACGCTGACCTTAATAGCCTGGTTCAAAATTGGCAGGAATGCTATAACGGCCTGAAACAAAACCCTGCTCCCCCGCATAAATTACTGGGCGAGATGGGGCGCACATCTGTTACAATTCGAGACCTTGTTAACGCTTCATTCAGCAGCATTATGGTTAATGATGCGGAATTGTTTGAAGAGATTAAAAAGTATATTCACACAATTGCGCCGGAAAAAGAAGACATTGTTAAGCTGTTCAGGGGAAACGCGCCCATATTTGACCAGCTCGGCGTAGAAAAGCAGATAAAAGCATCGTTTGGAAGGGTGGTAAATATGCCAAGCGGGGCATACCTTATTATTGAACATACTGAAGCATTACATGTTATTGACGTTAACAGCGGCACCAAAATAAAATCGAAAAATGACCAGGAAACCAATGCGCTTGAAGTTAACCTGGAATCGGCTGAAGAAATTGCGCGCCAGCTTCGCCTGCGCGACCTTGGAGGTATTATTGTCGTTGACTTTATTGATATGTACAATGCCGAAAACAGGAAAAAGCTGTACAACAGGCTGAGAGAGGTAATGAAAACCGACAGGGCCAAACATCATATTCTTCCTCCGAGCAAATTCGGCCTGGTGCAAATTACCCGTGAAAGAGTAAGGCCGCAAACGGTTATTGATATAATGGAGAAATGCCCCACCTGCGGCGGTACTGGCGAGGTGGAACCACCTTTGCTGATAACAGATAAAATTGAAAATACATTACGCTATATTCTGACTCAGCAAAATGAAAAGAATGTTACGTTAATGGTGCACCCTTTTATTTACGCGTATCTTACCAAAGGCTTCCCTTCCATTAACCTGAAGTGGAAATTAAAATATAAGCGCGGAATCAAGTTACAGGAACTCGATTCCTTGCAGTTTCTCGAATATAAAGTAATGAATAAGGACGGGGAAGAGATAAAAGTTTCATAACATGCCGTTAACTGAGCAAATATTGACGCGCCAGCTTATAGATAAAGTTGGCTTTGCTCATACCCTAAGCCAGATGGAGGCTGTGATGGAGCGCATTGAAAAACAACAAGGAAATTTACTAAGGAACAGGAGGGAGGAAGTAAAGATTTCCCCGGCTACATCATGGAAGACTGCTATATGCCCTCATGATGATTATACCTATACCGGTTACCTTTATCCATTGGTATTACGCCAGGTAAAAACGCCTATTGTTTTTATAGTTGCGGTAGCGCATAAGGCTGCCATGTACAACCTCGAAAATAATTTGATATTCGATGATTTTACCCATTGGCACGGCATAAGAAATCCTATACCTGTTTCACCGTTAAGGGAAAAATTGCTGGAGAAATTGCCCAAAGGCTTATGGCAAGTACACAGGCAAATGCAGCAAACAGAACACTCTGTAGAATCTATGCTGCCTTTTTTGCAATACTTTAACCCTGGAATTGAGATTGTTCCCATTCTTGTTCCATTCATGCCATTTGACCGCATGTTGACCTTATCTGATGCACTTGCAATTGCTATTAAAGAAACAGCAATAGAGAAGAAGATGGAGTGGGGGAAGGACTTTTCCATTCTTATTACAACCGACGCGGTGCATTATGGTAATGAAGACTGGAGTGGAAGGAACTGCGACCGCTTTGGAGTGGATGAAGCGGGCTATAAAAAAGCTTTTGCATTCGAACACCAGTTGATTGATGAATGTTTTACGGGAAAAATAACCCCGGAACGTATCAAAGGATTTTACGGATATACTGTAAGTTCAACCGATTTTCACCAATATAAATGGACATGGTGCGGCAGGTATTCTGTTCCTGTAGGTTTGCTTACTACTATTAAACTTGCTGAAAAACTTCAGGCGCCGGTGCCCAAAGGCATTTTACTCGATTATTCTACCAGTCTTGAACATGAGCATATTCCGGTAAAGGATTTAGATGGTATGGGAATAACGGCTGAGGCCAACCTCCGGCACTGGGTGGGGTATGCCGGTTTGGGGTATATTTGATATTCGCTAAAGATATTTGCCTACAATGGGCATTTTTCTTCCTGCTCCAAAAGCCTTTGGCGATATTCTTAAAACAGGTGGAGCCTGCTGGCGCTTATATTCATTGCGGTTTACCATGGCAACAATTTTCTCAATTAAATCCGCGCTTGCTCCTTCAACTTTAATATCGGATGCGGATAGCTCCATTTCTATGTATTGGTATAGTATCTTGTCCAATATTGCATATTCAGGTAAGGTATCGGTATCTTTTTGGTCTGGTTTAAGCTCAGCGGTTGGCGGCCTGGTAATAATGTCTTCGGGAATTGTTGGGGCATTAATGGCAGGGGCATAAGATTTTATGCCCTTACTATTAATATAACGTGCAAGTTCAAAAACCTGTGTTTTATAAACGTCTCCTATTACAGCTAATGCCCCGCTCATATCTCCGTATAAGGTACCATAACCAGTGGCAAGTTCACTTTTATTGGAGGTATTTAGCAATAAATATCCGAATTTGTTTGAGACAGCCATTAAAAGCAAGCTGCGCATACGAGACTGTATGTTTTCTTCCGTAATATCAGGCTTTCTCCCGGCAAATGCCTTACTAAGGCTCTTATTGGCTGCAATTACTCCCGGTTCAATAGATATTGTTTCGTGGTGGCACCCTATATTGACAATTAATTCAGCCGCGTCGCGCAGCGATTCCTCTGATGTATAACGTGAAGGAAGAACCATGGCATGTACGTTTTTATTTCCCAGCGCTTCCGCAGCCAGTACAAGAACCAAAGCCGAATCAATTCCGCCAGACAAGCCCAGAACAGCATCAGTCAGATTATTTTTCTGAAAATAATCACGTATGCCCAAAACCAGAGCCTCGTAGATACATTCAATATTTTCAGCAGGTCTCTTCCTGGCGGGGGGGGCAATAGCCTTCACTGTTTTGTCCACATTCAATTCAAAAAAAGATAAGTCTTCAGAAAAGTAATTCATTTCATCCACAACAGAGCTCTTATTGTCCATAACCAGTGATCCTCCATCGAAAATCAAATCGGTGTTAGCCCCCAGCGCATTAATATAAAATAAGGGTAATTTGTATCTTGATGTGGTCGTGTTAAATAGCTGCCTGCGTTCATCCCTGTGAATATAAGAAAATGGTGAGGCAGATATATTAATAATGCAATTGGTATCGGGCGTACAAAGTGTTTCAAGCGGAGAATGTTTATAGAAAAACCTGTTTTTGCGTGGAAGTTCGTTCCACAGGTCTTCGCAAATAATGATGGCAATTTTAAAACCTTTATATTCCACAAGTTCATTTTCAGAAGCAGGTTCAAAATAGCGGTATTCATCAAACACATCATAAAAAGGGAGCAGGGTTTTATTTACCTGTGCCAATATTTTGCCATCGGCAAGGAAAAAAGCGGAATTATAAAGCGCCCTGCCTTTGTGCGGGTTCCTTGCGGGTGCGCCAATAATGGCCGCTATCCCTCTGCACTCATTTGCAATTTCCAGTACTGCTTTTTCGCAGGCAGAAATAAATCCGTTGTGCTGCAATAAGTCCTTGGGCGGATAACCGCAGACAGATAATTCAGAAAATACAACCAGCTCAGCTTCTTCTTTTTTTGCCCGAAGAATGCCGTCTTTTATTTTAGCAACATTTGATGTAAGATTGCCTACGTGATAGTTAAATTGGGCAAGGGCAATCTTCATATATTAGAATAATACTCCGATAACAAGGTTTATACCTTTCATTTTTACTGAATTATTACCGTTTGAATTCACATTGGTAAACGCATTGTCATAGTTTAATGAGCCCTGTAAAGAAGTTGTTCCGGCAATATTATATTCAACACCAAGGCCAATAACCAATGCAAGTCTTATGAAATCGGTTTGTTTGTATATATTAACATTATCTGTTGTAACAGACG
Source organism: Bacteroidia bacterium (assembly GCA_052325425.1). Lineage (GTDB taxonomy): Bacteria > Bacteroidota > Bacteroidia > JABEUT01 > JABEUT01 > JABEUT01. The sequence goes on along the minus strand of JBKQUY010000016.1, from coordinate 9,819 downwards.
GGTAGGGAGGAAGTCCTGTAACTGTACGGGTTACAGTTGGGTTGTCGGTAGAGCTAAGCAGGAACCCGGTGCCTAATCCGAATTGCCCGAAATATTTCAGAAGCCCTATGGAGTTGGTTCTCAGTTTCAGCAAAGCAGGGATTTCGAGATATTGTACAGTTTGCTGGTGTACCGTATTATCTGATTTAGCAGTAACTCCGTTTACAAGAGTATCGGTAATATTGGTATAATAGACGTTAAATTGGGTAACTTCTAAGCCGGTTGCGATGCCATAATTATGGGAAAAATAAAATTCGAGGTTGACTCCGTAACCGTAACCGAATCCTACACCACCACCATTATTGGTATATGATACGTTATTAGCTGTTGTAACAGAAGTAAAGGATGGAAAGTAAAGGCCGGGAGTAAAATTAAGGCCGAAGTGAAAGTTCCTGTCGTCGCCATTAGCGCTTGCTCCACTTGATGGTTGCGCAAAGGCCGAAGAAACAGCTAATATAGTTGCAATAACGAATAATGTAGTCTTTTTCATGGATTTTATAATTTTGTTATTTAATATAAAATATGTACAATTGGTTGCAAATATAAAGTATCCTTTAATAATGTTCAATCTATAATTCGCGGACAAAAAAATAATCAGCAAGCAAATGTAACTATGATTTATTCAGAAAAGCAAATATTGTTATTATGCGGCGCCCTAAAAGGTGAGCCCGGCTATGCCCAAAAGCTTCTGGAAGAGTCACAGGAGCTTTTTGCTTTTGAATCGGCTGTAAGGGGAAATGTAAAGGCGGCGGAATGGTTAATTAAGGAGCATAAATTGCTGGCATTGTTCGTTGATGCGATATTTGGCAATAAATCGGCTATTAAGGTATTATTGGCTAAAAAGGAATTTGAGTTGGCAGCCACCGCAAACCTTTTTAAAGGCGATAAAAAAGCCGGGGTATGGCTTGAAGTGCATCATAAGGCGCATTTTGTTCAATTAGCTGAAAGTATAAAGTATGCTCAGAAAAACAGAGAAATAGAGTGATAAAGAGTTATGAATTATGAGTTATAAGTTATGAGTTGAAACAGCCACTTATTCCTTGCCACTTAAAAACTTCAATATTTTTTTAGCTTTATCTTTACCTGATATTTTAGCAATCTCTTCTTCTGTAGCTTCTTTAATTTGCTCCATAGAGCCGAACTCCTTTAACAGTTTCTCGGTCGTTTTTTGCCCGATGCCGTCAATTTTTGTTAAAGCAGACTGGAATGATATGTTGCTTCTGCGCTTTCGGTGATGTGTAATACCAAACCGGTGCGCTTCATCACGTATTTGCTGGATTATTTTCAATGTAGGGGAGCGTTTGTCAAGATAAAGCGGCAGCGGGTCGCCGGGGAAATATATCTCTTCCAGCTTTTTGGCTATACCTATAACCCGCACTTTGTCAGCCAGCCCTAATTGAGCCAGGCTGTCCATAGCGGAACTTAACTGGCCTTTGCCTCCGTCAATTACAATAAGTTCAGGCATAGGTTGCTGTTCATCCAGAACCCTTTTATACCTCCGGTATATGACTTCTTCCATCGAAGCAAAGTCATTTGGGCCTTGTACTGAACGGATATTAAAGTGGCGGTAATCCTTTTTACTTGGCTTACCATCTTTAAATACAGTCATGGCGGCAACGGGGAAAGCTCCTTGTATATTTGAATTATCGAAACAATCAATCCGGTGAGGGAGTTCCTGCATACGCAGGTCTTTTTTCATTTGTTCCAGCAGGTTATCAACTTTTTTCCTGGGTGAGTGCAGGCTTTCAAGCATCAGTTTCTCACGGATATAATAGCGCAGGTTGTTTTCAGATAGCTCAATAAGTCTCTTCTTATCACCCTTTTGCGGTATGGTAATTATTGTACCGGGTATCTCCGCATCCACAGCAAAGGGAATTAAGATTTCCGGGGCGTCGCTGCCAAAGCGTTGCCTGAGTTCGGCAATGCCCATCAGCAAAAGTTCTTCTTTAGTCTCCTCAAGTTTCTTGTTGAGTTCCAGGGTTTGTGATTGTATTATGGCCCCGCTTGCCACTTTCAGGAAGTTTATGTAAGCTCGTTTATCATCTTCAATCAGGGTAAATACATCAACATTGTCAATATTAGGGCTTACTACCGCCGACCTGCTTTGGTATTTTTCCAGCATGTCGAGCTTTTGTTTCAAAAAATGCGCCTGTTCAAATTCCCAATTATCCGCATTTTGCTGCATTTCATTTTTCAGGAAACGCATGGCGCCGTTTATGTTGCCTTTAATTACCAGTCTAATCTGGCTAATTGCTTCATCATAATCTTTTTTTGTTTCCAGCCCTTCGCAGGGAGCTTTGCAATTGCCCAGGTGAAATTCAAGGCAGCGTTTGAATTTTTTTTTATTTATGTTTTCATCCGTAAGGTTCAGGTTGCAGGTGCGCAAAGGGTAAAGCTGGCGAACAAATTCCAATACCGTTTGCATGACTCTTACCGAAGCATAAGGGCCAAAGTACTCCGAGCCATCGCGTATCACCTTCCGGGTAGAAAAAATGCGTGGAAAAGGCTCTTTTTTTATACATATCCAAGGGTAGGTTTTATCATCCTTCAGCATTACATTAAAGCGGGGCTGGTATTTTTTTATCAGGGTGTTTTCCAGTAGCAGGGCATCCCATTCGGTGCTTACTACAATATATTTGATGCTGTTAATTTTTCTTACCAGCAAATTAAGTTTGGCATTATCGTGTTCCTTATGGAAATAAGAACTTACCCTTTTTTTTAGGTTTTTTGCCTTGCCAACATATAATATAGTGCCTGAATCGTCATAGTATTGATATATACCCGGCGAGTCAGGCAGGGAACTAATTACACCCTTTAAATCTTCTTTCAAATCCATCATAAACAAAAGTATATCAAAACAAGTCAGGTATTATTCTTTTTGACGTAGTTTTGTTATCCCGACACTCTATAAATTAAATAATGTATCGGGATAATTAAAAAAAGCCCTTACTGTTCCGATTGAAATTCTAATTTTGCGCCTCATTTAACAATTACGGAGAGATGGCAGAGCGGTCGAATGCGGCAGTCTCGAAAACTGTTGTACTCGCAAGGGTACCGGGGGTTCGAATCCCTCTCTCTCCGCTGAGGTTAATGTAAAATTTTTTATCAATATAATAATCCGCTCTTCCCTTTATAAAATGAATTTTATATTAACAATTCATGAACATGCTCAACGCATTGGTTTTCAGTATATTAACTCAATATGTTGCATCACCTAAATCGTGTAGATTTTAAAGGAATACTATATTGCAGCGTATCTTTTAATAAAATTATCCGTAAACGTTTACAAATTATGCTTACATGATTTTAAGAAACCTTGTATGAAAAAATTATACGCGCTATTACTTTTCTTTTTTCTTTTTATTGGAGGGGGTATTTTTGCCAATACGAGGTATTATGACATTGCCTCTCCTGCAGTAACGACCTTGACAGGTGCGGCTACATATTGTCAGAATGCTACGCCGGCAGTTTTAACTGTAAAATGGAATACTTGCAATAATAATGTAGGCGGCGGGCCTGGAGGCTCTGTTGCATCAACGGTTACTGTTACCTGGTATTATAATATAACTGCCACCACAGCTTTTAGTGGCAGTACAGTTAAGGTACTCAGGTCATACTTACAAAGTACAGGGACATCCGGAACAGTAACTTATACACTTCCTGCCGCTGATGTATTAACAACAACTGCAGGCAATTATTATTATTTTGCTGTTGTATCTGCCGTAACAAATACAGGTGCCTCATACTGCGGCTTAAACATTACTACTACAGATAGTCTTACATCTACATCAACAGTGGAAGTAACAGTTAATGCTGCACCTACGGCAAGCAGCAATTCTCCTGTATGCTATGGCAGCACATTAGATTTATCTTCAAGTACAATTTCAGGAGCCGATTATTCCTGGGCAGGTCCTAATGACTTTGAATCTTATGCTCAAAATACTTCTGTAGGAGAAGTTACTACAGCCGATGAAGGCACATATACTGTTACCGCAAATGGCTGTACGGGCACTACTACCGTAAAGATAAACAGTCCGGCGCCCACTGTGAGCAGTAATACACCAGTATGTAACGGTGGTACACTCAATTTGACTTCGAGCACCATTACAGGAGCAACTTATTCATGGACAGGCCCGAATAGTTTTACTTCAACCAGCCAAAACCCTGCTATATCACCTGTATCTACTGCTGGGGCAGGAACATACAGCGTTACGGTTGATAGCAGCGGCTGTGTTGGCGCCCCAATAACCACCACAGTAGTAGTTGCACCCATAGCTGGCAGCAATAGCCCGGTATGTGTTGGCAATACCCTGGATTTAACTGCTACTACGGTTGCCGGGGCAACTTATGCATGGACCGGGCCTAATGGTTTCACATCAACGTCACAAAACCCTGCCATATCGGCAGTAACCACAGCGGCGGCAGGAAATTACATAGTTATAGCCACAATGGGCGCTTGCGTTAGTTTGCCTGACACTGTTAAAGTTGTTATAAATGCTACTATTCCTTCTGCGCCTACGGCAAGCAGTAATAGTCCTGCCTGTACCGGTTCAATAATATACCTTTATGCAACTACGGTTTCAGGAGCAACGTATTCTTGGACTGGTCCGAGTTCTTTTTCGTCAACCACTCAGGACCCGCTTATTGAAGATTTTACAACTGCCTCCGCCGGAACATATTCAGTAACCGCTACGGTGGAAGGATGTGCAAGCCCGGTGGCTACTACATCAGTAACTGTGAATACCAGCCCGGCTGCTCCTACAGCGGGTGCCACAGCTACTACGATTTGTATTGGCGCCAATTTAGATTTAACTGCAACTAATGTTGCAGGGACTACCTATTCCTGGACGGGCCCCAATAGCTTTACATCCACTTCGCAAAACCCTGTTATTACAGGAGTTACAACGGCCGCCTCAGGAACATACTCAGTTACTGCCACTTCCACAACTACAGGGTGTACAAGTACAGATGGCACTGTTGCAATAACAGTGAACACCGCCTCGCCAACGGCAAGCAGCAGCAGCCCTGCGTGCCTTGGCAGTACATTGGACTTGAATGCCAGTTATGTTACGGGCGCAACTTATTCCTGGACAGGCCCTAATGGTTTCACTTCCACTTCTCAGTCCCCTACTATTGCAACGGTTACAACTGCTGCAGATGGAACATATTCTGTAACAGCTACAATAGGCGGGTGTGTAAGCGCTGCCACAACTACGACGGTAACAGTTGTTTCAGCAACTGCTATGGCTTATGGTTCAAGCGCCGTTTCCCAATATACTTCAGGCAGTATTACTCCTTGCAGCGCTAATACTAATGCTATTATGCAAATAGCGGTAACAGTAACAGGGAACGATTGCCCGGCGTCCACTATTACTCAATTTGTTTTTAATACAGCCGGGTCAACAAGCCCGGGAACGGATATTATATCTGCCAGTGTATATTATACGCAGCAAACCGCCGGATTTTCCAATCAGTACTTTTTTGGTTCAGTTGATAATCCCAATGGAGCTTTTACTATTACAGGCTCGCAGGAGTTGACACTGGGAGCCGGTACATATTATTTCTATTTATGTTACAATGTTCCTACAACGGCTAATGTGGGCGATGTGGTGGATGCTACTACCACATCTTTTACCATTAACGGAACTACAGAAACCAATATGAGCCCTAATCCAACCGCCAGCCTGACTATTGCAGCCGGCAGTTGCGGTACTTCACCCGATTTGCCCAATCCTCCGTCAAATCTTCAAACCGTTCCGGCCGGGTCATGGGTTATTCCTATGGATAACTCTCACCAGGATTTATACCTTAGCCGTCCTTTCAATATAAAAGCGTATGGCCTTGTAAATGCCCTTTTGCAACAGGATATCCCGGTGATGTGGGTTATAAAATCAGGTAAAATCAAGGACAGCAGTGATTTTTCTGCAGAAGCGTCTATGGTTTACCCTACTACAGGGTCTGCGGCCCTGCAATACTTCAAAGCCAGTGAATTTATAATTGATACCACATATATTAACAAATCTTACTACCCCGGTGAACTGACAGCCACGCAGGTTATGGAGGAGTTCGCAAAAGAATGGAAGGTAGCTGTTTACCAGTTAAGTTCAAATACTACGGTTGACGTAAGATATACACTGCATTTCCGCCCGAAGATTGCTCTGTTTAATAATGGAACATACCAGGAAGTGCAAAAGAAATTATTGGATTCTGCAGGAATCTCAAACTACACCGCTATCAGTGCGGGTGTTTTTCCGGGGCTTGCCGAATGTTATACATTTTGTTCGGAAGCGCACTGGTCAACCGGCTCACAGGCAGAAGACAGCGCTACAATGCGCCCTGTATGGGATTTTGTTTATGAAGGAGGTAACTTTTTAGCTCAATGCGCCGGGATTAATAAGTATGAGAATGAAATGCAGGTAAATGACCATTTTCAGACTACTGAGGGAATTGCCTCGCCTGAAGATGCCACTGCTCTTCCAACTGATGCCTATGCTAATCCGGATATGGCTTATTGCCAGTTCAATGGGAATGTTGCACCCAGGAGCGGCACTGTTGCCAGTTATAGGCTGGCTACCAATTCCGATTATTTTCCTGTGGTTTACAAGGCTGTTACCTCTGTTTACGGAGACAGCGTTGTCGCTTCAGGCGCGCATCTCGGCACAACGGATTCAGTGGGAGGAAATGTGTTCTACCTGGGCGGGCACGACTATATGACGAGCACCACAACAACTACTGCTGTTGACTCCATAGCCGACTTACGATATATCAATGGCTCACGTATGTATCTTAATGCAGTGCTTGTTCCTCCTCACAGGCCAACTCCTACTCCTTTGCAGGCAGGTTCAAACGTAACAATTTGCCAGGGCAACAGCACTACCTTGGGCGGAAGCCCTACAGGGCCGGGAGGCTCTGCAGTATATACATGGTCGCCTGCAACCGGGTTAAATAATTCAAATTCAGCGAACCCCATTGCTTCACCAACTGTCACTACTACATATACTGTATATGTAAACTCTGACGGTTGCCCATATACGCCAGCCAATGTCACTGTAACAGTCATACCTACACCTGCTACGCCCACAGCAAGCAGTAATACACCAGTTTGTGCAGGCTCTCCTTTGAATCTTAATGCGACTACCGTAACAGGAGCGACATATTCCTGGACGGGCCCAAATAGTTTTACTTCTTCCACACAAAATCCTACTATAAGTAATGTTACTGCCGCAGCCTCTGGCACATATTCCGTAGTTGCCTCCATAAGCGGATGCCCTGGTACTGCCGGAACTACATCTGTTACTGTTACTTCATTACCAACAGTAACTGTATCGGGGCCGGCTACTATTTGTTCGGGTAATTCAACCACGTTGACAGCTAATGGAGCAACAATATATAGCTGGAGTCCTGCAACCGGGCTTAGTGCAACATCGGGAGCAAGCGTTTTAGCTAACCCTACTGCTACGACCACATATACAGTCACCGGAACTACAGGCTCTTGCGCCGGAACACCTCAAACAGTGACTGTAACCGTAAATGCGTTACCGACCGTAACCATTACGGGCACGACAACAATATGCAACGGAGGCAGCACGACATTGACCGGGAACGGAGCGAACAGCTACGTATGGACCGGCGGCCCCGGGACAGCAGGTTATACGGTATCCCCTGCAGTGAATACCACCTATACGGTAACAGGAACAAGTTCAGCCACCGGGTGCTCCAATACTGCAACACAACTGGTAACCGTAAATGCGTTGCCGACCGTAACCATTACGGGCACGACAACAATATGCAACGGAGGCAGCACGACATTGACCGGGAACGGAGCGAACAGCTACGTATGGACCGGCGGCCCCGGGACAGCAGGTTATACGGTATCTCCTGCAACGAATACCACCTATACGGTAACAGGAACAAGTTCAGCCACCGGATGCTCCAATACTGCAACACAATTGGTAACCGTAAATCCAACACCGGCTACACCTATAGCAGGCAGTAATAGTCCAATATGTTTAGGTGGCACTATAAACCTAACTGCAACCGCTACGGGTACGACATACTCATGGACAGGCCCAAATAGCTTTACTTCCACTTCACAAAACCCTTCAATAGCGGTTTCTACTTTAAGTGATGCCGGAACATATTCTGTAACAGCCAGCGCTTTGGGCTGTACCAGCGCCGCCGGAACAACTGTTGTAGCAGTCAATCCTCCTCCGGCAGCGCCAACAACGGGAAGCAATAGCCCTGTTTGTTCAGGCACAACATTAAATCTTACTGCAAGCGCTATCGCAAATGCAACCTATTCATGGAACGGACCGAATGGATATACTTCAGGTACAGAAAATCCTTCCATTGCCAATGTTACCACTACAGATGCGGGTACATATTCTGTAACCGCGACAGTACCCGGCTGCGTTACAGGCCCTGCGGGGACTGTGTCAGTGACTGTCAACCAAACCCCGGCTGCCCCGACAGCGGGAGCCAATACTCCGATTTGTTCCGGCTTTACTTTAAACCTTACTGCAAGCGCAACGGGTACTACATATTCCTGGACCGGGCCTGATGGATTTATTTCATCAGCACAAGACCCATCTATTACACCTGTTGCTTCAGCAAATGCCGGGGTATATTCGGTAACTGCAACTGCAAACAGTTGTACAAGTTCCGCCGGGTCAATAACAGTTGTTGTTGATAATCCTGCAGTAGTAAGCGCAGGAAACAATCAAACGGTTTGCGCCAACAATGATGTTGTTGCATTAAGCGGTTCATCAAGCACAGGTTCAGGCTCGTGGAGCAGCAGCGGGACAGGAGCATTTACTCCTAATAATACAGCCTTAAATGCTGCATATACACCCAGCAATGCTGATACTACGGCAGGAAGCATAACGCTTACTCTTTCTTCGCTTAACAATGGAGCGTGCAGCCCTGTTACCAGTTCCATAACCATAACTATTACTCATGCACCTTACGTCAATGCAGGCTCCAATCAGACAGTTTGCGCTAATAACGCAAATGTTTCATTGAATGGTTCAATAAACAGTTATGCCACAGGTGCAACCTGGACTACTTCCGGAAGCGGTACATTCTCTCCGAATGCCACTACCTTGAATGCTACTTATATACCAAGCAGTGCTGATACGACAGCAGGAGGAGTAACACTTACTCTGACTACAACCGGCAACGGCCAATGCGAAGCCGTCAGCAGTACCATGCACATTACCATAACCCATGCACCGACAGTTAACGCGGGAAGCAATGTATCAGTATGTAAGAATAACGCGGATATTTCATTACATGGCACATCAAGCACAGGAACGGGAACATGGACAACAAGCGGCACAGGAACGTTCTCACCCGGTAGCAACACCCTGAATGCAACTTATATAGCAAGCAGCGCAGATACTGCTGCAGGAACAGTTACATTAACGTTAACCTCTACCGGAAATGGCACATGCCTTGCGGTAAATAAATCCATAATAATTACCTATACTCCGATACCTAAAGTTACGGTTGGCCACAACGTTACAGTTTGCGCCAATAATGATTCTGTAAAACTAAGTGGTACTTCTACAACAGGCTCAGGCCAATGGAGCACCAGCGGTACGGGGTCATTCTCTCCCGGCAATACAACTTTAAATGCAACTTATATACCAAGTAATGCAGATACTACAGCGGGAAGTGTAACCCTTACCCTAACCAGTACCAATAATAATGGATGCCTTGCTGTAACAGGTAATATGACTATAAACTTTGACCATGCGCCATACGCCAATGCAGGGTCCA
>JBKQUY010000015.1:0-37709 GCA_052325425.1 Bacteroidia bacterium | reverse complement strand
TGTAATTTCTATATTACCACCAGGCCCCACACTTACTGAATCAAGTATGGGTATGGCGGGTGCTATGATATCCTTAAATTGACCACTCACCCTATTTGAAACAGATTGACATCCCAAGACAGAATTGTCAGCCACAATCTCATATGTCAGAGTTGGTTTACATAAAGTTATGGTATCATTATATTTTAACGCTTGGGTGGAATCGAGTAATTTCCAAACATATTGTGGATATTCCCGGTATATTTTGTACCAACCATTAAAGCCGGGCAGGTTTGTAGTATGCATAGCATTCCATTGTAATGCTGCTACCCCCCCTAAATTTGTTACGCTCAGAAAAATGCTGGCGACTGTATCACCATTAACAGACGAGACACCCAAATATTCTGTAACCCCACTAAAATATACAGGAGCTGCATTAGCGCCTATACCAGCAATTGTGACAGAATTCCGGGAATCCGGAGAAATTGTGGGACCGGGGGTATAGCCCGATTTTGGGTTTGTAGTGGAATTAATTTGATAATATTTAAATGTACTATTTGTATCGCTTGGTATTACCCATGTTATAGTAGCAGCCCCAGAACCAGTTGAATCTACCACAATACAACCAATTTGAGGGGGGCCAATCTGTGCTACAATAATCTGGCTGCACACCATTAACCCAATAGTGCAAAAAAGAGCAATTTTTATGTATTTGCTTTTAGCCAATAGTACAGGTTTAATCTACAAATTTAAGAAAATTCCGCGAGGTTTGCAATTATTAACGGATAAGTGAGCTGAATATTGCTTTTCACATGAAATCAGGCCGGATATTCCTTAACGGCATCCACAAAACATTTTACATGGTCAACCGGGGTATCGGGGTAAACTCCATGCCCGAGGTTAGCAATATAATTCCTTGTCCCAAAGGCCTTAATCATATTATGAACAGCCTTTTTTATAGTATTGACATCAGAATAAAGCAGGCATGGGTCCATATTGCCTTGCAGGGTCTTGTTTTTAAAAATTGTCCTCGCCTCAGCAGGGGCAACTGCCCAGTCAAGCCCTATTACCCTGCAATTAAGCTTTGCCAGTTTTTCGCTTGCAAAATATGCCCCTTTAGGGAAAACGGTAACAGGAACCATTTTACCCAATTCATCAGCTATACGTGAAATATACCTTAAGGAAAATTCCTCATACGTATCATAACCCAATATTCCGCCCCAGGAATCAAATATCTGCACTAAATCGGCCCCTGCATTAACCTGGTCTTTCAGGTAGAGGATGGTTGTTTCGGTAATTTTATCAAGAAGCGAATGAGCCAGGGCCGGTTCACTGAAAACCATTCTTTTAGCCACTGAAAAAGTCTTCGAGCCTTTGCCTTCTGTCATATATGCAAAAATTGTCCAGGGGCTGCCCGCAAAACCCAACAGGGGTAGTTTATCTGCCAATTCTTTCCGGGTAAGTTTTAATGCTTTTACTACATATTCCCAGTTTTCAGTACCTCCAATCCTCAGGTTATCAATATCTTTTTTAGTATTTATGGTTTTCTCAAAATAAGGGCCTTTGCTTTCAAGCATCTGGTAAGGTAAGCCCATAGCTTCGGGTATCACCAAAATATCAGAAAAAATAATGGCGGCATCTACCCCAAGTACATTTACAGGCTCTAAAGTAACTTCACAAGCCAGTTCAGGGGTTTTCACCAGTTCTGTAAAATCACTTACCGATGCCCGAACCTTACGATAGCCTGGCAATATCCGGCCGGCCTGGCGCATAAGCCATACAGGTACCCTCAATGTTTCTTCACCCCTTGCAGCTTTTAAAAGCAAATCATTCTGCATACTAATATCTATAAGGGTGATATATATCTTAATTCTTTATTACCTGCTTGTAAATCCTCGTTATATCGTCAGGGCCAAGTTCATCGGTCATTAATTTTTTTGCCCAGACTACCTCCCCGGTAAAGCCATTGATAACATAAACGGCTGCTCCTGTATTGTGAATATAGGTAAGATAATACATGTCTTTTTTTGCGTTAAGTATTTTATCATTCAGCTCATCAGATGAGACAATTTCATAAGGAAGCTGGTACTCTTTAAAAAGATCCTTGATGTCCTTTTCCTTGTATTTACCGCTCGATTGAGGAAAGCCCCTTAAAAAATCGACAACAAATAAGGTATCGGTTTTTACTTTCTTTATACTCTCAGCATTTACCGCAATGCCACCATTCTGGGTGCTGCTAAGCAACTGGTTCATTATCTGTATGTAATTTTTAATAAATCCCGGGCCCCAATTAAAAAGGTAGGCTCCATTGCCTTCTGAATAGGGTGCGCATATTGAGCCTCCTGCATCTTTGAGCGCAATAGCGTATGCTTTGGCATCAGCTTTTGGGGCGCTGTGGGAAAGCTTTTCAGCAGTATTAATACCGCCGACATTAGCGTACATTTTTATTGCGGCAACTTCTTTCACAAATGAAACAGACCATTTGTTTTGTTTTTTGAAATATTTTTCGGCAACGGTCCATAACTTCCAACCCATCAGGTTAACTTCTTCTTCAGCAGCCATTGCCAGTTCATTGGCATTATCGGGCAGGTCAGGATCGTATTTGCCTGCTATCAAGCCCATGTCCATATTCGTTAAGGGATAAACCAGTGACAAATAAGACGAGTTAAATGAAAGGTACTTTTCGAAATCGGCCGAATTAATGAATTCGACATGAGATGCCTTCCAATAATCTTTAAATAATTTTTTATAAATATCATTCGACGGATTGTCCACGCTATCCATAAGAACATAGGTAGTGTCATTTTTTACCCTGGCCCATTCGTCCATGCTTTTCAGCTCAATCTGAGCCTGCCCTATACAATTATTAGCTAATAGCCAACAGCCAATAGCCGATATAAATATCTTTTTCACTTCAATTTTTTTGTCCGGCAAAAGTAGGAATATATTTAAGAACCGCTAACTTTGGTATAAGCAGATAAATGCGTAACTTTGTAAATTAAATCTGCATTTACTATTACGATATGGAAGCCGCAGCGCCAATAACGCCGACAATTAATTTAGAACAGGAAAAAAAGGAAATACTTAACCGTTACAGGGGTTTGTTGCGCTCATCGCGAAGGAAGTTCGACGATGATGACAAGAAAATGATACGCAAAGCGTTTAACGTAGCCGTTGAAGCGCATAAAGACGCTCGCCGCAAATCGGGCGAACCATATATATATCATCCCATAGCTGTTGCACGCATTGTGGCAGAAGAAATCGGCCTCGGCGCTACCTCTATTGCCTGCGCTTTGCTTCACGATGTAGTTGAAGACACGGACATTACCCTGAAAGACATAGAGGGAATGTTCGGCAAAAAGGTGGCCTCAATTATTGACGGGTTGACCAAGATTTCCGGAGTTTTTGACGCCTCCTCATCACTGCAGGCGGAAAACTTCCGTAAAATGCTGCTTACTCTTGCCGATGACGTAAGGGTAATATTGATTAAGCTGGCTGACAGGTTGCACAATATGCGCACCCTCGAATCAATGGAGAGGACAAAGCAACTGAAAATTGCATCGGAGACTCTTTATTTATATGCTCCCCTTGCCCACCGGCTTGGGCTTAATAATATTAAAACCGAACTGGAAGATTTGGGGTTAAAATATACCGAGCCCGAAATTTATAACGAAATTGATAAAAAACTTAAAGATACTCAGGCAGAGCGGGCGCGCTATATACACCGCTTTATTATTCCGATACGTGAAGCATTGCATGAGCAGAAATTCAAATTCAGGATATTCGGCAGGCCCAAATCTGTTTACTCTATCTGGAGCAAGATTAAGAACAAAAATGTTCCTTTTGAGGAGGTATATGACATTTTTGCCATACGCATTATTATTGACTCCCCGCCAGAACAGGAAAAAGCGAACTGCTGGAGGGTTTATTCTATAGTAACTGATTTTTATTATCCTAACCCCGACCGTCTGCGCGATTGGGTATCAACCCCGAAAGCCAACGGCTATGAGGCGTTACATACCACTGTTATGGGCCCCAACGGTCAATGGGTAGAGGTGCAGATACGAAGTGAGCGCATGAATGAAGTAGCTGAAAAAGGTTATGCCGCTCACTGGAAATACAAGCAAGGCCCTTCAGGCTCGGAAGACCCGCTTGAAGAGTGGATGAAGAAAATAAGAGAATCATTATCGAACCCTGACAGTAACGCTCTTGATTTTATTGATGACTTTAAGCTAAATCTTTTCGCAGACGAAATATTTGTATTTACACCTAAAGGCGAAATGCGCTCTATGCCGTTAAACTCAACCGCGCTCGACTTCGCTTTCGATGTTCATTCTGAAATCGGCGCCAAGTGCATTGGCGCAAAAGTAAATCACAAGCTTGTGCCCTTAAGCCATAAGCTGCACAGCGGAGACCAGGTTGAAATCCTGACTTCGAATAAGCAGACTCCTAAGCTCGACTGGATGAATTATGTGGTTACCGCCAAGGCAAAATCGAAAATAAAAGATTTCCTGAAAGAAGAAAAAGCCAAGCAGATTGATATAGGAAGAGAAGAATTGAAGCAAAAGATGCACCATAATAAACTTGAATATAACGAGGTAATTGTAAAACGCTTAGCGGCTTTCCTGAAATTGTCCGATGTACCGGAACTTTATTACAGGGTGGCAATGGGCAGCGTCACCAATAAAGAACTGAAAGACTTTATTAAGGTTAAGGATAAAAAAATTGAACCCCAGGCGCCTGCGCAAACACTTGAACAGCTTGTATCTAATAAACGCGGCAAATCTGATTTCCTGGTAATTGGAGATAATTTGGATAACCTTGAATACAAGCTCTCGCCTTGTTGCCATCCTATACCCGGCGATGACGTTTTCGGGTTTATTACTATTCACGAAGGAATTAAAATACATCGGGTAAATTGCCCGAATGCCATAGAACTTATGTCGAACTATGCTTACAGGATTGTAAAGGCAAAATGGACAAGCCAGAAACTTATATCCTTCCTTGCAGGTATAAAAGTTATTGGCATTGATAAAATAGGGCTTGTGAATAATATTACCCAGATAATTTCAAATGAGCTGAATGTAAATATGCGTTATATAAGTTTCGATACCAATGATGGTACTTTTGAAGGAAACATTATGGTATTTGTACACGATACTACCCACCTTACTGCCTTAATGAAAAAGCTTGAACAGGTGGACGGAGTAATTAAAGTTACAAGAGTAGATACGAATCAATAGAGGTTTAGATTGAGATTAAGGTTGAGAACTATACGCATTGCTTAACCTTAGTCTCAGCCTTAATCTTAATTTCCTTTTAAGGTAAAATGAAAGCTTTCCATAATCGGGTTGGCCAATAGTTTAGTACAGGCTTCTTCTACCTTTTGTTTGGCAATTTCTTCCGACCCTGCTTCCACTTCAACCGTAATATGTTTGCCTACACGAACATTTTCGAGTTCTCCAAGGCCTATATTTTTGAGAACTCCTGTTACTGCCCTGCCTTGTGGGTCTAAGAGTGCTTTTAAAGGCATTACATCTATTTCTGCTACAAATTTCATCTGGTATATAATTGAGGCGCTAAATTACAATGTTTTTTTGTAAAATTCGGGGTAAAGAAAATAAAACATATTTAGTACAATACTTGTTAGAAATAAACTGCGTATCTTTGGTGTATAAACAAGCTCTATATGAAAACAGTTATTTTAAATATTCCTGAAAATAGTGAAAAATGGTTCGAAACCTTATTCAACCAGTTTCACATTAAGCATAAAATATTAACTGAAGAGGGCAAAGAAGATTTGCTGCTGGCAAAATTAATTGATGAGGCAATGGAAGAAAAAGGAGAAGTGAAAAAGGAAAAAGTGCTTCAATTTGTTAAGAAACATGCAAATAAGGTTTAAACCGAAATTTTGGAAAGACATTAACCATGTTAAGAATGACAAAGACATAATGTCTGTACTTTATAGAGTTTTTAGAGATGTTCAAAATGCAGAAAAAGTTGATAAAATAGATAACATCAAACAATTGGAGAAATTCGAGGCACGGTATAGGATACGATTATCTCTTGATAAAAAAGAGATTATAGAATAGGATTATACGTGCATGGCAAAACCGTTTGGTTTGCCAGATTCCTTCACAGGAAAAAAATTTATGATAAAAACTGGTAAAATATTTTTTTAAATCACACTCTGAATTTTTGAGATAGAAAATGTTGAATCATATCTCAAATTCCACATAATGTATCTTCTTCCCTATTTTTAAAAATGTAGATTCATAATAGGTTTGTATCTGGGTAAGCAACGCAAATCTTTCTTCTCCTAATGTTGCAGCATCATTATAAATATCATTGGAATGGGCAAGTAATTTATAATTATGTTCCTTAACCTGCTCCATAGCAAAAGCATATAAATCCTCATTATCGGTTTTAAGGTGAATTATTGCTCCCGGTTTGGTAAGGTTCCTATAACGTTTCACAAATGAAGCGGACATAAGCCTTTTTTCAGCTTTGCCTTTGCGAGGGTAAGGGTCGGGGAATGGAATCCATATTTCACTCACCTCGTTTGGGCCGAAATAAGACTCAATAAAATCAATACGGTTACGCACAAAAGCCACATTCTTCATTTTTTCCTCAACTGCAATTTTAGCGCCCCTCCAAAGTCTTGCGCCTTTAATATCCATGCCGATAAAATTTTTGCCTGGAAAGCGCCTGGAAAGCCCAATGGTATATTCTCCTTTACCGCAACCAAGCTCAAGAATAATGGGATTATTATTTTTAAAGTACGCTTCATTCCATTTGCCTTTAAGCGGGAAATCAATTTTTCCTCCTATTGCTTCAGTTGGTTGAAACACATTGGGAAAGTTAGCTACTTCGGCAAACTTTTTTAGTTTACGATGGCCCACTTTATGAGTTATGAATTAAGAGTTGGAATCAGGAAGGCTGTTTAATGCTTCCTATATGCTGAAACATTTCTTCAGTAATTGCTGCAAGGTCATATTTATGTTTCCATCCCCAGTGTTGGCGGGCAAGCGAATCGTCAATACTTTGGGGCCAGCTATCGGCAATGGGCTGGCGGTAATCGGGCTTGTAAGTAATTGCAAAATCAGGAATATGCTTCTTTATTTCAGCGGCAATTTCTTTGGGCGAGAAACTGATTGCGGCAAGGTTATAGCTGGAGTGTATTTTAACCTTATCGGGAGATACATGCATTAGCCCTATGGTTGCTTTCAGGGCATCGCTCATATACATCATAGGCAGGGTGGTATTTTCGCCTAAAAAGCATTCATACTTTTTATTATTTATGGCCTCATGGAAAATATCCACGGCATAGTCAGTAGTGCCGCCTCCGGGTTCCGATTTCCACCCGATTAACCCGGGATACCTTACGCTTCTCACATCAACGCCATAGCGGTTATGGTAATATTCGCACCAGCGTTCACCTGCCTGTTTGCTGATACCATATACTGTACTGGGCTCCATAATGGTATATTGAGGTGTATTTTTTTTAGGAGTATTGGGGCCAAAAACAGCTATAGAACTAGGCCAGAACATTTTATCAATAACTTTTTCGCGCATTAACTCAAGCATGCCAAGCAAGCCATCCATATTCAATTTCCAGCCTTTATCAGGGTATTTTTCAGCAGTAGCCGAAAGCATGGCTGCAAGATGGTACACTTCTTTAACGTTATGTTTTTTTATTATTTCATGCAGACCTTTGGTATCTAATACATCAAGCACTTCAAAAACACAATTGATATTTTCCCGTGGTTTTATATCCGATGCCACTATCTTGTCCTGGCCATAAATATTGCATAATTCCTGCACAAGTTCCTGCCCTATCTGTCCGCGTGCTCCAATAACAAGTGTCTTTGTATCCATACCCTACGTTTATTGTGAAGATGTGCGAAAATAGTAAAAAGTTTGCTCTGGGTTTTAAGTTCTTTGCATGATTTACACCCATTTTTAGTAGATTTGTTATATATGCCTGTTAACCGGATTATATTTTTTCAAGAACGAGTATTTTACAGATTGATTTTCAGTAATTTACTTGATTTTTCCGGTTTATTTGCTAAATTACCCAACCTCTTATCTAATACCTGCGTATTAGTTTATAAACTGATATATAAGGCATTCTAAGAATAATGAATATGGAACAAGGAATATTGAAATAAACAGCCAAAGCTAAGATTGCGATAGATGAATGTAGAAGTTGACCTGATAACAGCCTGCATACGAAAAGAACGCAAAGCGCAATACGAGCTTTATAAACAGACATATAGGTACCTGATGAGCATTTGCATACGATATACACAATCTTACGAAGAGGCACAGGAAGTTTTGAATACAGGTTTTTTAAAAATTCTGAATAACCTCGATAAATACCAACCTCCTGTGCCATTCAAATCGTGGATAAGGAAGATTATCATAAATGTATTGATAGATGAATTCCGCAAACAAAAAAAATATAAGGAAAATATAAAATATGTGGAAGACTATGAAGAATTACCTCTTACAGGAGCCTTGAATGAGGCGATTTCGAAAATGGATGTGGAAGAAATTCATAAACTGATTGTACAATTGCCCCCGATGAGCCAGAGAGTTTTTAATTTATTTGTGGTAGATGGATTTGAACATAAAGAAATTGCGACTATGCTGGGAATAAGCGAAGGAACATCGAAATGGCACCTGCATTTTTCAAGGGAACAGTTAAAGATTATGCTGACCAAAATGGCCTATACAGTTAAAACATTTTTATTGCTATGAGCGAAGAGGAAAAATTTGACGATATCTTGCGCTCCAAATTATCGGAGCGTGATTTTCCTTTCGACGAGACGAACTGGGACAAGGCTGAGGCTATGATTGAAAGTTCTGAAAAAAGAAGGAGATATGGTTTTATTTCCCTTATCTTTCTTACCGGGCTAATGGCCGGCGCCGGATTGATGTTCACCTTTATGCGCAACAACGTATCTTCCATCACACCTACCACTCCAATATTGCAGCAAAACAACCTGGCCGCCAACCCGGGTCAGAATAATGTTTTGCCTTCGTCAAACAGCCCCACTGAACAACCCGCAAAGAAAGCTATTGCTGGTAATGTAACTACATCTTCCGGAACAAATTCTCAAGCCTTGGCTTCCGCTAACGCCAAGGCAGTGCAAACATTTAACAGTCCCGCAGGGCAGGATGGAAATGCAACG
The DNA here is from genome assembly GCA_052325425.1 of Bacteroidia bacterium. GTDB lineage: Bacteria > Bacteroidota > Bacteroidia > JABEUT01 > JABEUT01 > JABEUT01. Next base: position 28,533 of record JBKQUY010000015.1, on the reverse strand, counting down.
GATTCTAAAACAGCAAAACACAGAAGGAACAAGCATAGTGCAGACACTACAACCCAATACAGCTATGTGCGCCCTGCTTCAGAAAAAAGCATGAAGAAAAAAACTTACAATAATGTTCTGACAAATAATACTACTAATAATGTAACTCCGGGCACCTCACCCACTACCTACAACAACCAGCCATTAACTGTAAAGGAAGCTAATTCCACTAAAGCATCTCAAGGGAATATGGCTGGTACTGTTGCAGAGGATACATTAAATAAAACGCAAGTTGCAGCAGCTTCAACAAGTCCTGTTAACAAAACGGATTCAACTGCATCAGCAAATTCTACAGGCGATAATCAGCAGCAACAGCCCATACAAAATTCTGGCTATTCGCATACCTTGCTAAGTATTGACGCAGGGGGCGGTTATTCGATGGGATGGCAAAAAGCAGGCGGAACACAGGGAAACGGGTTAAGCCCGATTTTAGGTTTTAGTATGACCTATTATTTTAGCTCCCATATTTCAGCTTGTATCGGCCTGCAATATAATAGCCTCACCAATGTAAATACTCTCTATACAAGCAGCACATCACAATATGATTTTGGCACAACAAACAATGTTACTTCAGTAACCCTGAAAACACTTTATTATGCCGCGCTACCTGTTCAACTTCAATATAACCTCAATGATAATAACATAATAAGTATTGGGGCCAATGTGCTGTACCTGGTAAACTCCAATAGTTCTGTTGTAAGTTACAATGAGAATTATTATGGAGTGTCAGGCTACACATCATCCTACAAGACAGGTTATATGGACGGAATAAACACCTGGGATGCGCAGGTAACATTGGCTTACCGCAGAAAAATAGAGCGCTTTACCATAAGCGCCGAAGGTTATTACGGGTTGCTTGATATTGAAAACAACGCTTTTTTTGGAGACAATATATTTGAGCGTAACAGCGGGTTAAGAATTATTCTGTCATACGATATAATAAAATAGATATGAGGAGGCTGAAAATAGGAATGTTTTGTTTGCTGGTAAGCATAGTTGCTATTACCTGCAAAAAAGAGCATTTGACTACCCAAACAACTATTAATAATGCGCCTGTATTTTCATTTACAGGCTTAGTAGATGGTGTTGCCATGAATTTCGAGGCGGGAGTGAATAATTACTATATGTATTCATCTTATACTCAGGACACTAATGGTGTATATAATTATACCGGCAACTTAAAAGAATTTAATTGCACCAGTGGCTGCCCACCGGGTATTGAATTTATTATTAACGATTACAGAACATTAGCAACCGGCGCAAACGAAACCAATATTGCTAAGGGATTAGATACCGGGTATTTTAACTACTTAGTTCCCGGTGGAACTCCAACAGCATTTTCTATGACATTTTATCCAACACAGGGTGCAACAACAAGCATAACAAGTTATACGTGGAATTTTGGTGACGGAACATCATCTACAATTGTTAACTCAACATTGAGTAATATAACTCATCCATATTCTCATCCGGGTAATTATACCTCTTCTCTTTCAGTAAATTTCAGCGATAGCACAACCAGCAGTCTAAATAATCCTATTCAAATGGGTAATAGCAAAGTTACCCTTACCTGTTCAATTCCCCCAGATACTGATTCTCTGTTCACATGCAAGGTTTCAGGTGGTTCCGGTTATTATGCATATCATTGGGATTTTGGGGATACAATTACTACGCCTGGTGATACATCGGATAGCTCCAACCCTACCTATACTTATTCCAATAAAAACAAAATCTATACTGTTACTCTTAAAGTAACAGATATACATAACCCTAGCCTTATAGCCAATGCCAAAACTTATGTTGCCCCCCCAGGTGGTTCAGGAATAAATCAACAGCATTTCATAAGTTATTATACATCTGCTCCTACCTTATCACCTAACTCCTATGGTTTATCTAATATTACTATAATTTATACCGATGCCACAGGTGATATCTACACATCGAATAATTCTTTGCAGCCTGATACCAGCAATTTCCATATTACTTCAGTATCGAATTACCAGAACAATGAAAGTGGCCAGACTACCAAACAATTGCATATAAAGTTCAATTGCACATTATTTGACAGTAAGGCTAACAAGCTGGCAATCAAGAATGGAGACGCGATTATTGCAGTGGCCTATAAATAATTTTTAAATTACCCAACCTAACTGATCCATCTTGCGTATTTGTGTATAAAGAAAGACCTCTAATTCAATAATTATTCAAACAAAACAATTCTCATGAAAACAATGACTCAAAAAAACAAAACAAAAAAATGGATGCAACTGCTTATGCTCGCGCTTGGCATTTTCTTCATTAATGCCGCTAATGCATGTACCGTGAGTATCAGTGTAAATTATGGCCTTAACGGGCACATGAGTTTTACCGCTCATTCTACTGGTGGTACGCAATATGGCGATCAATATACATGGAACGCGGGCGATGGCAGTGGAAATCAATTATATGGCGACTCGAATTTCAGTCATATTTATACAGCCAACGGAACGTATAAAGTTTCTGTTGTGTTGCAGGTTGACAGCTTTTCTTGCTATTCTGCCGATACAATGACCATTAATATAACCAACGTTACTACCCCCTGCACCCTTAGCGCCAACTATACCTATACGGTTAATGCAGTCGGACAGGTAAGTTTTACCAGTACATCTGCAGGAACCAACAGCGGGACACTATATTATTGGAATCCAGGTGATGGAAGTGCACAGGTACAAGGTTCCTCAACATATAGTCATACCTATATTTACCAGGGATATTATTATGCATGGTTATATATAAAAGATACCGGCTCTGCATTTTGCAATGATTCTATCCAACAAACTATAAATGTAACTACAGCCGATAGCAATGCTTGCCATTTGAATGCCAATTTTACTTATTCTATAGGTCCTAACGGGCATGTTATATTTACCAATACTTCCACTGCCGCAAATAAATTATCGGAGATGGAGTCTGATTGGAATTTTGGTGATGGTGGAGTTGGTTCTTCTTACGATACCACTTATAACTATATATATACTGCGAATGGTACATATACAGTTACTTTAAATGCCTTTATAACCGACAGTGGTAGTTGCTATGATAGCATTTCCAAAGTAATAACTATTTCTAACATTACTGTTCCTTGTACACTTAGCGCTAACTTTACGGTTACAACTGATTCAATTCCTAAAGGCGGGGCGCAATTAACCAGCACCTCGACAGGTACTAATTCAAATACGGAATATTTCTGGTACCAGCAAAACGGAGCTTCGGCAGTTAAGGGCAGCGCCACACAAAGCTTTACTTATGCAGCTAACGGTACTTATAATGCCTGGCTGGTTATAATGGACACAGGAGCCGCTTATTGTTCTGATTCAGTAATTGAAACGGTTAATATTTGTGACGTGGACTCATTGCATTCGAGTTTTGCAGTTACTTATCAATCTGATACAATGAGTAGTTATGATTATATTTTTACCAGCACTTCTACCGGTATAAATGACCTTACTACTTATGCATGGGATCCGGGTGACAGTACTGCAGGAGATACCGGCGTGAATATGACAACGTATAGTCATATGTATAAATATCCCGGTAACCATACAGTAACGCTTTCCATCTGGTACACGATGTCACATGCTCCATTCAGGCATGGCCAAGTTAAACAATATGACCTTTCTACTTCCAAAATAACAGTTGATGTGGGCAAACCAACCAGTATTGCTGCTATTATAGGAACCAATGCCGATATTAAGCTATACCCCAACCCTAATAATGGATTGTTCAGGCTCGCGATTAATGGTTTAGAAGGCAGCCAAAATGCTGAGTTGGAAATAACCAACCTGTTAGGCGAAGTTGTTTACAATACAACAACACATTCGAGCAATGGCGTGATATTGCAAGATATTAACCTGCAGAATGTTGCTCCCGGCACCTATTTTGTAAGGATAATAACTGCTGACAAAGTTTATAACACAAAAACAATGATTAACAGGTAGAAGTAAAGAATAATAAATGTTACTGCGAGAATGCCCCGTTTATTCATGGGGCTTTCTCACATAACATTATCAGTGAAATAATCAGTCAATTATAACAATCATCATGAAAACAATTACCCAAAAAAACAAAACAAAAAAACTAATGCAGATGCTTGTGCTCGCGCTGGGCATTTTTTGCATTAATGCTGCTTATGCATGCTCTGTAAGCATCACCAACGTAAATTACGGAGTTAACGGGCATGTAAGCTTTACTGCTGCATACTCAGATTCATCAGCAGGTGTTACTGAAATTATCTGGAATGCCGGCGATGGCAGCGGAAACCAGTTGTACTATTACACATCATTCAGCCATATTTATACTGTTAATGGAACATATAAAGTATCTATTTCGCTGACTGATAGCTCTTTATGTTCATCCTCCGATACGGTTACCATTAATATAACCAATGTTACTGTACCCTGTACCCTTAACGCGAATTTCTCCTATTCTGAGGGAGCAGGCGGAGTAGTAACTTTTACCAGTACATCAGCAGGAACCTATTCCGGGACACAATATTATTGGAACCCAGGTGATGGAAGCCCGCAAGTGCAGGGGACTTCAACGTTTACCCATACTTACACTTACCAGGGGAATTTTTATGTGACGCTGGCAATTGAAGATACCGGTACCGCATATTGCTATAGTTCGACCCAGCAGTATATAGATGTAACCACAGCCGACAGCAACGCATGCCATTTGAAAGCTAATTTCAACTATTCTATCGGCCCCAACGGGCATGTAACATTTACCAATACTTCCACAGATATAAATCAATACTACGAGTTGGAATCTAACTGGAATTTTGGCGACGGCGGAACTGCTTCTACGTATGACACTTCATATAACTATATATATACCGCCAACGGCACATATACGGTTACATTAAATGCCTTTATATCTGACAGTGGCAGTTGCACTGATACTATTTCCGAAGTAATAAATATTACCAATGTTACCATGCCTTGTGAGCTGAGCGCCAACTTTAATGTAGTTACCGACTCCATTCCGGCAGGAGGAGCACAGTTCACCAGCACATCTTCAGATACCAATTCGGGCACGCAATATTATTGGAAGCTGTCTGATAGCGCTGCGGCTGTAAAAGGCGGCAGTGTATTCAATGCTAATTACGCATCCAACGGCACTTATAATGCATGGCTTATTATAAGGGATACTGGCGCCTCTTATTGTATAGATTCTATTTCAGAAGTGGTCAACATAGTGAATAAGGATTCATTGCATGCAAGCTTTATTTCCGCATTCCTTGGCGATACAATACCAACAGCCTACCAGTATATGTACACAAGCACTTCCACCGGAGTAAATGATATTACCATGTACGCTTGGCAACCTGGCGACAGTACAGCGGGAGATACGGGAATGAATATGACAACTTATACCCATTTCTATAAATATCCGGGCACACATACAGTTACGCTTTCAATCTGGTACACTGTGTCCCATGCGCCTGATAAGCATGGCGAGGTTAAACAATATGACCTTTCCACATACAAAATGAAAGTTGACATAGGTGCACCTACCGGTATAACTGCTATTAATAATACCAATGCTGACTTTAAGCTATACCCCAACCCTAACAATGGATCGTTCAGGCTTGCTGTAAATGGCCTGGAAGGCAGCCAAAATGCACAGTTGGAAATAACCAGCCTGTTAGGCGAAGTTGTTTACAACACAACAACACATTCGAGCAATGGCGTGATACTGCAAGATATTAACCTGCAGAATGTTGCTCCCGGCACCTATTTTGTAAGGATAATAACTGCTGACAAAGTTTATAATACAAAGACAATGATTAACAGGTAAGATTTGAGGTTGAGGACAGTGAAATCCCGTAGAATTGCGGGATTGCGATTGATTAAGGAGGAAAGCCCTGCAGAATTGCGGGGCTTTCTGTTTTTCCAGTGAGAAGTCATAACAAGCGCTAAAGCCCTGAAAATGTGATTTATCTCATATTTTGAATCTTCATACTTAACTGTTTTCTATAAAACGTATCTTTGCATCTATTTTAATTAAAATGGCAAAAAGAACAGATTTTTTTTATACCGAGGCAAAGGATATTCATTTCATCCGCCCAATTGAAATACTGAAGGAACACCCTGAAGTAAAACAACTTATAGGCACGCGTTCTCCGGGTACCATATTTGTTATTTTAAGCCTTGTTACATTACAATGCGCATTGACTTATTTTGTTTCGTTGCATGCATGGTGGCTGGTTTTCGTTATGGCCTTTTGCGCAGGGGCATTTTTGGTACATGCGTTATTTGTTATGGTACATGAATGCGCACACAACCTGTTATTCAAGAAAAAACAATTAAATACACTTGCCGGCATATTTGCTAATTCGGTTATGTTTTTTCCAAGCTCAGTATCATTCCAGCGTTACCATCTGAAGCATCACGCCCACCAGGGAATACCTGAATACGATGCTGACCTGCCCTCTGCCTGGGAAGGTAAGCTGTTCGGCAATAGTTTTATCGGTAAGGCTTCCTGGTTGCTCATTTATCCTGTAATTCAAATATTGCGCGTACCCCGCATGCAGGAAATAAAGGCATTTGATAAATGGATTGCGCTCAATATGATTATAGTTGTTGCTGTTGATGCGGCTGCATTTTATTTTTTTGGCCCCAAGGCATTTGTTTACCTGCTCAGCTCTTTATTTTTCTCTGTAGGGTTGCATCCTTTGGGAGCACGCTGGGTGCAGGAGCACTTTGTAACAAGCGATGAAATACAGGAAACGCATAGTTATTATGGCCCGCTGAATACGGTTGCCTTTAATGTGGGGTATCATAACGAACATCACGATTTTCCTGCAGTTCCATGGAATAAACTTCCGGAAGTACATAAAGCAGGGTCGAAATGGTATAGGGGTATTTCATACCATACTTCATGGACTTTGCTCTGGCTTCGTTTCCTTTTCGATAATAATATTTCCGTTTATTCGCGCATGTTGCGCAAAAGGCCTGAAAAACCTGTAAAGCAGTAAACTGCTATGCCCGGGAAAAAAATAGCCATACTTGGTTCAGGCAGTTGGGCTACTGCTTTAGTTAAAATCCTTTCCAATAATGCCAGCCAGATTGATTGGTGGATACGTAAGAAAGCGAATATTGAGTATATTAAACAATATAAGCATAACCCTAATTACCTGAGCGATATTGAAATTGACCTTAGCAAGGTCATTATGCATACCGGCTCGAAAGATACCATTAAACATGCCGATTATATAATATTGGCAGTGCCTTCGGCATATATGAGCGATGCATTAAGCGGGCTGAAAAAAGATGATTTTAAAAATAAAACGATTTTCTCTGCGGTAAAAGGAACACTGCCCGACAAAAAAATGATGGTAAGCACTTACCTGCATGAACATTTCCAGGTTCCGCTTTCTTCTGTTGGAATTATTTCAGGCCCATGTCACGCTGAAGAAGTGGCCCTGGAAAAATTATCCTACCTGACTATCGGATGCTCTAACCTGGATGCCGCAAAATGGCTTTCAGAAATGCTGAATTGCCGTTATATTAAGACTTGCACATCGGCTGATACCCTGGGAATAGAATACTCCGCTGCCCTTAAAAATATTTTCGCCATAGCAAGCGGTATTTGTCATGGGCTTGGGTATGGAGACAACTTCCAGGCTGTGCTGGTGTCAAATGCCATACAGGAAATAAAAAGATTTATTGACCATGTGCATCCGTTACAGCGCGATACAAATGCTTCAGCATATTTGGGCGATTTGCTTGTAACAGCCTATTCGCAGTTCAGCCGTAACCGTACACTGGGCAGCATGATTGGCAAAGGATATTCGGTAAAATACGCCCAGCTCGAAATGAATATGGTGGCGGAAGGGTATTACGCGGTTAAGACCATTTATACCATCAACCAGCGCCATAAAGTTGCCATGCCGATATGTGACGCTGTTTACCGCATACTATATGAAAAAATATCGCCATCGGTAGAAATGCGCTTACTTACTTCAAAGCTTGCCTGATGGAAACGCTCACTAACTGCCCTATCTGCAATTCATCCTCATTTACTCCATTCCTCGAATGCACTGATTATACCGTAAGCAAAAATAAGTTTACCATAGTTCAATGCTCATGCGGTTTCAGGTTCACCAACCCAAGGCCGGAAGAAAAGGAAGCGGGAAAATATTACCAGTCGGAAGACTACATTTCACATTCAAATACCAAAAAGGGCCTTGTTAACAGCCTCTACCAGGTTGCACGGAAGTTTACTTTAAGAAGTAAATTAAAATTGGTTTCCAACACAGTAGGGGCGCTTCATGAATCGCCCCTACTTCTTGACTTAGGTTGCGGTACTGGAGAATTTTTAAATACATGCAAAGAGAACGGATGGAATGTGCAAGGCATTGAGCCTTCACCCGAAGCACGTACCTTTGCCACAAAACAATATGGACTTACTGTGCATGAAACGGATAAATGGGAGCAATTAAGCGACGCTACGTTCAACGTGGTAAGCGCCTGGCATGTGCTTGAGCATGTATATAAGCTGGAAGAAACGGTAAAACAAGTGAAAAGGATATTAAAGCCCGACGGTACATGTATTGTAGCCTTGCCTAACTGCAATTCGGCTGACGCCGGATTTTACAAACAATATTGGGCTGCTTATGATGTGCCCCGCCATATATGGCATTTTACCCCCGCCGATGTAAAACGTTTTTTCCAAAAACAGGGATTTTCACTGAAAGAAACATTGCCTATGAAATTAGATGCATATTATATATGCATGCTAAGTGAAAAATATAAAGGGGGGAATACCAATTATGGAAGAGCCGCCATACACGGCTGGGCATCGAACAGGCAGGCAGCCAAGACAGGATTAGCTTTTTCGAGCCAGGTATATATTCTAAAGCCTGTCCGTTAAGGTTTGCTATATTTGCTCTAATTTCAGCAAATAAAGCTTATGAAAAGTAAAACACCCAAAGAAAGCTACTCCTTATCAACTCATCTTGTATTGCCAAACGACACTAACCTGATTGGCAACCTTATGGGAGGGCATTTATTGCACTGGATGGATATTACTGCCGCCATTGCGGCGCATCGCCATTCGCAGCGTATAGTAGTAACCGCTTCGGTTAACCATGTATCGTTTGAGCGTGCTATCAAGCTGGGCGATTATGTAACTATTGAAGCCAAGGTATCAAGGGCATTCAGCACATCTATGGAGATATTTTTAGATGTAACGGTTGAAACAGGTTTTAGCGGGGAAAGAATAAAATCGAATGACGCTACTTACGTATTCGTTGCCGTTGACCAGGTTGGCAAGCCTATAGAAGTACCCCAACTGGTACCTGAAACCGCTTTAGAAAAAGAACGTTATCATACCGCTTTAAAGCGCAGGCAACTGAGCCTTTTGCTGGCAGGTAAATTACGTCCTGACGAAGCTCCGGAATTAAGGGAACTTTTTATAGGAAAGAAAGAGAAATAGAATATGGCGATAAAGATATATACGAAGACTGGCGATAAAGGGCAAACATCTCTTTTGGGTGGAACACGTGTTCCTAAGCACCATATTCGTATTGAAGCTTATGGAACTGTTGATGAACTTAATTCCTGGATTGGGCTTTTGCGCGATACTATTGCAGACGTGCAGGTAAATAGTATATTGATGGAAGTACAGGACAGGCTGCTTACCATGGGTTCATCGCTTGCATCTGACCCGGTAAAATCGAAGGTTAAAATACCGCGCTTCAGCGAAAATGATATTACAGTTCTTGAAAAAGAAATAGACAAAATGGACATGGTTTTGCCACCCATGAAAAGCTTTGTATTGCCAGGCGGCCATCAAACAGTTTCTTATTGCCATATTGCACGCTGTGTATGCCGCAGGGCTGAACGCAGGGTGATTCACTTAGTCGAAAACGAGCAGGTAGATGAACTGGTAATTAAATACCTTAACCGCCTTTCAGATTATTTATTCACGCTTGCACGCAAGCTAACATACGACCTTAAAGCCAGCGAGGTACCGTGGAAACCAAAAATGTAGCCATCTGTGTTAGAGAATGAAAAAGAGTGATAAAATAAAATCAAAAAAAGAGTTTAAAGCAGGACTGGATAAATTTGCTGACAATCTTAAAAGGTTAGTTTCTACAGAAAGTGGCGATTGGACTATAAAAGGATTTATTGATGTTTTCAAAAATATATATACAATATCCTCAGATACAAAAATTGTTTCAAAAATTCTGGAGATACATATATTCCCTCAAATACTTGATTTTGCAGATAAAATAGGATATAAAATACTTCTTGCCGATAAACAAAATTGGTATCCGGACCTTACTTTTATTCATAAGGATAATGATGAAATCAAGTTTGCAGTTGATATAAAAACTACATACAGGGATCCTAAAACAGGTAAAAATGCTACAGGTTTTACATTAGGTAGCCATGGAACATATTTTAAAGAAAGAGATGGCAAAAAGAATATTCAGTTTCCTTATTCTCAGTATTCAGGGCACTTTGTTCTCGGTATAATTTACACAAGAGTTGATTTTTCTGATGCCGATTCAACGGAAATTTATCAAGTACAGGAACTTCTTGATAATGACGAACCTTTGGCAAAGAAAATTGGACATCGTAAGGTTACCAATGTGAAAAACCTGAAATCAATAACTTCTGTTATTAAAGACTTTGATTTTTTTGCGGCTGAAAAATGGAAGATAGCAAGTGATTCCCAAGGTTCAGGTAACACAGCTAATATTGGTTCAATAACTGATATAAATGATTTAAAAAATGAAAATGGTATTTTTAGTAAATTAGGTGAAGAATGGTTTGATGAATATTGGATTAATTATGGCACGGCTACTATGATAAAGGATGGAAAAACCATTAAAATTTCAAAACTCAGAGATTTTTTAGAATTCAAGGGTAAGAAAGATTTACATAGGCATATAGTCGAAAAGGCAGCTAAGAAAAGAGAAAATACATGAAAATTCTTGTTCCACCAATTAAAAGTCAGGGCATCAAAACAAAGCTTGTGCCTTGGATTATGGAACTTGCTCCAAAAACTAAAGGTAGGTGGATTGAACCATTTCTTGGAACAGGAGTAGTTGCTTTTAATGCGGGGTATAAACAAGCTATTGTAAGTGATACAAATCCACATATTATTAATTTTTATAAAGCTGTTCAGCAAGGGTTAATAACTCCTGCCAAAATGAAGCAATACCTTGAAAGAGAGGGCGCCTTACTGAGCAAAGCTGATGACAATGGTTATGCTCACTACAGGAAGATAAGAGATAGATTTAACAGTGAATATTCATCGTACGATTTTATTTTCTTATCCAGGGCGGGATTTAATGGAATGATGAGGTTTGCAAAAAGCGGGAATTGGAATATTCCATTTTGTAAGAAACCGGAACGGTTTGCTCCTGCATACGTAACGAAGATTACAAACCAGCTTTCGCTAGTCTCAAAAATTATCCGGCCTGAACCTGAGTGGATATTTTATAATAAGACATTTGCTGAGATTATTCCATTGGCCACTAAGGATGACTTAATATATTGCGACCCACCTTATTTTGGCCGCTATGTAGATTATTATAATGGATGGAAAGAAAAAGACGAGGAATTATTATTCAACCTTCTTAGTAAAACCAAGGCGAAATTTATTCTTTCTACATGGCATCATAATGATTATAGGGATAATTTGATGATCAAAAAATTCTGGAATAAGTTCAATATACTGACAAAGGATCATTTTTACCATTCAGGTGGTAAAGTTGAAAATCGAAGAACAATTGTTGAAGCTCTTATCTATAACTTTGATATTGACCACATGAATCTGCATAATCATGGAGAAAAGAAGAGCAAAGAAAAGGAACAACTTACGTTGCAATTTGCTGATAAAAAGGCTAAGTACGTGCGTGCCTCTAATTAATTCTAATAGTACATTCCTGCCATGCATATAGCAATCCTCGACCTTGGCACCAATACCTTCAACCTGCTGATTGCGGAAAAAGGTAAAGACGGCAACCCCATATTTATTTATTCAAAAGAACTGCCGGTAGAACTCGGTAAGGGCGGAATTCACAAAGGGCAGATACATGCCGATGCAATGGAAAGGGCGGTAAACGCATTGCAAGTACACAAAAAAACAATAGCCGGGCATAACATAAAAGATGTTTATGCCTTTGCCACTTCAGCAGTACGTGATGCTGAAAACAAAAATGAGTTTACAGAAAAAGCAAAGAAAGAAACAGGAATAGAGATTCATATACTTTCGGGGGAAGAGGAAGCGCAATGGATTTATGAAGGGGTGAAGCATACTTCCTTGCTGGGCAATCACGTGTCATTAATAATGGATATAGGAGGTGGCAGTACAGAGTTTATTATTGCCAATGCCAATGAAATATTCTGGAAGAAGAGTTACCCGCTGGGCGTAACAAGGCTTTATGAAATGTTTAACCGCACCGACAGGTTGATAGAGAACCAGCGCGAAGTAGGAAAACATATAGCGGATACTATTCAGGATTTGGTTTCAGCCGGAAAAGAATACTCACCCCAGGAGCTTATAGGTTCTTCGGGCTCGTTTGAAAGCTTTGCACAAATAATACAGGCACGCATTAACGGTGAGCCCAACCCACAAAATGGTTATGATTTTGCCATGGATGAGTTTGATAAACTCTATAGCGATTTAATGAAATCAACCATTGAAGAACGTTTGCAGATGCAGGGCCTTATTCAAATGCGGGCCCCCATGTTTGCTTATTCGGGGTTGCTAACCAAATCAGTGCTGATAAGACTTGGCATAAAAAAAATGAAGTTGTCTCACTACGCTCTTAAAGAAGGCATTGCAGGGCATTTACTGGCAAAATCATAACATTATTGCTCTACCACAAAATGAGGAAAAGCAAAACCAGGATATTTAATTACCCTGCATTTAAGCCCATAAACATTATACAGGTTTTCTGAGGTTATTACTTCGGTTGGATGACCATTGGCAATAACTTTGCCTTTATTTATCATCAATACTGAATCTGCATATTGCAGCGCGAGGTTTATATCGTGAATTACAGCTACTGTAACAGTATTTTGCTGTGCAACCTCTTTGGTTATTTTTAAAAACTCATGCTGGTAATTAAGGTCAAGCGAGGCTATAGGTTCATCCAGTAAAAAATATCTGTATTTGTCTTCTGGCTGTTCCCATATTTGTGACATTACCCTTGCAAAATGAACTCTTTGCTTTTCACCACCCGAAAGTGTAAGGTAGTTTCTTTCGGCAAAATCAGCCATACTCATCTTCTTCAAAGCCTGCATGCATATATCTATATCTTTTGCCGATGGCCTGAAATCAAAATGCGGATACCTGCCCATCATTACCACTTCTTCCACTGATAAAGGAAATGAAAGTTGCGATTCCTGAGAAAGTACAGCCCTTACTTTTGAAATTGCAATCCTGTCCTTCCTTGTCAGAAGTTTTTTATCATAATGCACGCTGCCGGAATAATCATTTATTTCGTTGCTAATTATTTTCAGCAAAGTAGATTTACCAGAACCATTAGGCCCTATTACCATTGCCAGTTTACCGGGTTCGAAGCATGCGGAAATATCATCCAGTATCTGGTGGCTATCAATGCTGTAGCTAATGTTTTTTATCTCAAGCATAAAAGCCTCCTTTGCTGTTGATTCCCTTTTGGCTTCTGAGTATCCATATAAACACGGGAGCCCCCACAAATGAAGTTACAATACCGATAGGCAATTCGGCAGGAGCAATAATGATACGCGAAACCATATCGGCCAAATTCATAATTATTGCCCCCAATAATGCAGAGCCGATAATAAGAAAGCGGTTATCGGAGCCTTTGAGCATACGCAGGATATGGGGAACAATAAGCCCCACAAAGGCTATTACCCCAACTACAGAAGTTGCTATGGCAACAATAAATGTATTAAGCAGAATGATTTTTATTTTCAGTTTATTAGTATCAATCCCAAGGTAACCCGCTTCTGATTCACCTAATAATAATGCGTTCAGGGCTTTTGAATAGCGCAGCACAAGAAAAATGGAAGGTATCGTAACGGCATATACCAGGCAAACCGAGTTCCAGTTGGCGCCTGAGAATGTACCGAGATTCCAGAACGTTATTGACCTTGCCTGCGGGTCACGGGCTATGTATGATAAGAACCCTGTACAACTTGCAGCAATGGCATTAATGGCCACACCCACCAGTATTAAAACGGTTACGGTAACTTTGCCAAAGGATGATGAAAGCCTGTAAACAAGCATGGTGGCGATAAGTGAAAATACAAATGCAGATAGTGGTAATGCCATAATTCCCAATAACGAACTGTACTGAGCGAAAAAGTTTTTCCCTATTACAAAAACAAGTGCAGCCCCAAATGCCGCGCCGGATGAGGTTCCTATCAATCCGGGTTCTACAATAGGGTTGCGGAACAACGCCTGCATAAGCGCGCCCGAGACAGAAAGCCCGGTGCCAACTACAACGCAGAGAAGTACCCGGGGTAAGCGTATCTGCATAAAAACCCCTTCCTCAATGGGTGCAATTTTGCTTTCGGGATGAAAGCCAAAAGCCTTTGCAAGGCTTAAAAATATATCACGGTAGGTAATGTCAACTGCGCCGGTGCGAATGGCAAGCACCATAGTAAAAAGCAGCAATATGGAAAATGCAATGTACAGTGTTCCATATTTTAAGCGCGATGTATCCAGTTGATTTGATGATTTGGTAATTTGATAATACGATAATGAGATTTGTTTTACATCATCAAATTATCACATTTGTTTTTTATGAATAAGTTCCATTAACTTGATTATGTTATCTCCTGTGCGGGGACCAAGATAAAACAAATCATGTTCTTCGAACCTGTAAATCCTGTTATTTTTTGCGGCGGGAGTGAGCGATATTCCCGGCATAGCTTTAAAGTTATCAGCGCCCAAACGGTCATACCCGAAATCGGTTGCTATTATTACATCAGGTTGGGTTTCAGCAAGTACTTCAGCGCTTAGCTCCCTCATTTTTTTTGTTGAGTCAAGTACATTTACACCACCTGCGGCTTCTAAAATGTAATTGGGAGCTCCCTTGGGGCCAAAAGGAAAATATTTATTCCCTGCCCTGCCAAAGTGAACTATCATCACTCTCGGAGTATCGGCATATTGTTTTCTTTTTTCTTCTGCCAGCCTCATGGTAGAGTCCATTCTCCTGCACATTGAATCAGCGCGTGCAGATACATTAAAATATTTTCCCAAATCCTGGATAAGCAACTTTGTATCCTCAAAAGTTTCCGCAATTCTGAATTGAACAACCGTAATGCCAATCTTCTGTAGCTGCGGAATAACATTATCAGGCCCAACGGAATTATCGGCTCCGCCATTATAGAAAAATGCTGTCGGCTTCAGCGATATAATACCCTCCGCATTCAGCATCCGGTGGTAACCAATGGTAGTTATTTTTTTTGCTTCTTCCGGGTAGGTGCTTGAAATATCAACCCCAACAATCTTATCTCCCTGCCCCAATGCGAATATTAATTCAGTTAACTGCTTCGATGCGCAAACAATACGCACAGTATCTTTTTTTGTCGTTTCGCTTTCCTTATTGCCAAACCGGCTGCATGAAGTAAAAAGCAGGCCAAGCGACAATAACCCAGGAATTATTTTTTTAAGCACAGAAATTTTCATGATGTTTGAGTTTTTAGTTTAATCGGCAAAATTGCAATTGAGGTAATGTATTCGTAATGATTGTAATCATTTATCATATTGACATTGCAACAGGTTTTATTAATCTTTCCGGGAGAATTTCTTCTCCCGGAAAGAATAATTTTATAAATACTAGAAAATATACTTGAACGTTACTCCACCATAAAATACAGCATCAAAAGGAGCAGGTAAAATATACCCGTCACCATTGCCATTTGGTTTTCCGTTGCTGCCAACAGAAATTGGGTCATCAAACTGGGCAAGTTCGTTTATATTTTGTCCTACAAAAATCTGGCTGTAATAAGTGCTGCTGAGCAGGTTATCGCCGCCAACATAAGCATCCAACGCAAAATGCTTGCCAAATTGATTCCTATAGCCAAGTTTCGCGCTCAATAAATTGTATGGGCTCATGTAATGTGAGTTATCAAAAGTCACATACTCTTTACCAACATAACGGAATGTTACGTTAAAATAGAGCCCCATTTTGGTACCAAGGTCAACCCCGATGTTGAACACATTCTGAGCCACAGCCGGCACATAATTTCCATTGTAGCTTACAGCGTAGTTATTGCCATGAAACCCTGTATTAAGAGTATCGGTAAAGGTTTTGAATTTATCATCAGAATAGGTATAGCTAATCCATGGGCGTACCAATGAAAGAGTGCTGGTTTTATCATTGATAACGTTATCACCCATATATAATTCAGCACCCATATTAGTTTGTTCACCGGCATTGGTATAATATGCAACCGATTCAAGATCTTCACCCACAATCCTGTTGGTAATATCCATGTCGTAGATTGCCAACTGGTAAGCAAATTTTCCATTTGCAAGGGTACCCTTGGTTCCTACCTCGTACATCATATCTGATTCGGGCTTTAAATTTGCAGCATCAATGCCTCCATAAGCAGAATTAGCTAAATCACCAACTGGAGGAGGAGTATAACCTGCAGCTACAGTTACATAAGCAGAAACATTGCCATTAAATACTTTAATAAGTGAAGCGCTCGGGGTAAAATCAGGAGTATATGCTCTTATATACCATGGGTTATTCAAGTATAAAGGCGTTGAAGCATTTTTACCTAAACTCATCAGATTTTGGTATCCAGATTCTTCAAAATTCAAACTTCCGCCAAGCGTAAGTGTAAGTTGCTGTGGAACCAATTTAAATCTCCATTGTGTGAAGATATTATAATTCATCCCGTATGACTGGGCGTTTGAACTGCTTGCGGCCTTAGAAGAATCAGTAAACGGACCAGGGTTTAATGCTCCCGGGGCAAGAATGAACGGAAGAGGAACATAGAAATTACCTTGGGAATTCTCATCAGATTTCTGAAATGCAGCTCCCAAAATACCGTCCACGCCTAATTTATCATTTTCAGTTTTGAAAGTAAAAGCTGTGCGCCCTCCATAACTTAATTCATTTTCCAATGAATAGCCATGGGCAAAATATTGCGATAAATTAAAGCCGCTGAGATATACAGTTGTTGCTTCTTCGAAGTTTTTGCAAAGCTTATAATTATCGGTTACTCCGCCGCGGAAACTTTCAATGGCAACATGAGAGCTATTATCATCATAATTTGTATCGCTTTCATTGGGAGTACGTTTATAAAACTCGGCGCTGTCAATTTCGCCTGCAAGGCCTTCAAGAGAATTTGCATAGCCAAAATATGCGCTGATACTATTTTTATCGCTTGGGTGAAAACCATAGGCAAAGCTCAGGTAGTTCTTGGATGAACCATCATTAGGGCGGAAGCCATTATATACCTGGCGCCCGTAATTAACCCACAAATCAGAAGTTCCGTTTGAAGTCTGAATGGTAGTGTTATCGCGGAACAATCCATAGCTGCCTCCCATTATACCTTCTGAAAAACTGGTTTGATTGGGTGTCGGGGTTGGAGTAGATAATAAAACAGCGCCGGCAATAAAACTTCCATAAACAGGGTCAGGGCCTTTTGTAATCTGAACTTGCCCAAGGTTTGAGAAATCTATATCGTCCATTACAGTAACTCCCATACCATCCGTTACAGGTACTCCATCAATAAATAATTGGTAGCCGTAGCCGTTAAAGTTTTCGGTCGGGTCATTATGCCCTGCATCACCACCTGGGTAATAACCGCGGATAATAATGTTCTGGCCGCCCCAGGGAGAACGCGATTGCATATTTACACCCGGAACATCATTCAATGCATCCTGAAGGTTCAAACCTGATTGGCGGTTAAGATCCTCCATAGTAAGTGTTGTAACCGATTGGGCTTTCTTAACTCCCAATACCTCAACTTCGTTAAGGGGGTTGCTTGATACCATAAGCATTACAGTAATGCTTTGTGATTTATCACCTACAGTCATTATCTTATCAGCATAACCAACGCTGCTTATTTTAATACTGTCGAAGTTTGTCTGGCTCTGCAGAGTAAACATACCCCCTGTATCGGTGCTTGTTGCTGTAGTTGTATTAGGTATTGATACAACCGCACCCGGTATGGGGTGGTTGTTATCGTTGTCTTTTACCACGCCTTTAACAGTATATTGGGCGTGTGATAATTGTAATGATATAATAAGTGCGGCTGAAGCCGTTAAAATTCGTTTCAATGTTTTCATATTTTAATATTAAAAGGTGAATAACATGGGCATTTAATAATGCACCACTAATACATGCTCCATCGCTTTTGCATAGGATACAGGTATTCAATAAACAGGCGATGGAAATTTAATTCCTTAACAGGCTACTGATGGCGGATGCCATATATCGGCTACCAAGGCTGAAGGGCTAACCAAAACACAATCTGCTTTGATAGTTGTTATTACATGAAAAAAGAAATCCTGAGTAATAGACAGATTGGGCAAATATTCCTTGCAAATTTTATTGGCAATATCATTGTTGTTATCATTCGATGACTGGTTCTGTGAAAACATTCTTCTCATAAACCCTGTAAATTCAGCAACCATGCTTGTTTCATTACTATCATCGAAACAGGTAACTTTTATCTTATCAGAATAAAATTCAATTCCAATAATATCAAAATGTTTTCCGTTGTATGTGAATTCTTTATTTCTCTCCGACCAGTTCAACGCTTCATATTGGTCAGGTGTAAATGAAAACCTGCAGGTATTATCAAGCGTTATTTGGTGACTTTTAATTAAATCTGATGACTGCTGTTTTGCCGCTTCTATTTTCAAAGAATAAAACAACTGCAATCCCCCAAGGTAAAGAAGAAAAATAAAGGTAAGAGATATTCCTGTAACTCTTTTCATTTGGTGCGCAAAGATATAGATTTCAAATTAGTAATTATTCATTACAATAATAAGACAACCTGCCCCAATCCCTTAGGGGCAGGTTGTCTCCAGAATACAAAACACATTTCCACATCATCCGGCAAAAATTATTATGCAACCCTGCTAAAAGACTGGTTTTCCATTAGTCTATGGCTGTAACTTACTTTTGGGGCAGAGGCAAAATGCACCCTTACATACCGGTACAACTTATTATAGGTTATACCCTGTTTATAAATTGATACAAACCATTCGTACAATTCCGTTATGTTAATTCCCGGGTTTTGCATGTACTTTTTTTCAAGTAAACTATGTATTTCAGCAGGTAACTCAAACCTTTTCCTTCCCCTCATTTTTATTTCCAGCATACGGTCAAGGCCACTTTGCTTATATAGAGTGCACCAGCGGTGTATGCTGCCAATGGCAACACCCGATAAATGAGCTAGCTCCTTTTTGGCATACCCCGGATTAGCCTTAAGCAACATCAACATTCTTATTCTTTGCTTTCTGTCATTTGAGACCTTACTATACATATCCTGCAATTCCTTTACCGTCTCCCTGATAGGCATCTGCATGGCTTTTGTCGCTTCAATTTCACTCCTGAAATGCCTGTGAACATAGCGGTGCAATGTATAATATTTCAAGCCGGGCAAATAGCTTTTTCTCACTTTCCTGTAAAGCGCCGAAAAGTTTTCGAACTTATTCTCATGGAATTGCCCTTCAATAAATGTGAATATTTCCGGAGTAATTACAAGGCTGAGTTTATATTCCACCAACTTTTCTATTCCGCCATTCCTGTAAATATTCGACCATTTAATTACGCTTCCGTAACTGGCATTAATTTTATTTGCCAGGTTAAACCTCGATATCTTACCATTCTGCCTTAAAGCCATAAGCATTTCTATGCGCGGTTTCATCCTCGGAAGGCAGCGCGCATGCAATGCCTGTAAATCAGCCATAGATTCCTTCACAGGTAATTCCAATATCCTTGTAATTTTAAGAGATTCCCCAAATTGGATATATATATATTTCATAAAGGTGGAATATTTAATGCCGGGCAAATAGTTTTTCCTGACCCATTCATGCAATTCGACATAACTTTGGAAGGGCTCACCGGCATGCCTGTTTTCAATAGCGCTGAATATTTCGGGGCCAAAACCATTCCCATTCTTATTCCTGTATTTTCCCCTTCTGACTTCGAGGAGCTTTTCCACACCTCCATCCCTATATAGCTCATACCATTTGGTAATGCTGTTATAGGCAACATTCAACCTTCGGGCCATCTCAGATTTTGTTATTACAGGAGTATTTGAAAGTATGATGAACATTTGAATGCGCGGTTTCAGAAAAGAAGAAGCGTTATTATAGAGCACTTCCAATTCGGCAACCGATTCTTTTATAGGCAGTTGTTTAATAGGTTTCATTTTACCAATATTTTAATTATTATTTATAAATGCTACGGATAATTCTTCCTTCGAAAGCCAATGGCATCAAGGAAATACAGATGTAACAGAATAATGCTTTCGGCGTTATTTCTTATTACATGTTACAACAAATTCAGCAGGTGGCCGGAGGATGCCAGATATTGGCAACCAAAGATGTGAGAGCGGGTGTATTTTCAGTTGTTATTACGGAAATAGATTTTTTAAACCTGGGTTGAAGAAAAATTAAACTAAGGGGCAGATATTCTTTGGTTATTTTACTAAAAACATCATTATCACTGCCATTCGATTGCTGGTGAGAAGAAAATAATTTGTTTGCTAATTGCTGGAATTCTTTTGCAAGTTCAGTTTCCTCATTATCGCTATAACAGGAAACTTTTACCCCGGATGAAGAGTATTCAATAGTTGTTATATCGTATCGTTGCCCTTCAAAAATAAACTCCTTATTTTTCTCTAACCATTCCAATGAACTATATTGAGAAGATGTAAATACAAAATCTTTTGCATTTGAAGCATTAATGTGTTTGCCAATAAACATAGCAGCTTCATGCTTTGCATTGTCAATCTTTACCCAATACATTAACTGCAAGCCACCAAGGTAAAGCATGAAAGTCAGGGTAAGAAATATGGCAGAGAGCTTCTTCATTACTTTACAAATATATGCATTTCATATACATAATACTTAATTATCCGGAGGAAATTTTAAAGGGCGATGAAGAAATTTATAGTGTTTTATTCAGCAATTTGCCTGAAGCAAGCAGTTTCTGAAAGTGTTTATCTTTCAACGCGGTTTTCATAAGTTCAATATGTTCCATACGGTGGCAATCGGAGCCTGCAAAACTTATTAAATCTTTTTCAATAAGCCATTGCGCTGCCTTTTTTGTTTGCGGAGAATAATGCCCTGTAACCGAGTTGATATTCATTTGCAGCAGTATTCCCCTGTCGGCAAGTTCTTCATATTTTTCAAAATCATGCTGCCAGAAGCCATAACGCTCAACATGCGCCAATACCGGCCTGTATCCGCGTGTATTCATCTCAAAAACAAGATTGTTCATGTTGTCAGGTGGATTTATAAACGGCATTTCCCACAATAAATATTTATTGCCAAATGTGAGTACATTCCCCGATTTCAGTTTCTGTTCAAATTCAAAATCGAGATAATATTCTGCTGCGGCCTCAACCTCTATATTTATTCCTGCTTCTTTAACAGCATGTTTTACTTTTTCCAAACCAGCCAATATTATCTCCGGGGTGTTGCGATATGAATCAGTCATTACATGGGGAGTGGTTATTACTTTTTTATAACCCAATTCATACATTGCCTGAATCAGTTCCAATGAATCTTTCATATTTTGAGCGCCATCGTCAATGCCGGGGATAAAATGAGAATGCACATCGGCGTGCAGAACGGAGAATTCTGCCAAAGGAAGATTATCTTTTTTAAAACGACCAAACAATGCCATAGTTAAGCTGATAATATATGAGCAATCCTGAGTAAGCCCTCGTTAATATCCACATTATGCTTGCGGGTTTGTGTAAATGGGGTAAACTGTATGTGATTGTTGACAAGCCCTGCCATCTCATTACGCCTGCCATCCAATAAACCTTCCAATGCTGCCACGCCAAGGCGGCTTGCCAGCACACGGTCAAAGCAGGTAGGGCTGCCTCCGCGCTGCATGTGGCCGATAACGGTAACGCGGGTATCGTAGTGTGAAAATTTCTCTTTTACTTTCTTGGCTATTTCAAATGCCCCGCCTTCCTTGTCGCCTTCGGCAACAATAATAATGCATGATGATTTATGCCTCTTCCACCCATCTTCAAGACGTTGTATAACTTCATTGATGTCTGTTTTGCTCTCCGGTATAAGTATTTCTTCCGCTCCGCAGCCTACGCCGCCGTTAAGTGCAATAAAACCGGCATCGCGCCCCATTACTTCTACAAAAAACAGGCGGTTGTGCGAGGCTGCCGTATCGCGTATTTTATCAACAGCATCTATCACAGTATTGAGCGCGGTATCAAATCCTATGGTATAATCAGTGCCAAAAAGATCATTGTCAATAGTTCCAGGCGCACCCATGCAAGGTACATTCGCAATGGAAGAAAATTCCAACGCTCCCCTGAATGTACCATCCCCTCCTATAAGCATAAGTCCGTCAATTTTCTCATCTTCCAATTTTTGCTTTGCCTGCATAAGTCCTTCTTTTGTCCTGAAGCGTTCGCTGCGGGCTGTTTTAAGTATAGTTCCGCCACGCTGAATAATATTACTTACCGAGTGAGAATCCATAGGAAGAAAGTCACCGTCAATGAGGCCATCGTAACCCTGCCGTACACCAACCATTTCAACACCATGATACAAACCCGCGCGCACTATGGCACGTATGCAGGCATTCATTCCCGGGGCATCTCCTCCGGAGGTAAGTACTGCAATTTTCTTCATACAGAGCTTGGTTGTGGAATTTTATAATTCTCTTTAAACCATTTCCAGGTGGTTTCTATTCCCTGTCTGAAATTTACTTCAGGAGCATATCCCAATAATTCTTTGGCTTTATCAATAGCAGCTTTTGAATCCTTCACATCGCCAAGGCGCGATGGCTGGTAAACAGGTTTTATTTCAGACCCGGCAAAACCCGCGAGTATACTAAATAATTCATTGACGCTTATTTGCTCGCCGCAGGCAATATTAAATACCTGGCCATTTATTGCCGGGCCTGCAAAGAGCGCTTTTATATTTGCCTGCACCACATTTTCAATAAAGGTAAAGTCGCGGGTTTGTGTGCCATCGCCATAAATTACAGGGGCTTTATTCTGCATTAGTGCCGTAACAAAAAGCGGTATAGCGGCGGCATACTGCCCGAATGGGTTTTGCCTCGGGCCAAAAATATTGAAATAGCGCAACCCTGCCACGCTCATGCCATAGTTGCGGGCAAATACCGAAGCATATAATTCGTTGCTGTATTTTGAAACAGCATAAGGAGAAAGGGGTGAAGGCTGGTCAGTTTCTTTTTTGGGCAATGCTTTGCTGTCTCCGTAAACCGAAGATGAGCTTGCATATATAAGCCGTTTCACTCCCGCATCCCTGGCAGCCATCAATACATTTAAAAAGCCCGATACATTCACTTCATGGGTTGCAATGGGATTTGCTACCGAGCGAGGCACAGAGCAGAGGGCAGCTTCGTGTAATATGTAATCAATATCCTTAAAAGCTTTATCACAGGTGGCTTTATTGCAAATAGTTCCGTTAATAAACTCAAAACCAGAGTACTTTTCAAACGGTTTTAAATTATCACTGTTACCGGTAGAGAGGTCATCAAGTACAACAACTCTTTTAGCATTGTTGGCAATAAGGTATTCAACAAGGTGCGAACCTATAAAACCCGCTCCGCCTGTTACAACGAAAGAGTTTTTAGTCAAATCAGCGGAATGGAATTTCTTGTTGTACACTTCTGTTTGTTTACTGATTTTGCAAGATATAGTTATGATGCCAGCTCAATGAAAGGGGTAACATCCAGTTTTTTTCAAAGTCCGCTTTGGTAGCAACCAAATTGTTAAACATGATGGTATCCGGGCCTATTTTTCCTTCTTCCGAAAGTCGTGCCAGTTCATTTAATGTGCAGGAAAATACTTTGCCATCTTTCATATATGCCACCAGGTTTCTGTTCAGCATAGATATGCCAAGTTCAGCTTCCAGTTCTTTTACAAACCTGACCGATGAATCAACCGCCCTGCCGCACATAGCCTCGCCCTGTGCATCGGCAAAAAATAATATAAACCGGTTATGCAAAACTTTGAAATGGGCGTTTAGAAGGCTGCCATGGCTGAGCCAATTATTTACAAATGCAGTAAGCCTCTCATTAAGTATATTTAGTCCGGGCGCCGAAAACTCACGCTCCGCCTGGAATACCCAGACCTTTGAATTTGGCGCTAATTGTTCGTATGCTGTCATTCTATTTGTTATAAATCTTCTACGAATTTACACTTTTATACCAAAACAAGTCAGTTTTTTTTCTGACGTAGTTTTGTTATCCCGCGCCTCACAAATCACTGTGAGGAGTTGCGGGGTATTTCGACGTAATCTTTGCTACCTTGTAACTGTCCCCGCATTCGAGCAACAGGCTGTCAATAGTCATATTCAATACAGGGTGAACGAAACCGGGATTTATCTCCGACAAAGGCTCGAGTACAAATTTGCGTTGGTGCAGAAAAGGGTGCGGCACAGTCAGTTTATCTGATGTAATAATTGATTCATTAAAAAAAAGTATATCCAAATCAATTACCCTCGATTCATATTTTCCTGTAGTTCGCACCCTTCCCAAGCTTCTTTCTGCCTCAAGCAATACATCCAACAACTCATCGGCGGAAAGATTAGTCTTTAATAAAACAACCTGGTTTATAAAACTTTTGGCCCCCTCCATTTCCCAGGGTTCGGTTTCGTATAAGGATGAGACTGTAACAACCTCTCCTGCCATTTTATTAAGCAATTCTATACTTTTTTGCAGGTTAGCTTCCCGTTCTCCAATATTGCTGCCAAGCGATATGTAAACACTGTTCATGCAGCAAAGGTGAGAAAAGTTTAACAATCCCCCCAGGAAATTACTTTGGTAAAAGAGGCAATAATTCTTTTGCCTGTTCAAAATGCCTTTGTTCGTGGGTAGTTATAATATCAAAAGCTTTCTCCAGCCTGTAAACAATATTCTTATTGGCAGGCGATGATATTACAGTGTCCTTATCAAGCAAGTCACTGCATCCTGCAATCATCTGCTTTAAATCAGCCTGGTGTTTTTCAAACCTGTGTAAAATATCATCAGCTATTTTGCTTTTTGCCGGTTCCCAAATCGGGAATGTCTTCATTTTTTTCTTCCGGTCAGGTTTTACAGCTTTCAATACAGTTTTCCCTAAAAAATTAACCATAAAATCCATTTTAGCCGTAACCGGAAGTTTATAGTTCCCATCCCTGACGGCTTTTATTACCGGATCATATGTTCCGTTAATCACAATCAGGTGGTCTATATTTTGCCCTATGCTCCATGTTTGTTCATTGGGTTTCCAGTTTAATTGTTCGGCAGAAAGAGTACCAAATGTCTTTTTAAATTCATTTGTTATGCCGTCTATTTTATTTATCCATTTATCTGTATTCATTTTGATGGGGATTACTGATGATAAACAAATTTATCGTTTTTTATATAATGATATTCATACCATTTATCTGCCGCCAAAACCCTTCTATTCAACGACTTCTCATCTATGTTTACCTGATTTTATCAGCATGACATTTTATTCTTCTGTTAGATTTGTATTACTTTAGTTAAAAATATTTCATCAAAGATTTTAATTTTTATGAGCGAAGCAATACTCCAGACGAATAGCCTCAGCAAAACTTTTTCTTCGGGGAAAGGGAAAAAAGCAAAAAAAGTGGAAGCCGTGAAAGGTGTTGACCTTGAGGTGAGACAGGGAGAAATTTTCGGTTTCCTCGGCCCCAATGGGGCAGGCAAAACCACTACACTGAATATGCTTACAACATTGCTTGCGCCAAGCAGCGGAAAAGCTACCGTTGCCGGTTTTGACCTTTTGCAGAACCCTGAAAAAGTGAGGGAACAGATTGGCTATGTATCGCAGGCAGGCGGCGCTGATACTTTCTCCAATGCTTTTGAAAATCTTGTTCTGCAAGCGCGTTTATATGGAATAACCGGGGCTGATGCGTCTCAAAAAGCCACAGAACTTGTCAATCGTTTCCAGATGAGTGAGTTTGCCGAGCGTGACGCAAGAACCTATTCAGGCGGACAAAAACGTAGATTAGAACTTGCTTTAGGTATCGTTCACCAGCCTAAACTGGTTTTCCTCGATGAGCCCACAACCGGCCTGGACCCGCAAAGCAGGGCTTATTTCTGGGAAGAGATTGCCCGGCTGAAAAAAGACGGCATGACCATATTCCTGACAACCCATTACCTGGAAGAAGCTGATAATTTATGCGACAGGGTAGCAATAATTGACCATGGAACGATTGTGGCCCTCGATACTCCTTTGCAACTAAAACGGGACATTGGCGGTGAAAGCATCATTGTTGATTTTGCAAATGAAAAAGATACTGAAAGAGCAAAAGCGCTTTTCAGTCCATTGCAGTTTATACGGAAAATTTATCCTGAAGAAAATAAGCTGCACCTCTTTGTACAAGATGGGGAAGGACTAATAGCTGAAGTATTGCGGATGCTGGATAAAGAAAAAATACCCATTCAGACAATAGGACTTTCAAGGCCATCGCTGGATGATGTGTTTTTGCAAAAAACCGGACGTTCCTTAAGAGAAGGGAAAGACTGAACCAATTTGATGATTTGGTGATTTGATGATTTGATAATGAAAGAGAAGAACCGATTGCTGATTTGATGATTTGGTAATTTGATAATGAAAACCCCAAAGAAATGCAAACGAATAAAGAGAATTTGATTGTAAAGAAAACTTTTGAATTTGCAATTCAAATAGTGGAATTTGTTGAATTATTAATGGAACACAAGAAATTTCCTTTAGCAAATCAGCTATTCAGAAGTGGTACTTCCATAGGTGCAAATGCGAGGGAAGCCCAAAACGCCGAAAGTAAAATTGATTTCATTCATAAGATGAAAATAGCAGCTAAAGAAGCAGACGAAACTGAATACTGGTTATTGTTGTGTAAAAACAATCCTAATTACCCTAACCCCGATAACCTTTTATTACAAATAGATTCTATTAATAAAATTTTATCAAAAATAATTTCATCGAGCAAGTCTAAAAACTAATCATCAAATTACCAAATCATCAAATCACCAAATTAGTACTATGAAATTTTTTACGGACATTATTCTACTTTTTACCCGTCACTTTAAAAAAAGCTTGCGCACACCTGTGTGGCTATTTATTGGCCTTTCGCAGCCGGTATTGTACCTGGTACTTTATATGCCTCTGCTAAAAAATATGGGCGCTACGGCAGTAATGCCTACCGATGAAATAGTCAGGATTTTTGTACCCGGAATGCTGGTTATTATGGGCATGGGCGCTCTTTTTGCCGGGTTCAGCTTTATTGATGAAATACGGCAGGGAATAATTTCCCGATGGCTTGTTACGCCAACCGCAAGGGTAGGTATTATACTCAGCCTTGTCTTTAACCAGTTGCTTACCCTGTTTTTACAATCATGCATTTTACTGGTAATAGCAATGTTTTTGGGACTCAAGGTTCCTTTCATCGGAATAGCGCTGACAATGGTACTTATATTGCTGATAGGCATTACCATGGCTTCCATTTCTTATTCAATTTCATTATCGGTAAAAGATGAGGGCGTTTTGGCTTCTATTACCAATACATTTTACCTGCCTATGATGCTTCTCTCAGGCATAATGCTGCCCATAGCCCTTGCCCCCAACTGGATTAAAACCATGGCATTATTCAATCCGTTTTACTATGCAGTGGAAGCATCACGCAGCCTCTTTGCAGCTGATTACACCAATATTATTGTCATAAAAGGCTTTGCGGTAATGTTGGTATTTACCCTGCTTGCACTATGGCTGGCAGTAAGAGCGCTGAAGAAGATGACGGCATAGGGAATGGAATAGAATGAAAAATAGATTTAATTATAATTCAATATATATAGTATTTTAAAATTATTTGAATTTTTTGTGCATTTATTTTAAATAAAATGTTTATCTTTGTGGGGTAAACCACAAAAAGATGCTAAAAATTTTATCCGTAACAGTAAAACCCCTCATAATCAATGACACGCAATATAATGCACCCCTTAAATTTCCGCAGAAATCCGCAGTTTTCCGCAGAAGATTTTTGCTGTTCTTTTATTGTTTTTGCCATTCCAAACCCTATACTGAAAAGTGAAAAACTAAAAGTGAAAAATAAAAAGTAAAACAGCCGGGGGGGGGGGAGATTAATTAAAAATTAGGAATTAATAATTAGGAATGGAAAGGACAGGGGGAGGGGGATCCAGAAATTTACCGACATGCGTAAAATATTGATAATCAATTATATAAAAAAATGCCTTATGCCAAATAGTGCCAAAAGATGCCAAATCATGCCAAAAAGCGCCAAGTGTTAAAATAAAGA
>JBKQUY010000014.1:0-46005 GCA_052325425.1 Bacteroidia bacterium | reverse complement strand
AGCGGGTCTGTTTTAATTGATGGTAAAGATTCTAAGGAATACCCCTTGACCCGTTTACGCAGCCAGATGGCCCTTGTACCGCAGGAGGTGTTATTGTTCGGGGGAACCATAAGAGAGAATATATTATATGGCAAGCATGATGCTACTGATGAAGAAATTATTGAAGCTGCACGCAAAGCCAACGCCGACGATTTTATTATGACCTTCCCGGATAAATATAATACTATAGTGGGTGAGAGGGGCATATCATTGTCGGGGGGACAAAGGCAGCGCATTGCCATTGCCCGCGCCGTATTAAGGAACCCTGCCATTCTTATTCTCGATGAAGCTACCAGCTCGCTCGACTCGGAATCGGAAAGGCTGGTGCAGGAGGCATTGGATAAATTGATGGAAGGCAGGACATCCTTTGTTATCGCGCACCGGCTTTCGACCATACGCAAAGCCGATAAAATATTGGTGCTCGAAAAAGGCAAGCTGAAAGAAGTCGGCAGCCACGACCAGCTTATGCTTATACCCGACGGGCTTTACCGGAGTCTGAGCAAGCTGCAGTTCGAGATGAATTAAAAGTACTTATTACCACGGAGACAAAGAGAGCACGGAGGGTTCACAGAGGTAATCAGATGTGATTGCAATAACCTCACCTCTTCATTCGCTATTCGTTAATCGTTAATCGAAAATCATTTTCCCCCTTATCAAATCCCTCCTGTTAATTACTTGTATTTAATTAAATGTTGCAGCACCACGCCAAAAAATTACCTTTGTTCAAAAAAACAGAGTTGAAAAACCACATTAAAGAGCCATTCATTGTTGTGCTGCTTGCAGCGGCAATGCTCACTCTCTTGTCTTTTGTGCCTACTTCATTCACTATAATGGGAATAACACTGAAACCCATTACTATGTTCACCGATGTTACACCTGCTGAAGAAGTAAGGCCGGAAATAAGAATACCTATGCCTTCTATGCGAACCTGGCCTGTTGATTTTAAAGATACCGATTCGTTGCATTTTAAAAAGGGCTATTGGCCCATAGAAGAATATGCAATTACCCCGCAGGATAACCTTGCCGTATTTTATAATGCTCTTTCTGAGTCAAAAAAGAAAAAGGTACACCTTGCATACTTTGGCGATTCGATGATTGAAGGCGATATTGTAACGCAGGACCTGCGCGCCATGCTGCAAAAAAAATTCGGGGGCAGGGGAGTGGGATTTGTTCCCATTATTAATTTTGTTCCCGGATTCCGCCAGACTATCCACCAGTCGTTTACCCCAAACTGGACTTCCTATAAAGTTATATTCAATAGCCCGGCTATACCTTACGGGCTGAACGGCGAGGTATTTGTACCCAATATTACCAATGACCTGGAGGCTGCAAGCTGGGCCTTGTTCCAGGGTGTGAAACAATATGCAGGCTTAGACAGTTTTCATGTGGTAAAGCTTTATTACAGCAACCCCAACAATGCCATAGCCAAAGTTTTTGTGAATAAAGATAATACTACCACCGCGCTGACCCTTGATAATGGCGGGGGATTGAAAGTACTCACATTAAACAGCGGCAAGGCCATACATACCATACAGATGACATTTACTGCCAATAGTAATATTTACATATATGGCGCCGGCTTTGAAGATACCACCGGGGTCTATGTAGATGATTTGGATATGCGGGGTTCATCGGGCCAGCAGTTATCGGTACTGGATGGCAGCATTGTGCAGCAGTTTGAAGACGATATGAATATTAAGTGCGTTGTATTGCAATATGGAATAAACGTGGTGCACAGCGGTACTACGCAATACGATTATTATACCATAGGATTTTCAAATACCATAAACTCTTTGAAAAAGAAATTGCCCGGTTGCGCCATATTGGTGAATTCTGTCAGCGACAGGGCGGTGCACAGGCAGGGCGGGTACCAGACCATGCCTGAGATACATGATTTTGTTGGCGCCCAACGGACAATTGCCAAACAAACCAACACTGCCTTCTGGAACCTTTTTGAAGCCATGGGTGCTGACAGCAGTATGATAAACATGGTTAATTCGAAGCTGCCGCTTGCCAACCTTGATTATACGCACATGAAGCCATTGGGCGGAAGTTACCTTGCGGGTTATTTCTACTGCTCCTTGTTATACGATTACGAAAAATATGTATGGGAAAATATACGCAGGAATGAACATTCGTAAGCTGTTAATATTATTCCTGGCTACTGTCCTGTTCTCTTTCGCCTATGCCCAGAATGGCAATTACGATAACTACAAATTTATTAACGCCGGTATTGATACCATAAGCTATGACCCCATGGCGCTGAAATCTTTTTTTAAGAAGATAAAAGAACTGAAAGAAGGCAAGCGTAAAAATGTGGTGATAGTGCATATCGGCGATTCACACCTGCAGGCGGATTTCTTTTCCGGCCGGGTGCGCCAGCAATTGCAGCGGGATTATGGCAATGGTGGCAGGGGACTTATATTTCCTTACCGTGTGGCAGGGTCTAACGAGCCGAACAACTACCACTCTTCTTCAACGGGAGAATGGAAGGGCAGGAGATGTGTTATGGTCAGCCCGTCATATATTCCTGTCGGAGTAGCGGGTTTCGGGCTCCGCACTGATGATTCGGCATCGAGCCTTAAAGTAAATATTAAGAATGGCGATAGCCTTAACTATGCATTTAATAAAATGATAGTGTTTCATGACAAAGGCCCTAAAACATTTGACTGGGTTGTATATACCACCGGCGATTTTAAAGATTCTGTCATTATCCGGGACACAGGCTCTGACTATGGCGCCGGAACAGACAGCATTGTTTTTAAAGATACCATGAGTTCCTTTACCATGTGTACGCTTCAGCGGGATACCAGCGAGTTTGAAGCCATGATTTTCGGCATGGTTTTAACCAATGGTAAGCCGGGGATTATTTACAACACCATTGGCTCGAACGGGGCAAGGTTTTGCGACTATAACCATTCGCAATATTTTTTACAGCAGTTGGGCAGTTTAAAGCCCGACCTTATTATTGTTTCTCTTGGCACCAACGAAGCCTATTCCAAAAAGTTTAACCCCGATTATTTCCAGGGCGATATGGATACCATGCTTACCAATTTAAAGCTCGTTGCTCCCGGCGCTGACTTTTTGCTGACCACTCCCAACGATGCCTACCGCGGGCACCGTTATAAAAATGCCGATATTGCCGATGCTGTTGTAACTATAAAAAATGAAGCATCCAAATACCATGCCGCCTGTTGGGATTTCTATCATATTATGGGCGGGTATGGTTCCATGCAAAAATGGTATGGAAAGCATCTTTGCCAGAAAGACCATGTACATTTTACGGCAGGCGGATATACGTTGCAGGCAGAATTGTTTTATGACGCTCTTCATAAAGCCATAAAAGATGGACTGGAAAAACTTACTCCATAAATTATTGCATTTACTGGAATATAATCCTAAAGAGCCTATGCTCTTTAATACTGCCTTGTTTGTCTATTTATTCCTTTTGCTGCTTTTCTTTTACCAGTTTGTATATCATCGTAAACGACCTCGTATCCTGTATCTTACATTGTTCTCCCTATTCTTTTACTATAAGTCAGGCGGATTGTTTTTTTTGCTCCTTATCAGTTCCACCATAATTGATTTTAACCTTGCTAAATGGATATACAATGCCAAAGGAAAAGGCAAGAAAACTTTTTTGCTTGTCGTCAGCCTGTTGGTTAACCTCGGCCTGCTTTTTTATTTCAAATACACCAACTTTTTTATCCAGGTACTTAATGACCTCGACCTTGGGCATTTCGACCCGGTTAATGTAATTCTGCCGGTAGGAATTTCATTTTATACTTTCCAGGTTCTCAGTTATACCATAGATATATACAGGGGGCAACTGACTCCTTCGGACAATATTCTCGATTTTGGTTTTTATGTATGTTTCTTTCCACACCTGGTGGCAGGGCCTATTGTGAGGGCAGCTAATTTTCTGCCGCAGATACATAAAGATATTGTACTCAGCAAAGAAGAAGTAGGGCAGGCGCTATTTCTTATATTAACAGGGCTTATTAAAAAGGCAGTCATATCTGATTATATAAGTGTAAACTTTGTTGACAGGGTATTTGAAAACCCCACCCTTTATTCGGGCTTTGAAAACCTTATGGGTGTTTATGGCTATGCTATGCAGATATACTGCGATTTTTCAGGGTATTCCGATATGGCCATAGGAATTGCGTTGCTGCTTGGTTACCGTCTCGGCATTAATTTCGATTTGCCTTACCAATCGGCAGGCATCACCGAATTCTGGAGAAGGTGGCACATCTCCCTTTCAAGCTGGCTGAGGGATTACCTCTATATTCCCTTAGGCGGAAACCGTAAAGGAAAATTGCGCCAATACGCGAACCTGATGATAACAATGCTGCTGGGCGGGCTTTGGCATGGGGCATCGTGGAACTTTGTATTTTGGGGTTTTTTGCATGGAGTAGCGCTCATGTTTGAAAAAATAAGGGATTCCATAATTAAAATCCCGAAAAATATTTTTACCCGTTTTATCGGGGTAGTAATCACCTTTCATTTTGTATGCCTGGGCTGGATTTTTTTCCGCGCCAAAACCTTTGCCCTTGCCAGGCAGGTAATATACCAGGTATTTTACCGTATGAATTTTTCCATCGCATGGCAGTGGATAAACGGATATGAGCTTGTATTTATATTAATGCTTATAGGTTACATTACGCATTTTGTTCCTAAAAGCGCTCATTCACTTGCCGAGAGAGCTTTGGCTTATTCACCTGTCCTGGTAAAATCGCTTATAATTGTTTTGGCAGTTTGGCTGGTTGCGCAGGTAAAATCATCAGATATTCAACCGTTTATATATTTCCAGTTTTGAGGCATAAAAAATTGTTAAACCGATTTAGATTGTTGATAAAAAAACAAGGTATATAATTTAGGAATCCAGCTAAAAGTTCATACATTTGTATTAATAATCATATATAATAATGAAAAAACTTACTTTGTTAGCCATTGCCGCAGCATGCGTAAATGCATTGTTTGCACAAAGTTCTATTACTATTCCCCCTGGTGGAATTGTAAGCCAATGTATTGAATTTCATAAAACTATTGCCTTACGGGATATGCCTTTGCAGACCGAAGCGCAAAAAGCCGCAGCTATTATTCACCATAGGGAAATAGAAGAAAAAAGAGAAGCCATGCGCCCTAAGTTTCCAAACTTTAAAAAACTTGAATCAACCGAGCCTGACCCGGTAATACAGTCAACCGATGGTACTATGGCCTTATCAGGGCCTATAGTTAATTTTGACGGTCAAGTTATGAACGGCGGGGGATATCCACCAGACCCTGACGGAGCAGTTGGACCTACACAATATGTAGAAGCCATAAATTCCTCTTACCAGGTATATAATAAAACCGGGACATCGTTAAAAGGCCCTGTTGACCTCCTTTCACTTTTCCCGGGTACAAGCGATGACGGAGACCCGATAGTGCTATACGATAAATTTGCCGACCGTTGGTTTATTTCAGAGTTCGAGGTCTCTACAACCCCTGTAGAGCTTCTGGTTGCAGTTTCGGAAACAGGCGATGCGACAGGTTCTTATTATACTTACAAGTTTGCCAATGGAATCTGGACTTCCCAGAATTACCCCGACTATCCTAAATACTCTATCTGGACAGACGGTTATTATGAAACCAGCCAATATTCTCCCGAAGGAGTGGTTTGGTTGGACAGGGCCAGGATGATTGCCGGCAAGTCTTCAGCAAGATTGTTGCTTAAGGCGACCCCTGCTTCACCCGCATATTTTGGCGGTAATAACAGCTTATACAGCTCTGCTAAAACACTTGACTGCGATGCCTCAGCGCTTCCTCCATACGGGACTCCGGAATACCTTATGTTTTTCCAGAATGTTCAATCGGGTGGATTTAGCGATATGATATATTTTGATAAACTTGTTACAGATACTACCGGCACTCCAAGTATGACTATTTCTCCTGATTCTGTTGCTCCTCCGTCTTTCAATGCCTACTTTAGCGGGGGCAATATGAATGAAGTTGTTCAGCCTTCAGGCGGTGGCAAACTGGATGTACTCGACGGCACATTTAATTTCAGGGTTCCTTTTATGGAATTTACCGGCTATAATTCAATGGTGCTTTGTAATACCGTAAATGTAGGTAGCGGAAGTACTTTAACTGCAGCTATAAGATGGTATGAGTTAAGGCAGACAGGCGCAGGCCAGCCCTGGACAATTTACCAGTCGGGCACTTATGCTCCCTCTGACGGGGCAGACCGATGGAACGGCAGTATAGGCATGGACCAGGATGGCGATATTGCCCTTGAATATTCTGTATCAAGTTCATCTATTTATCCGAGTATCCGTTATACAGGCAGGATGTCAACCGATGCACTTGGAACAATGACCGGAACTGAGACAACAGTTATAGCAGGTACCTCACCGGCAATCAGCACCCCGCAACAAGGTGGCAACCGCTGGGGCGATTATTCTGAAATGACACTCGACCCATCCGATAACGTTACATTCTGGAATGCCAATGAATATGACGGAGCCGGTAACCAGAACAGCAGGGTATGGTCTTTCCAGCTTACCAAGCCTAAAGGCATAGCTAACCTTATTGATTTGGCCCAGTTTAAAGTTTACCAGGTGAACGATTACCTGAATGTAATTGCCAATACCCTTCCATCGGATGATGAGGTGCAGGTAGATTTATTTGATATTAATGGCAAGCAAATAAGCAACCAGACGGTAAAGCCTGCCGGCAATACCATTCAGACAACAGTTCCTGTTGACGGCCTTGCTAAAGGGGTTTACTTTGTAAGGATAGGAAACCTTAACTATCAAAGGGTTTTTAAAGTAGAAGTAAACTGATTTTATAGATAATAGAGTAACCCTGAAGGTACACGAATTGTGTCTTTCAGGGTTGTTTATTTCTCAATCGATTTAGATTGTTGATAAAAATCAAAGCTTGAAATTTGGAAATCAGGTAAAAGTTTCCGACATTTGTATTATAAATACATCCCTGAACTATGAAAAAACATTTATCTATTTTAACTTTAGCTGCACTTTCGGCAACTATGGTTAGTGCCCAGCATACAAAATATAATGCTGACGGCTCCCATTACCAGCAATGTGTGAGGTTCTCAGAAACAGAGCCCATATCTGAGCTGATTAAGAAGTATCCTGCTAATCTTATAACGCATGAACGCACCATGCCCGGCGACGTGAATGCACCGAGGCGCAAGAAGAAATATGACCCTTCAGTGCCATTTGCAGAGGACGCTGCAAGGCAAAGCGCCCCCGGCTCGGTGGAAAGCACAGGTAGTATTATGAACTTTGATGGTGAATCGAGCAATGTGGGCTGGCCTCTTGACCCCAATGGCGCTGCAGATTCAACCTATTATGTTCAGACCGTTAACTCACAATATTCTGTTTGGAATAAGTCAACAGGCGCTAACGTAGCTGTAGTTGACCTTAAGACACTGTTTGGTAAAGGTACATGCGATGACGGAGACCCGATTTGTTTATACGACAAGTTTGCTGACCGTTGGGTAATTACCGAATTTCAGGAAAACGGAACATGTAATTCGAACGACAATATAGACACAATGTTAATGGCCGTATCGGAAACCAGCAGCCCAACAGGTAAATTTTATGTTTATCGTTGGTGCCCCGATAATACTGACTATGCCGACTATCCTAAATATACTATATGGCAGGACGGATATTACCAGACATGTAACTGCACGAATGATAAGGTAGTGGTATATAACAGGAAAGAAATGCTTGCCGGTTCTAAAACAGCGGGCTTTATTTCAATACCATTTAATAACAGCCCATTTAACAGCAACGGCGATGATGACTCATTCTTTTGCCCCATGACATTGGATGCAGACGGTACATTACCACCATCGAATAATAAAAACTATGTGTTTTACTTTACTGATGCTCAATGGGGTTCGCCATACACATGTGCCATACAGATAGACCAGATTAATGTTGACTGGTCAACCACATCAGGCACCATATCAAATACAGCTACTCAAAGTCTGGCCACAGCCACCTTCGATTCCCATTTCCCGCAAGATGCCGATGAATTTGAAGGCATTGACCAACCCAGCAGCCCTCACAGTGTTGACCCATTGGATGGCTTTTTCAATTACCGGATACCTTATATCAGGTGGACAAGCTACAACAGTGCCCTGATGGCTAATGTTGTTAATGTTGGTACAAACTCTTCGACTGGAGACGGAATTGCCGGCATACGCTGGTATGAACTGCGCCAGGATACTACTACCAAAGCATGGAGTATTTACCAGCAAGGCACTTATGCGCCAAATGATAAAGTAAACCGCTGGGACCCAGGAATGGCTATGGATGCAAACGGAAGCATAGGGCTTGAATATACAGTGAGTGACCCTACTTCGACATATCCCGGTATTCGTTTTACAGGAAGAAGGTCATGTGATAAATTAGACTCTATGACTATTGCAGAAACTACTGTTATTGCCGGTAATACGGATATTGCTACAGCGCAACAAAGCGGTAACCGCTGGGGCGATTATACCAAACTTTGCATTGACCCTACAGACGGTATCACCTTCTGGGGTACGAGCATGTATTCCAACAGCAAATACAGCAGTGATGGTAATGCCGATAGCCGTATCTTCTCCTTCCAGATACCTAAATGCGTAACTACCAGTGTTCCGCAAATGATTGAGAATGCTTCTGAAATAAAGGCATACCAATCTGGCGGCATGCTTAATGTGATAGGCAGCAAATTGCCACAGGGCAATAGCCTTTATGTAGAAGTTTTTGATAATGACGGAAAGAAAATTTTAAGTAAACCTGTTCAATATTACGGTGACCAGTTCGAGACATCGTTTAATGTATCGAGCCTTGCAACCGGTATCTATTATGTTCGTATGGGTAACGATGACTTTGTAAGAGTCGTAAAAGTCGCAATCAACAGATAATAACAAGGTGATTATAAAAAAATCCCGCAGCATTGCGGGATTTTTTTTGCCCTGCTTTTGCATGGTTCAGGCAGTTAATAGAAAAATTTGGAAATCAGGTAAAAGATACGGACATTTGCATAATAAAATATACCCGGAACATGAAAAAACATTTACCTATTTTAACTTTAGCTGCTCTTTCGGTAACTATGGTTAATGCCCAGCATACAAAGTATAATGCTGATGGCTCCCATTACCAGCAATGTGTGAGGTTCTCTGAAACAGAATCCATATCGGAACTGGCAAAGAAATATCCTGCCAATATGGTAACGCACGAGCGTACCATGCCTGGTGATGTTAACGCGCCGAGGCGCATGAAAAAATATGACCCTTCAGTGCCATTTGCTGAAGATGCTGCGAGGCAAAGCGCCCCCGGCTCGATAGAAAGCAGCGGTACCATAATGAATTTTGACGGTGAAACAAGCAATGTGGGATGGCCTTTGGACCCTAATGGCGCGGCTGACTCCACCTATTATGTGCAGACTGTAAACTCACAATATTCGGTTTGGAATAAATCAACCGGCGCCAACGTCGCTGTGGTTGACCTTAAAACTTTATTTGGCCAGAGCACCTGCGACGATGGTGACCCGATAACCCTATACGATAAATTTGCCGACCGTTGGGTAATTACCGAATTCCAGGAAAATGATGCAGGTTGTACAGGCTCTGGAAATATTGATACTATGTTAATGGCTGTTTCGGAAACCAGCAGCCCTACGGGTAAATTTTATGTTTACCGCTGGTGCCCCGATAATACAGACTATGCCGACTATCCCAAATATACTATATGGCAGGATGGATATTACCAGACATGCAATTGCCAGAACGATAAAGTGGTGGTATATGACAGGCAGGGAATGCTTGCCGGTTCTCCTACCGCGGGCTTTATTTCCATACCCTTTCCTAACAGCCCATTTACCGGCAGCGGTGATGATGACTCATTCTTTTGCCCTATGACATTGGATGCAGACGGAACATTGCCTCCGTCGAATAACCAGAACTACGTGTTTTACTTTACCGATGCTCAGTGGGGAGCGCCTTATACCTGCGCCATACAGATTGATGCAATTAATGTTGACTGGTCAAATACTTCCGGTACTATATCAAGCACAGCTACCCAAAGTTTGTCAACCGATACCTTCGATTCTCACTTCCCGCAGGACGCCGATGAGTTTGAGGGCATTGACCAACCCGGCGGAAGCAAAGAATATCATAGCGTTGACCCATTGGATGGTTTCTTCAACTACCGGATACCCTATATCAGGTGGACAAGCTACAATACAGCTTTAATGGCTAATACCGTTAACGTAGGTACAAATTCTACTACAAGTAGTGGAACAGCCGGTATCCGCTGGTATGAACTTCACCAGGATACAACTACCAAAGTGTGGAGCATTTACCAGCAAGGTACCTATGCGCCCAACGATGGTGTTAACCGTTGGGACGCGGGACTGGCTATGGACATGAACGGAAGCATAGGGCTCGAATATTCTGTAAGCGATTATACTTCAGTTTATCCCGGTATCCGTTATACCGGAAGAAGGGCATGTGATACTTTAGGCGAAATGACCCTTGCAGAAACAACGGTTGTTTCCGGTAACGCGGATATTAAAACAAAACAGGGCAAAGGCAACCGCTGGGGCGATTATACCAAGTTGTGCATTGACCCTTCCGATGGCATCACCTTCTGGGGTACGAGCATGTATTCCAACAGCTCATGTTCCACATGTACAAGCTTTGGAAATGCCGACAGCCGCATCTTCTCATTCCAGATACCCACCTGCCCGAACAGCGTTCCGCAATTAATTCCGAATGCTTCGGAAGTAAAAGCATACCAGTCGGGCAGCATGCTTAATGTGATAGGCAGCAAATTGCCACAGGGTAATAGCCTTTATGTAGAAGTTTTCGATAATAACGGAAAGAAAATTTTAAGTAAACCTGTTCAATATTTCGGAGACCGGTTCGAGACATCGTTTAATGTGTCGGGCCTTGCAACAGGTATTTATTATGTTCGCATGGGTAACGATGATTTTTTAAGAGTTGTGAAAGTTGAAATTAACAGGTAATAAGAAATTATAACAAGAATAACCCCGCAGTACTGCGGGGTTATTTTATTTAAAAATATATGAAAACCTTAATTTGTATTTGTTTGATGCTGTTCGCAGGGACACAGAGTTTTGTGCCAGCCCAGGTAAGGGCTGATTCGAATAAGAGTAAAAAGGATTCTGTAATAATGCCACATGGCCGTTTTGGCACCGGTACCGTATCGCATAAATTTAAGTCATGCGGCACCGTAATCTTTGTTTACGATAAGACCAGGAACGATACGAACATTGTTATTCCTATGGGCACAAAAGAAGGCAACTGGGATGCGGATGGAAATGTAATAAGCTTCAGGTATGTTCCGTTGAAAATAAAGAACCCCAGGGGCTGCATGATGGGCGGCCCTATACGTATGTGGGATGTTAAGGTGGTAAACCGCGAAAAAGCAGATAGCCTGAAGATGGTGAAATAATTGTTGCCCCCGGTTACAGAATTGTATAATATTGTATAATAATATTCATAAAATGAAAAAACCTGCCTGCTCATTTTTCTTTATTCTGTTTCTGCTATCAAGCCTTTGTTTTGGACAAGACTGGGCGAAAATGATGGAAAGCCCCAATGTTAATGTGCACGATGTTCAGAAAGCTTTTTACAAATGGTATAGCGAATACCGGAAAAACGGGAAAGAAAATGAAGGGAAAGGCGAAGACGCTTCTGTAGAATTATTTAAACGCTGGGAACATTATATGGTGCCGCGCACATACCCAGGCGGAGAAAGATATAATCCGGTGCAGGTTGCAAACGAAAGCGAAAATTACAGAAAAGCTCATTCATTTAATTCTCCAATGGCTACCACCGCCAACTGGACTTATGCAGGAAATACCGCTGTTCCTCCAAGCGACTCCTATCCCGAGGGTGGTGATGGCAGGGTGGACCGCATAAGGTTTTTCCCCGGTAATCCCAATATCATGTATGCCTGCACTCCTTCAGGCGGCTTATGGAAGAGTACCGATGGCGGCTCAACCTGGGCAACCAATACCGACAACCTTGGCGACCTCGCTGTTTGCGATATTGCCTTTGACCCAAAGAATTCCAATATAATCTATATGGGGACCGGAGATAATGAAAATCCAGGTTCGGGAACACCTATGACAATAGGGGTACTTAAATCTACCGATGGAGGCAATACCTGGAACGCCACCGGTTTAAAATATTCACAGTCCGCTTCGGGGCCATATTACATGGTGATAAATCAATTGCAGATAAATCCTGATAACCCCGACATTATATGGGCTGCCAGCAGTTTTGGCTTATGGAAATCGGCCGATTCGGGCGTAACATGGAAAAACATGCTGAATGACGATATAAGGAGCCTTGAATTTGAGCCTTTCCATACTTCCGTTATGTATGCCGGAGATAATTCAGGCATATTCTACCGCTCTTCCGACGGAGGCAGTACATTTACACGTATTACCAGCGGATTGCCGCTTGCTGACGCTGCCAGGATGTCAATTGGCGTATCAGTTGCCGATTCAAACAGGGTATATGTGCTTGCGGAAGACTCTGCCAACTGGGATTTACACGGGCTTTATATGTCAACCGACAGGGGGCAGACTTTTCAATTGCAGGCAAGCCCGTCCATAGGTTCACCCAATATTTTAGGTTATTCCAATACAGGCAATGATTCAGGTGGCTTCGGATGGTATTCCCTTCCCATAGCGGTATCGCCAACCAATGCCGATTCAGTTTTCGCGGGAGGAGTAAATCTCTGGATGTCGGCAAATGCGGGAGTCAATTGGTCTTTGGTTGCCCAGTGGTATGGATCGGGAGCGCCGTACGTGCATGCTGACCAGCACCATATAGTTTTTTATCCCGGCAGCAGTTCAACCCTATTTTCAGCCTGCGACGGGGGAATATTCCAATCTACCGATGGAGGAAGTACATGGAATGATTTGAGTAATAACCTTGAAATAGGCCAGATTTATAACATCGGGCTTTCCGCCTTAACGCCGGGGCTCAATGTAACCGGCTGGCAGGATAATGGCGTCAATCTTTCTTTACCATCATGGGCACAGGTATTCGGCGGAGACGGAGAAGTATGCTTTATAGATTATACCAATGACAATAATTTATTTGTTTCGGATGAGGACGGAGCGCTTTATTCTTCTACCGACGGAGGGACAAGCTTTAATAATGCCGCCAATGGCATTACTGAAAGCGGACCATGGACAACACAATGGCTGCAAGACCCACAGAACCCTGCCACGCTCTATGCCGGCTTTGTTAATGTATGGCAATCTGCCAATTCGGGAATGTCCTGGACACAGATGAGCACATGGGGCACATCATCCATTTCCGCGCTTGCCGTGGCTCCTTCCAACGACCAATATATTTACGCGGCGCAGGGCGATTCTATATTCCTTAGCGCCGATGCGGGCAACACATGGACATTGATTAACGGCAC
Source organism: Bacteroidia bacterium (assembly GCA_052325425.1). Taxonomy (GTDB): domain Bacteria; phylum Bacteroidota; class Bacteroidia; order JABEUT01; family JABEUT01; genus JABEUT01. The sequence continues at coordinate 32,488 of JBKQUY010000014.1, read as the reverse complement.
ATTGCCTTTAAAAAGTAATTATCTTTCAGCTATTGCAATTGACCCGACCAACCCTATGAAAGTCTGGGTTACATTCTCCGGTTACACGGCTACAGCAAAAGTTTACAGTTCAGTTAACGGAGGTTCAACATGGACCAATATTTCAACGGGCTTGCCCAATTTGCCTGTAAACACCATTGTTTATAACCCCGGCAGCCCCGACGGTATTTATGCAGGAACTGATTTAGGCGTATATTACAGGGATACCACATTAAATAAATGGATAAGCTACAATACCGGCCTTCCCAATGTGGTTATAGATGACCTGAAAATATATTCTCCAACCAATACCCTTGTCAGCGCTACATTTGGTAGGGGAGAGTGGCAAACGCCGACCTACACGCCGGCAGGAATAAATTCAGTATCTTCCAACGGCAATCAGGTTAACGTTTACCCTAATCCTTCAACGGTTAATGTGCAGTTTGAATGCTGTTTGCCGGATGGAAGCTATTCCATAAATATTACTGACATTTTAGGACAAAATGCTTATACAAATACGATAAAGGTTTCAGGAGCATATAAAGGCAATATAGATATTACAGGCTATAGCCCGGGTGTGTATATTTTCAGCCTTCGCGGAGCAAGTTCTTCGTTTGAAAAAAGGGTAGTGATAGAGCGGTAATTGCTTCATATACAAATCTTTTTAGCATTTCTAGGCTTTTTTTGTTGATTATTTAATCATTTTTGGTTTTTATGTAGTATATTTACATAAATGGCGATAAAGTCAGATTCATAATAAGACCCAACCAATTACTGATTTAATGCGTAACAGTGAGAAATAACGTTATAAACTTTAAAAAAATCATGAAAACATTACTGAAAAAACAATTCATAAATTTTACCCGGAAAGCCTTGGTATTATTAATTACAGGCCTGTCAGTTTTCAATAATTCAAATGCACAGACTAATGTTACAGGCGGGATTTTCTCCAATACAGCCTGGACGCCGACAGGTAGCCCCTATATAATAACTGATACAGTAAGGGTTTTAAGCGGGGTTACCCTGACTATTCAACCGGGTGTAGTTGTAAAATTCAACAATGGGGGATTATTGGAAAATAGCGGCACCCTGATTGCCAATGGCACTCCTTCCGATTCGATAATCTTTACCAGTAATTCAACAAGTCCTTATGCAGGTATTTGGAACTGTATTCAATATTGTAACAGTTTCAGCTACTGCAGAATTTCCTATTCAGCATGGGGTATATGGATAACAAATTTACCTGTATCGCATTGTCTGTTTAATTCAAATCTTTATGGAATTTACAGCGCCAATAATAATATTGACACATGTACCTTCAAATATGATTCAACCGGTTTAAGGCTGGGAACAAATGTTATAGGATGTCAGTTTATGCATAATGGCACAGGAGATAATGGTTCCACAGGAATAGTTTTCAATTGTAACTTCACCAGGAATACTACCGGCTGTAGCCCAAATGGGAGCACGATATCCTACTGTACTTTTGATTCTAACTATACTGCTATCTATGATCCCAATGATACAGTCAGGAATTGTGTTATGGAATATAATAATACAGCCCTCGAAAGTTATGGGGGGGGGTATTTCACTTTAAATAATGTTACAAATAATAATATAGGAATTAGTTCTACCGGAGGAGCAACGAACCCTTTTACTTTAAATAATATTTCAGACAACTATATAGGAATAGAGACCAGCGGTGCTGATGTTTATTCATGCAATACCATCTGCAATAATTCTCATTACAATATTGTGATGGATGGTTCAGTTAATTCAGTTGCGAAAGGAAATTACTGGTGCCTGGCAGATTCTGCGCAAATTCAAGCTACCATATACGATGCATATCAGAATTTTAATTTAGGGTTTGTATATTTTACAGCGTTTGATACAATGGCATGCGGGGGTACGCCTGCCCCGGAATCTGTAATGGCTATCTCGGGAAATATAAATGCAGTTAAAATTTACCCTAATCCTTCAACTGGCAATGTACAGCTTGAATGCAGTTTGCCGGATGGAAACTATTCCATAAATATCACCGACATTTTAGGGCAAAATGTTTACGCAAATACTATAAAGGTTTCAGGAGCATATAAAGGCAATATAGATATGACAGGCTATAGCCCGGGTGTATATATATTCAGCCTTCGCGGAGCAAGTTCTTCATTTGAAAAAAGGGTAGTGATAGAGCGATAGAAGTTTATAGGGACTTTATTGTTTCGGTTAACACCTTCTTTTCATTCTCCCAGCACAGGGCTTCCCTTGCCTTGATAGTATTTTGTTTGTACATGGCAAGCTTTACCTTATCTGCCAGCATGGCTCTTATTTTACCTGCTATATGTTCAGGGTCGTGCGACTCAATGCATTCGCCGACCCTGTATCCCTCTATGATTTTTTTTATTTCTATTAAAGGAGAAGCCAGGACAGGCACACCGGCATGAATATAGTCGAACACTTTGTTGGGGAGGCTGTAACGGTAATTAATATTAGTGTCCTTGTCGAGGGTGAGGCCAATATCGGCATGTATGGTGTATTGCATCAGTATCTCAAAAGGAACCTTGGGCATAAATCTTACCTTATCACCTAACTCCAGTTTCTTTACATTTTCCTTCAACTCATCAATGGCATCGCCGCCACCAATAATAAGCAAGAGGCAATTATCGAGGTATTTCATAGCTTCGACAGCTTCTTCAACGCCGCGGTCAACATTTATGCCCGCGCCCTGCAGCAATATTATGTTTTTGTTTTCGGGCAAATCGAGCTCCCTGCGGCTGATATTGACAGGCAATTCTCTTTTCAACGGCAGGTTGCGCATAACTTTCACATCTATTCCGAACTCGCTTTTATAAAGCCCTGCAATTGATTCATTCACCGTAAACATATATTTCAGGTTGGGAATAATTGTTTTTTCAACCCGTTTCCAAATCTTCTCCTTGCCAGGGTGACTCTGCAATTCAGGTACGCCGGTAAAATATTCGTGGCTATCATAAATAAGAGGGATTTTTTTCAGCCCGGAAATAATATAGTTAGGCATAAGTGTATCGAGGTCATTGGAAAAAAGCAAGTCAGCTTTATTAAAAAGCAATACCCGGAATAACCTGAATTGAAACTCTGCATAAAAAGGCACGCCTTTTTCAAAAAGAAGTTTCATGCGTTTGGTTTTGTAAGGGCGTTGGGGCAGGGGAATACTTTTGCGCATCTTTCTTCCTACCAGCAACACATCATAACCATTTTCAGCAAGAGTGAGGCATGTACGGTTTACACGCTGGTCGGTTACCAGGTCGTTGATTACAGATACAATGGCTTTCTTTTTCAAGATTACCTGCTGTTTTTAAGCAAGCAGTTTGCTGATTATATTGTCAACGGTTATTCCTTCGGCTTCTGCCTTGTAGTTGCGGACTATCCGGTGGCGCAATACCGGCCTTGCCACCGCGATAATATCTTCAATATCGGGGGAATACTTGCCATGCAAGGCAGCATGGCACTTGGCTCCAATTACCAAAAACTGCGAGGCGCGCGGCCCTGCTCCCCAAATTATATAATCCTTTACCAATTCAGGGGCATCGGCACGCTGGGGGCGGGTTTTAGAGGCAAGCTTTACGGCATATTCCAATACATTATCGGCAATAGGAATTTTGCGAACAATATTCTGGAATACCAATATCTCTTCTCCGTCAAGTATTTTGTTCAGTTGTATGTTTTTGTCAATGGTTGTGCTTTTTACCACTTCAACCTCTTCGTTATAAGCAGGGTAATCAAGCCAGATATTGAACATAAACCTGTCCAATTGGGCTTCGGGCAGGGGATATGTTCCTTCCTGTTCAATAGGGTTTTGGGTTGCCAGCACAAAAAACGGGTTGCCTAATTCATACCTTTTCCCGCCAACCGTAGCTGCTTTTTCCTGCATGGCCTCCAGCAAAGCCGATTGCGTTTTGGGAGGAGTGCGGTTTATTTCGTCAGCCAATATAATGTTTGCAAATAGCGGGCCTTTCAGGAATTTAAAATTGCGGTGCTCATCCAAAATGTCGGTGCCGATAATATCCGACGGCATAAGGTCAGGCGTAAACTGTATGCGGTTATAGCTAAGCCCGAGGGTTTGGGCTATTGTGTTGACCAATAATGTTTTGGCAAGGCCGGGTACGCCAATCAGCAGGCAGTGGCCACGGCTGAAGATGCAGTTAAGCACATCTTCCACTATTTCACCCTGGCCGATGATAACCTTTTTTATTTCGTTTGTCAACTCGCGGTACTTGTGCCCCAGCGCGTCAACTGCTTCAACATCCGATTTATATGTCATATTTAACTATGGTTCTAAACTCCAAAGTTAAGAACTTTAGGGTATTGAGGGAGAGATTAAGACTGAGATTGAGATTAAGGTTGAGGTTGAGCGCAGCGAAATCCCGCTTTATTGCGGGACTGAGATTGAGGTAAAGGATTGCAGGAAAGCCTGAAAGGATTGAATATTAAAGGATAATTGTTTTTTGTTCAACCCCTTCAGGGTTGCAAAGGAGCCTTTATTCTTATACCACCGATTTCATCGAAGGCTATTCATATTCAAGTCCTTCGGACTTAACGACAATGCTTTCTTACTTTTCAATGAAAATATTTCGTATCTTTAGTATCCGATTTCGGAAGCCAGATAATTCAGAAATAAAAATTAAACCACGATGAGAAAATATTACTTGTTTATTTTCACCTTACTGTTTTTGAATATTGGCGCTGCTAATGCACAATATACAGACCTCCTTAATTTTGATAAAACAAATGGTGAATATCCCCAGTCTAACTGGTATTCTGGAGGCAGCCTGATACTTTCAGGAAATGTTTTATATGGTTTGGCAAGCCAAGGTGGCGTCAACGATTATGGTTTGATTTTCTCTATTAATCCCGATGGCAGCGGGTACAAAGACATGTTTGATTTTGACGGTAGTAATGGTTCTTATCCCTTAGGCTCATTAACCCTTTATGGGAGCCTATTGTATGGGATGACAAACGAAGGCGGTGCATATGGCTATGGTTGTATTTTTACTATAAACGTTAATGGTGTTGGATACTCAGATATTTATGATTTTGACGGCACTTATGGAGGAGGAGGCAATTCCCTAACGCGTTGCGGAAGTGTTTTTTATGGGATGACATCTCAAATATTAAGCTCTTCTGCGTCAATAGGTTGTTGTATTTTCTCAATTAATTTTGATGGTAGCGGATATAAAGTCGTAAATAGCCTGGGAGATTCTAATATAATGGGTGGGGGGGCGTTGGTTCTTTCCGGAGGTATGCTGTATGGCATTACACAATCTTTTTTTACCAATGGATATATTTTTTCAATAGATACTGATGGTACTGGATTTAGAATTCTCAACGATACAATATCATCTATGGGTTCTTCCTTAATACTTTCTGGAAATAAGTTATATGGTACAACAGGCCTAAATGTTTTCTCTATAGATACTGATGGGAACGGATTAAAATACATTTATGATAATTTAGATCAAGGCGGCTATAGCTCACTTGTACTTTCCGGAAGCACTTTATATGGCACATCACGATTTGGTGGAGGATGGGGAAATATTTATTCTCTTGATACTAATGGTAGCGGATATATGGATTTATATGATTTCATCCCAGGTAAAAATCCTTTAGAACCAGGTTCATTAATTATTTCAGGAAATGTGCTATATGGCATGACAATGTATGGAGGAACAGACACAGTTGGTACAGTTTTTAGTTATAAAGATACTATTACAGGAATTAGTAATTTAACCACAACCACCGGAGCAATAAAATTATTTCCAAATCCTAATAATGGGGTGTTCCAAATCCAAGCCTATAGCTATCAGCCAACAGCTAATGGCCAAATTGAGGTTTATAATATGTTGGGGGAGAAAGTGTGTACACAATGGACAATTGATAATGGACAGTGGACATTTAATTTAAGCAGCGAGCCTTCGGGAATATACCTGTACAGGGTAATTAACGAAACCAGAGAGTTAATAGGTGAGGGGAAGTTTATAATTCAGAAATAAACAGAATAAAAAAACTAACCTGAATTATAGTCCCGTAAAATTGCGGGGTTTATGATCCGGAAATAAAAAGCTACAGGAGAGTTTAATAAAGATTACGGTCAGATTGTAGTATATTTGTATTATGAAAACAGATATGTTTAAATAAAACACTATGAATGCAACGACCCTAAAACATAAATTGCACAGCTTTATAGATAATGCTGAACAAAAGAAACTGAAAGCCATATACACCCTGTTTGAAAGTGAAATTGAAACAACATCCATGTTGACCGACGAACAAAAAAAAGAGTTGGATTTTCGCCTGGATGAATATATGCAGGGTAAAAGCAAAAGTTTTACATGGGAAGAAGCGGTAAAAAAAATTAAGGCCAAACATAAATGAGCTATACAATTGTACTGCTTCAGCGTGCAGTTGTAGAAATCAGTGAAGCATATATTTGGTACGAAACCCAATCGAAAGGGCTTGGCGATAAGTTTTTGAGCGTACTTGAAAAATACAAAACTAACCTGTTGCGTAACCCTGAATTGTGCAAACAAACTTATAAAAAATTCAGAGAAAGCGTCATTAGTACATTTCCATTTTTACTGATTTATTATATTGACAGAGCGAATAAAAAAATTATTATTGTTTCTGTCTTTCATTGCAGCCGCAATCCTAAAAAGAAGTTTTAATATTCTATGGAAGCCCCAGAATCCTCGCTCCTGCATTCAACTTTCTTTATTACGGCTGCGCTCCGACAAAAAAAGAAGAATACCGCCCCATATAACGGCAACATAGTTTTCTGAGGCCCCGCCAATATGTGAATAAATGGTTCCTCCTTTAAATATCTCGATAAAATGATTGGCGCCGAATAAAAATGATAAAAGCACCAGGGCCCTTGTTACTTGTATCTTGGATGTATAGTTTCCGCGAAACAAGACCTGGAGAATTATAAGTATCAGTCCCAGGTTCCAGAAGCCTATTTCACGCTGCCAGCCCGGTGTATAGCCCCAATGGGTGCCGGCTGCACCTGTCTGTTGGAATACAAGTTGAGCTATGGCGGCATAAAATGAACCAAAAGCCCATATTCCCAAAAACCAGTTTACATATTTTTCCAATTTGGTTTTTTCCATAAGTGGATGAATTATATCCCAATCAATGCCCTGATAAACGAATAATTACTGGCAAGGAAAATAAGAAACAGGAGAATTGCCGTTAAGCCAAATATCCATTCGGTAAGCACCAGGCCAAAGAAGCCCGAGCGGAGGTTAAAAAAACTAATTGGCAGGCGCGGGTCAACAAATACCATAGCGCTGAACCAGAGGCAGCGCGCAAAATCGCGATATACATTATGCGAACCATATATTTTAAGGGTGTTGTAAATATGTATGTCGCTAAGCTCTTTGTTGAATTTGGAGTTCAGGTAGTCAATAACCGCGTCTTTATGCCTGAAGTAGTAAATGCATGTGAAAGTTAAAATAATAAGAATAACCCATATAGCGAACTTCCACTCGCCTTTGTAGCCCGATGAAACGGTTATTTCGAGGAAATGTCCGCCCACCCAGGGAAAGAAATTGGCAAGGCGGTCGCCAAAGCTTACTCCATGCTTAAAATGGGCTGCATGGTATTCGAGCAGCCAAAGGCTTTTTTCACGGTCGAAGCGGGCTTTAATGCCTGTAACAAGGTCCTGGTTGGTAAAATGCTTTACGCTGTAATCTTTTATCAGGTTGTAATAGTTGTCATTATCCTCGACAAAGTTGGCAGTGGTGTCAAAAAAATTATGCACCAGGGGGTGTATCTCTATTTTCTGCAAATAGTTATTCAGCCTGAAGGCGTCGGGAGAAAAAGACTTGTAATTGGCGTAAATAATGCAGTTATTATTCGGGAAGTTCAGGTCTTCAAGGCCAATTTTTCCGGCATAGTCAGATGTATATGAAAGGTTGCAGCTTGTAATATCAATACACCTGCTTACCGATAAATCTTCGAGCGAGCAATTAGCCAGGTTGGTATTGGCAATATCAACATACTTGCCCTGGCACTGGCGGATGGTAAGGTTATACAGCTTGCGTGTGTTATGGGTAAATTGTTCAATGGTGTCATCGGTGCAATAATATTCTGCCAGGTATTTCTTCTTTAAAAAATCGGCATAATAGCTGCTGTAATTATAAATACGGGTAATATAGTGAAGCCCCTTTGAAGCTTCGTGATAACGTGCGAAAATATTGGGAGTTATGCTTTTGCCGAGCGACAATACATCGGTGAATTTGCAGCGCTCTATTACTACTTTCGATTTGTCATTATTTATGATAGAAAGTATAACGGGGGCGTAAAACCTGCAAAGGTTTATATTCAGACTTGTGGCGGCTTTAAACCCGTCGGGCGGAGTGGCAAAAATATAGGAGTCATCCCTGAAATCGCTGTTTTCAATTACTGAAGGATGCTGCCCCAGTAACTGCCCTGTAATGAAAAACTTTTTATCGAAAATACAGTTGCTCAGCTCAAGCCCGTGTAAAAAGTTGCAATTAATAAACAATACATCCTGCTTAAACTCTATTCTTTTTTTTTCCTTGGTGTCTTCCACATAAAGGTCTTCAACGGTGTCGGCGGTTATGTGGCCAAAAACGCAATTGTAAAAAATTATGCGGCTGCTGAAAACATTCGATGCCGCTTTTTTCTTCTGCACCTCATCGGTAAAATCTGTGAACGATAATCTAATATTGGCAAAAAAGTAATCCTGAATGGTATCGCCATTGCGCATCATTTTTATAAGCTGGCTCTTGGCATCGAGGCATTTCAGGGTAACACTGCCGGTATCAGTTATTTTTAAAGGGTTAAAGGTTATCTGCCCGTTATAAATTGGCAGTTCGCCATTGGTTTTAATGGCATAATAAGGCTTGTTATTCAGCCTTACCATTAACGTATCTGTTTGGGTTACCTTATTGGTTATTGGCGTATTGCCTGCAACAGAGGCGAGATACAATAGTGAAAAGCAAGAAAGGAAAAGATGTTTCAGAAGTTTCATAAAGATTAAAATTGAAGGAATAAAAGTAAGTGAAAAATGGTTAAGATAATATTCATTATCAATATGAAAGTTGTTTTCTATGATTTATGTGCTTGAATCGTAAGCTCCTGATTAACAAATGTTTTTATGAAGCATGCATTTCTGTTGTAACTAAATTTTCCGTATAGCGTAAAAAAATATAAACGTATTTTTTATGAATATAGCGTACTCTTCCGCTTAGGTTATATGAGTCAACCACGAGTGTGCTTTGTTGTTTAATGAATAAACAAATAAAAAGAAACGATATGAAAAAGACAATAGTTACTCTACTCGGTTTTTTGATGGTCATGAATTTCAGCTATGGCCAGGCAAAGAAAAAAAGCGGTAAGCTTGATAAAAAAACTTACACCTGTGTAATAACGCCTGCGGGTAAAAAGAAATCTCTTCCCGATGAAATCAAATTCTCAGGCGGAATTTTTCAGTGCAAGGAACTGACAGACGCGGGCTTTAAACCTTCGGAATATGAGGCTACGGTGGATACCGTCGCCTTTCCTCATGAAACTTCTTTTACATGCGAAGCAAAAGACGATAAGGATAACACATTTACCTGGGAAGGTAAAGTAACCGGGGATGATATTGAAGGAAGCGCTACACTTACTGATAAAAAGGGAAAAACCAAGAAGTCGCTTACTTTTACCGGTACGTTAAAGGGAAAGAAGGCTGCCAGGAAATAATGCTAAACAGGAACGCCACATTGTAATGATAGGAATTAACGGCAATTAGAGAATCTACAGCCAGGTTTTTCTTTTTATTTATTAGCAATCCGTTGCTTTAATATGGATATGCTGAATAATTTCTATTTTTGAAAAAACTAAAACCATAATTATCATGAAAAAAATTACATTAGGATTTATCTTCACAGCAATTGCAGGCCTTTCGGTAAGCGCACAAATTACACTTCATCAGAGTGACCTGCCAGTAGCAAACTATGCTTATTACCAGGGTAATGATACCATTCCAACTGTGACACAGGGAGCAGCCGGGGCCAACCAAACGTGGAATTTAGCAGCTATTAAAGACAACACCACGGATTCGCTTATTTGCTTAAACCCTGCCGAAACACCATATGCTTCAGATTTTCCGGGAACCAATCTGGCCCTTACCCAAAATGGTAATGGCGGTGAAGTATTTATTTACGCCAACTCAACTGCAAGTTCACTTACAGTTCCGGGTGAGGTATATGCTGTGAGCGGATTAACTGAAACAGTAAAGATTAACCCGGTTGAAACAGTTATAGAGCTTCCTGCTACCTATTTATCTCACTGGAAGAGTACATATCGCCAGGTGGCTAAATATCCATATTCTACAACCGGTATTGATTCTATAGAAGAAATATCAAAAACAACTTTAGATGATTCTATAGATTCCTGGGGCAATGTAACCACACCTACAGGCACTTACGGTTCACTCAGGGTGAATGAGATTTCCACTACATTATATGACTCTGAATATTATCATTCCACGGCTTCTAAGACATGGGTATTTGCAAGCGCATCGGGCGCCAGTACTCCAACACAGAGTTTTGTTTGGTGGGCAAACGGTAAAGGCATTAATGTAGCTGAAGTTGATTTAGGCTCGGTTGGCGGTACAGTTACAGGAGCCAGTTATTTAAAGAAATCTCAGGTAGCAGGTATTGATGAAATTACCGATAACGGTAAGGTAAAAGTATTCCCGAACCCTGCTAATACAGTGCTCAATATTCAAACAGCCGGTTATAATGCAGGCAATGTGAAGATATACGATTTGGCCGGAAAAGAAATGGGAAGCACAAATTTCGGGAACGGCAGAGTTACCATTAACACATCTGATTATTCCGATGGAATGTACCTGTATATTGTAACAGATATGCAAGGTAACGTTCTTGCAAGGGATAAGTTTACTGTGGCAAGGTAAAAAATCTTTTCTTTATTAAAAAAAAGCTCGTGAAATAGTCTTAATTAGATAGATCCGGGTTTTTAATAAGAATACAAAATGGGCAGATTCTTCTGTCCATTTTTCATTTATATAAGCTAATTGATGGGATTTAACTGGTTTCTCATTCCCAAATTCAGTGCAATAATTTGCGCTCCCCCAAAACAGGATTTGTGTTTTTTTACAACTTACTGAGGATTTATAGATAAAATGCAGTTTTTTACATAGAACAGTTAAAAAAGCAGCTTGATTGATTTTTTAATAAATAATTTTATATTTGCAATACGATTTATATCAATATTTGAATCTGATTCCCATCATAGTTCAGGTGCTTTCTAATATGCACCCTTGATTTGTATCAATATTTGAACTTGATTTATTTCGAAGATTTTAATAACACACTTAAACCCATGAGAAAAACAATTATCCTTTTAGCATTGGCAATTACTTCCGGCATTGCTGCTTTCGCACAAACTTTTCCTTACGGAATAAATTACCAGGCCGTAGCGCGCGACGCGAATGGAAATGCGGAATCAAATGCCTCTGTGCCACTACGGTTCACCATTTACCAGACTTCACCTTCGGGTACAGTTGTTTACCAGGAAACGCAAAGTTCTATTACAACCAATAGCATGGGGCAGTTTAATGCTGTTATTGGAGCGGGCCAACCCGTAAACCCTTTTACTACAGCAAGCTTTAGCCAGATAAACTGGACCAATGCCAATTATTATTTGAAAGTAGAAATACAAACCGGTATAACCACATTTGTACAAATTGGCGCTACTACCCAATTTCAAAGTGTACCTTATGCACTTGCCGCACCTGACCCGACTCCGCCTGGCGCCATTCTGGCGTATGGAGGGGTTAGCGCGCCACAGGGTTATTTAATTTGCCATGGGCAAGCTGTAAGCCGTACAGGTATTTATGCTAATTTATTTGCAGCAATTGGTACTGCTTACGGAAATGGTGATGGCAGCACCACATTTAATGTTCCCGATTTCAGAGGTATGTTTTTGCGTGGCGCTGATAGCACTGCCATAAATGACCCTGATGCAGCTTCGCGTACTGCTGTTAATGGCGGTAATAGCGGGGCTAAAGTTGGAAGTTATGAAGCAGATGCATTTAAGAGCCATAGTCATACAATGGCCATGTCTGTTATAAATTCAGGCAGCAGTGCAGGTTATAATTATGTAAATCCGCTAGGCAATAATACCATGAATAGTGGTAGTACAGGCGGCAACGAAACCCGGCCAAAGAATGTATATGTAAATTATATAATAAGGTATTAATGAAATAATAAAACATGAAAAAAACTAAACTGTTTATTGCAGCATTAATTCTTAATTCTGCATTCTTAATTCTTAATTCGCAAAGAGCTTTTGCCCAAACTTTTCCTTATGGAATCAATTACCAGGCAGTGGCCCGGGATGCGAATGGGAATGCAGAAGCGAACCAGCAAGTACCGGTTCAATTTACCATTTACCAGTCTTCATCAAGCGGTACAAAAGTATGGCAGGAACAGCAGGTAAGAACTACTAACAGTATGGGACAGTTTACTGCCGTAATTGGTAATGGTACGCCTGTAACCCCATTTACCTCTTCAAGCTTTAGTCAAATAAATTGGGGAGCAGACAGCACCTTCTTAAAAGTTGAGATAAACAGCAACATTAGTTTTACCGGTACTTTTAGCCAAATCGGGAATACAGCAAAGTTTCAATCTGTGCCGTATGCTCTCAATGCAAACAGTGTACCGTATGGCGACTATGCGATGATTGAGGATTCTGCGGCTAGTGGAACAGGTGGAGGCACTGTAACAGCAGGTTATAATACAAGAATATTGAATCATGTTCAATCATCATCAGGCTCATCTATTCAACTGTTATCATCTAACCAGGTACAACTTGCGGCAGGTACATATTATGTTGAAGCCAGCGCCCCTGCATTTAGAGTTGATTACCACAAAATCCGTCTGCAAAATATAACTAATTCTACTACGCTGCTTGCCGGCACCAGTGAAATATCTGAAAGTGCCAATACAACTTCAAATGACCAAACAAGATCATTTATAAAAGGATTTATTACCATAACCACTGCAAATACTATAGTAGAAATCCAACATTATATCACCACTAATTCTGGCAGTGGGAATAACTTAGGTGTCCCCACAAATGAAGGTGATTATGAGGTGTATACTCAATTATTTATAAAAAAAATAAAATGAAATATTTTCCAATTCTTGTATTTGCCTTTGTCGCCAAAGCAGCAATCTGCCAGGTAACACAGTTTACCCCGGCAATGGTGAACCCCCTCGGGGGCAGTGGTAATGTTGGCGCCACCTATTACGATTATACTGTAGGCGAGCCCATAGTTTTATTTGGCGGAACCGGTTGCGATAGCATTTTTAGTGGTTTTCAGCATAGCGCCATTGATACACCACGAATTAATAAAACAAACGTAAATATAAGCGGTTCAACCACCTTTTGCCTGGGACAAAGTGTTGTGTTAACCGCCCCATCGGGTGCAAGTTATTTGTGGAGTACCAAGGCTACCACACAAAGCATAACTGCTGCACAAAGTGGTACTTACAGAGTTACGGTTACCAATACTTGCGGAGATACTATAGGGAGTAATAATATTGTTTTAACCACTATTAATCCTCCTATAGTAAGTTTATGCATGGTAACAGTAGATACCTCTTCAACTCATAATATTATTGTATGGGATACTACAGGGCTGACACGGGTTGACAGCTTTAAAATATATTTCCAGAATTCGGCATCAATATGGCAGTTAATAAAGGAAGTGCCTTTTCACGGGCCAAATTACCTGGTTGACAGTACTCCAATCAATAACCCATTGGCAAATACAGTAAGGTACCTTTTGACTGATGTGGATTCATGCGGCAACGAGGAAGATACAACATCAAGTATCTGGCAAAACACTGCCTTCCTTCCTTTTAGCGGTACAGGAACATTTAATTGGGCAGGGAATGGATATTTGATTGAGGGAGTAACTACCCCTGTTAAAACCTACCGGTTATTCAGGGACACTATGAGTAATGGCCATTGGCAGGCAATAGATTCAGTGGCAGGCACACAAAATCAAATGACCGACCCGAATTATTCAAAGTATCCTTTGTCCAGGTATCGCCTTGATGCGGAATTATATGATGGGGGTTGTCCGTATAATGCTGATTTAAGGCCGGGACATACCGTCAACAATACCACAACACGCAGCAATACGCAGCATAATATATCATTTACCCCAGTTTTAAATCCAGTTTATGCCTCGGCCTCAATCTTAGTATATCCAAATCCGGCAACCCAAACCCTGAATATTAAATTCAATGGTATAAAAGCTGGATTAGCAAGTATAAGCATTGTTGATGTTGCAGGCAGAGAAATATGTTCAGAATTGTCAATTGAGAATGGTGAATTGTCAATGAATATTGGGAACCTTTCTTCAGGGATTTACTTTGTGAAGGTTACTACCAATACATCATCCCAGGTAGTTAAGTTTGTAAAGGAGTAAAAATATTGAGAAAACTTCCACCATACCTTACATTTGGAAAAAAATCCCTGAAAATCATGCAAAAAATTATAATTGGAATTATTTTGTCGGTTATTGCAGGTCTTTCGGCAGAGGCGCAAATTACCATAACACAATCAAATATGCCATATATTGGCTATAAGTTTGTTTATGAGGAGTACTATACCGATAGCAGCAGTATTGTCAACTCACCGGGTAGTAGTGGCCCCTCTCAAACATGGAATTTTTCTGCTATGAGCACAGCAACACCTGATACAGTTTCTGCAATCTCTATTGGCGGCACTCCTTATTCCACACAATTTCCGGGGGCCAATTTGGCTTTTTCCTATAGCAGTTATCCCGGTGGATTTGAATATTATAATTCTGCTTCCACCGGTTTGTTTTTTATGGGAGATTATTATGTCAGCTCCATCTGGTATAGCCCATCATGGGAGATGATAGCGCTTCCGCTTACCTATAAGGATCATTGGGCAGGTACCTATTCATACACATACAAGCAAGCTGATACAAACATATCCGGTGTAGATTCCACAGGTTATATCCAGACTTCTGTTTACCACGACTCTGTTGATGCATGGGGTAATATAACAACCCCATCCGGAACATATAATTCATTGCGCATTAAACACCTTGAAACAGATAAAGATTCAAGCATTGAACACAAAATTGGTATTGGATGGGTTGGGGCTCCCGGTACATCCACATTCTCCAATAATTATTTTGCCTGGTATTCTAATAGCGCTAATTTTTTCATTACTATAATGGATGTTGATACCACTAATGCCACCAATATTACCTGGTTTAAAAATGAGGTTTCGGGTATTGATGAAATTACCGATAACGGTAAGGTAAAAGTATTCCCTAATCCCGCTAATACAATACTCAATATTCAAACAGCCGGATATAACGCAGGCAATGCGAGGATATATGATTTGGCCGGGAAAGAAATGGGAAGCACAAATTTCGGTAACGGCAGAGTTACCATTAACACATCCGATTATTCCGATGGAATGTACCTGTATATTGTAACAGATATGCAGGGCAATGTTCTTGCAAGGGATAAGTTTACTGTGGCAAGGTAAGTACACAATAGAATTTCGATTAACGGTTTTTGATGTGCAGGGGTTGAAAATTTTCAACTCCTGCTGTTTTTCCTATATTTTGCCGAGGACACAAAATTTTGTGTCCCTACATAATGTTCGTTAATAACTTCTGAAAAACAATTTTGGCAAGAAAAATATTAGGTGTAAATTTGCATTTCGTAATATCTTGCAATGCAGCGTATAATTCATAACTCGTAATTCATAACTCAACAATGCCCGATAGCCTTTTTCAACCCGCCGTGCTTCTTTTACAGGATGGAACTGTTTTTCATGGCCGTGCAGCCGGAATGACGGGAACCACCACCGGCGAGCTTTGTTTTAATACAGGCATGACAGGCTACCAGGAAATCTTTACCGACCCTTCCTATTTCGGGCAGATATTGGTGGCTACCCACGTTCATATTGGAAATTACGGGGTAGAGGAGCATGAAAGCGAATCGGGCAGCATAAAAATTGCAGGGCTGGTATGCCGCACATTTAATGATGTGCCTTCCCGCAAAAGGGCGCAGATGTCGCTGAAAGAATATTTTTTGCAGAATAAGATTGTCGCCATATCCGATATTGATACGCGTGCCCTTGTCCGCTACCTGCGTAACAAGGGCGCTATGAACGGCATTATTTCATCAGAGACAACCGATATAGCTGTATTGAAGAAGAAACTCGACAAAGTGCCTTCCATGCAAGGGCTCGAACTATCATCAAAAGTTACTGCCCAAAAGCCATACGGCGAAGGTAACCCTGATTCAAAACTGAGAGTAGCCCTGCTCGATATGGGTGTAAAGCACAATATTGTACGCTGCCTTAATGAGCGTGGCTGCTATGTGCAGGTGTTCCCGCTGGGAACATCGTTTGAGGAGATGATGAAATGGAAACCTGACGGCTTTATGATATCCAACGGCCCCGGCGACCCTGCCGCGATGAAAAATGAGGTAAAAATCATTACACAGGTAATTAATTCAGGAATACCGGTTATGGGTATCTGTCTCGGGCACCAGCTTATAGCATTGGCAAGCGGCATATCTACCTATAAAATGCACGCGGGACACAGGGGAATAAACCACCCGGTAAAAAACCTGGGTACAGGCAAATGCGAGGTTACATCGCAGAATCATGGTTTTGCCGTAAGTGAAGACGAGATAAAAAAGAATAAGAATATTGAGATAACGCACCTAAACCTTAACGACGGAACCATAGAAGGAATCAGGAGAAAAGACCTGCCTGTTTTTGCCGTTCAGTACCATCCCGAAGCATCGCCCGGGCCGCATGACTCGCGTTACCTTTTCGATGATTTTGTGGCTATGATAAAAAAGCACCAAACCCTCAGTAAGGGAAAGGTGCTGGCATAAACTCAATAACAGATATTAGAATAACGATTAACGAATAGTGATTTACGACCGCGTGCGCCTTAGCTTTAGCGGTGGCACAGGTAAATCAGAACTTCTGAAATCGTTACCCGTTATTCGCTATTCGGGATTTTTTGGTTCTTCGCTCTTTTTGGACGCTGCCTTTTTCTTAGGCGCTGCTTTTTTTACCGGGGCTTTCTTTACCTTTGGTTCTGCAACCTCTGCAACTTCTTCTTTAGCTGCTTTGGGCGCAGCAACTTTTTTCACTTTCGGAACATAAGCGGCTTTCGATTTTTTTCTTTTGCGGGTAACACCATAGCTGCCTGCCCATATTTTCCCTTTGCGGGACCTTCTGTCTCCTTTTCCCATATTATTGTAATGTATTATTTTTATTAAGGTTGCCAAAGTTAAAAAAAAATGTTTTGTATCATACAAATCATTTAACCGCAGAGCGCGCAGAGCAAACAGCCCGCTGAGTTTCGCAGAGATAATAAGTATTTATGGTTTGTTTTTGTTTTTTTTCTCTGCGGCTCTCAGTGCTTGCTCTGTGCACTCTGCGGTTATTTTTTTCAACCTTTGATTCACATTTTTAGTAGATTTATGGCATGAAAAAGAATATTACCTGTGGATTATTATTGGCAGTAAGCTTTGCCTGCCTTGGTCAAAAGGATACGGCAAAACAAAAAGACAGTAAAATAGATTACGATAAGTCAATATCGAAAGCTGATCTGGCATTTTCTGGCAGCGATTACCTTACAGCCAAAAGGTTTTATAAGCTTGCCTTAATGGCAAAACCCGGAGAGACTTATCCCAAAGAACATATTGATATGTGTGATAAAAAAATGGCCAGCAATAGTTGGATGTCAACCGACCTTAATTGCCCCTGTCATAAGGGAAAAATTACACCATCACCCGATAATAGCGGTAGTTATACTATTTCTTCAGATGACAGTATTTCTTATGCAGTGCTTCCGGGCAGCGTCAGCTCTGTTATAAAAGATACCATCAGGCATTTGTTTACAGTAATGGTAAAACATGGTAAATACATAGCGATGTATTCCAGCTTAACCCGCGCTTCAGTTAAACAGGGAGATGAAATAAACGAAGGCGATACGATTGGATTTGTGCATAAATCAGGTGAAAGTTATATACTGAATTTTACCTTGATGCAAGGAAAGAAAAGCGAAGATGCCACTAAATACCTGAGATGCAAGTGAGCTACCAGATGTTGGCTTATAGCCATGCCTTAAACAGTTATAATTATTGTAAAAACAGGTATAATATCTGAGTTTATTGTTTAATATTGTAATTGAATAATAACATATATTGATGAAACCATTACTGGTAATTTTTATCCTTGCTCTTTTTTCGTTCCAAAGCAAAACAGATAATGAAATTGCCTCTGTAAAAATAGGCAACCAATTATGGACTGCCAGGAATCTGGATGTCAGCACATTCAGGAATGGTGACAGGATACCTGAAATAGAAAATCAAAAGAAATTTTTAGAAGCCGGCAGGGATGGTAAACCAGCCTGGTGTAATTACAATGGAAGTTCTTTAAGCAGAAGTAAATATGGAAAGTTATATAACTGGTATGCCATTCATGATAAAAGAGGTTTAGCTCCTCAAGGCTGGCACATTCCAACGGATGATGAATGGACAACCTTAACAGGCTATTTGGGAGGAAATAAAATAGCAGGTAAAAAAATGAAGAGCAATAACGGGTGGGATGGAGATAATAGTAGTAGTTTCAATGCCTTGCCTGCGGGCTGCTCATTCATGGGTGCGTTTACCGGCCTGGGCTCGAATGCCAGGTTCTGGTCGGCTACTGATTGCGGTGAAGGCTATGCGCGGATTCGATACCTGAACGCAGGTACTGAGCAGGTGAACCAATTGAACGGCTGTGAGTCGGACGGGTTTTCAGTTCGATGTATTCATGACTGACCATTTGAGAATTCTTAAGTGGTTGAAAAAAATAACCGCAGAGCAGGCGCTGAGTAACACAGAGAAAAAACAAACAATAAATACTTTTTATCTCTGTGGAACTCTGCGTGTTTTTTTCTCTGTGTTCTCTGTGGTAAAATGATTTGTACTGTTTCGCTACCAATCATCAGCCAATTCCTTACTTTTGCAAAAAAAATATTTTTATGGAAGACTCAAAAGAACCGGTTGTAGCACAAAAAGGCCCTTATGTCGTAATGGATTTGCAACCGGGTACTTATTCCTGGTGTGCATGCGGCAGGAGCAAAAACCAGCCATACTGTGATGGTTCGCATAAGGTAACTTCATTTACACCTATAAAAGAAGTTATTACCGAAGCTAAAAAAGTAGCCTGGTGCGGATGCAAACATTCGTCTAAAAAGCCTTTTTGCGACGGCACGCACCGGACTTTACAATAGACATTTCGCCTTTATAACCAGTATGTTGATAACATCCTGAAAGGACTATTTGGTTTTGACAGGTATTATTCGTATATTTGTTCTGTGTTATTGATATAAATCAATAAACTTTTTATTAAGACAGGATGAAAAAATATACTTTCATTGCACTTTTTCTCTTAGCTGGTTTACCTTTGCTTACCATCGGTCAAGGCTCATTAAAGCTTGCTGTTCTGGGAAATGACGCCAAATGCAACGGAAGCACAAACGGAAGCGCCATAGTTACTCCTTCGGGTGGAGTGGCGCCTTATACCTACACATGGGCTCCGGCAGGCGGTTCTGATAGTACAGCAACCGGCCTTGCTCCGGGTACATATACCGTTACCGTTACCGATAATAATGGAAACAATGCCACCACTACCATAACCATTAATCAACCAGCCCCTTTGCTGGTAAGTATCGATACTATTGTTGTTAAACCATGCTTTACACCGGAAGGCGGAGCATGTGGCTGCAATAATACGCTGTGGGCTATTGTAAATGGCGGCACTCCGCCTTATTCTTATTTCTGGACACCGGACAGCGCTTATACCGATACTATTACCGGAGTTTGTTACGAAGAATTTACTGTAAAAGTATCTGACCAAAATTCATGTATTACTGCCGATAGCATAGATATTCTGATACCATCTTCAAACCCGACAGGTATAGATGAATTAAGCAACAATTCTGATATTAAATTATACCCTGTTCCGGCAACTGACAGGCTTAATATAAGCAGTGGTCAGTGGTCAGTAGTCAGTGGTCAGTCTCTTGAAGTGTATGATATGATGGGCAAATTGGTTTTGACACAAAACCTTAATGGCCATTCTACTCTTACCAGCCTCGATGTATCGGGCCTTGCCAATGGCAACTATCTCCTCAGGATAGCGGGCACTGATTGGCAGAAAATTGCGAGGTTTTCTGTTTCGAGGTAAAAACAATTTGATATTATCAGCCCCTACGAAAACTCCCCCTCAAGGGGAAGGTTCAAGGAATAAGCAGTTTAATTTAACAGCCCCGCCCAAACCCTCCCCTTGAGGGGAGGATTCAAGGGATAAGCAGTTTAATTTTTAATTATTTTCACCATCTGCACATCCTTACCGGTAATCACTTTTACAAAATACATTCCGGCGGGCTGAGCACTTAAGTTAATTGTGAATGGTAAATGGTAAATGGTGAATGGAGTGGAAACTTTCTCGCCTAAAACAGTATAAACCTCAATTTGGCTATTAGCTATTGGCTGACGGCTATTAGCAAGGATTTGGAATATGCCGTTGCTAGGATTAGGGTAAGCTGAGATTGACATTGAGTTAGAGAGGTTGTTTAATCCCAGAGGTGCATTTACATGCACAGTAAAAGTATCGGTAACACTACAGCCGCTACATGTACCTATTAAAGTATAAGTTGTTGCCGTCGTGGGGAATACAAATATAGTATCGGTAGTTGCACCGGCAGGCCATATATAATTGCAAGCACCACCTGCAACCAATGTATCACTGCTTCCTGCATTTATAGTATCTATACCTGTAATTGTAACTGTCGGAGTCGCATTTACAATTGTCTTTACGCTATCAATAACTCTGCAGCCTCCACCACTGATATAGGCTATTGCCAATTTACCATTCCAGGGTTTATTCATCTGTACTATATCGGTATCTAATGCGCCAGAGCTGGGGCCAACTCCCCCAAGGGGTAACCAGCTATAACTTAAACTTCCTGAACCGGAGATTGTATCATTAATGATATTGGCTACAAGCGTGTCATATGTTCCGGTGCACATGGTTGTTTGCGTTGCGGTTAAAATTCCGTTTGTGCGTATAACGCTCGAATTAATCCTGATGCTGTCAACAGCTATGCAACCATTGCTGTCGGTCATGGTTACTTCTCCTAATTTATTGGTATATGCTTTGTTTGATATAACCAGAATGGTATCTTCCGCACCGGATGTTGGGGGAGTTCCCGTGGGCTTCCATACATAACTTATGCTGCCGACTGTACAACCAATATCGCCGGTTACATTGGCAACCATGGTATCAGGCATCCCTTCACAAATATTGGTGTTAGATTGTATCATACCGTTTGTAATAATACCATTCACCTTTATATATGTCTTTTTGGTTAAGCTGCTGGTGCCACCAACGCTGTTTATTATTAATTGCACGCTATCAATACCCGGGCTGTTAAACACCACGCTTGGGTTTTGCATGGTTGAAGTATCGGGTGTGCCATTCTGGAAATACCATTGCCAGCTTGTTGGAGCATTATGCGATGTATCAGTAAACCGCACCGTTCCGCCATTACAGAAAATGGTATCGCTGGCTTTAAAATATGCAACCGGGGCCGGTGTTATCATGCGTATTTCATTGTTTTGTGCATCTGCGACATATAAATTGCCGCTGCCATCAACAGCAACTCCAGTAGGGCCGTTGAATCTTGCTGCGGTGTCTGCCCCATTGGCAGTACCCCTGGTAGTTGAACCGGCATAGGTGTAAACCATACCGCTCGAAAGAACTATTTTACGTATTTCATTATTATAATAGTCGGCCACATAAAGGTTGCCATTGTGGTCGCAAGCTAAGCCCTCCGGGCCGTAAAAGCTGGCGGCTGTACCTATTCCATCGGCATGGCCTGAAGCGCCGACAGGAGAACCGGCTACGAGGCTTACCTGGCCACTTGAAATAACAATTTTTCTTATTTCGTTATTGCTCTGGTCTCCCACGTATAAATTACCATTTCCATCGTAAGCCACTCCGTAGGGGTAATTGAATGTTGCCGCAGTTCCAAATCCATTGGCATTGCCCGACACACCACTGCCGGCTAATGTGGTAACTGCTCCTGACGCAGTATTGATTTGCTGGATTTTCTGGCCAAACTGAGCGACTACATAGAGGTTGCCATTGCCATCGGTAGCTGCACCGGTAGGCAGGTCGCATGGGGCCAGGTTGCTTACATAGTTCAGGCTGATCTGTCGCACTTCATAACTATAGGCATCTGCCACAAATAAGTTTCCCCTACCATCAGTAGTTACTCCGATAGGGTAGTCGAATGTTGCTGCTGAATCGGGGCCATTTATGCCACTTTGTGTGCCTGTACCGGCCAACGTAGTTACGTTAGCGCTCGAAATAACAATTTGCCGTATCCTATCGTTTAGTTCATCGCCGACATAAAGATTTCCATTGCCATCACAAGTTATGCCTGCGGGTGCGTGGAACTGCGCTGCTGTGCCAATTCCGTTGGCAATACCTATAGAGGGGCTGCCGGCAAAGGTTGTAACTACACCGCTTGAAATAACAATTTGCCGTATTTCATTGTTTTCCATATCAGCTACATATAAGTTACCGTTTCCATCTGTTGCAACTCCGCTTGGGTCATAAAAATTTGCTGCGGTTCCTGTTCCATCTGCTGAGCCGTGCCCCCCGGTAGGAGAGCCCGCAAGAAGTGAAACAACGCCGCTTGATATTACAATTTGCCTTATTTCACTATTGTAATAATCAGCCACAAACAAATTGCCATTGCCATCGCAGGTTAAGCCCTCAGGGCCATAGAAAGTAGCTGCTGTACCTGTTCCGTTTGCAGAGCCTGTTGCTCCTGTTGGTGACCCGGCAAAAAGGCTTACTGCACCAGTTGAGATGACAATTTTTCTTATTTCATTATTGCTCTGATCGCCGACATACAGGTTACCACTGCCATCATAAGCTATGCCATAAGGATAATTGAAAGTAGCTGCAGTACCTATACCGTTGGCATTCCCCGACGCGCCACTGCCTGCTAAAGTGGTAACTGCTCCTGAGGCAATGTTAATCTGCTGAATTTTCTGGCCAAACTGGGCAACCACATAGAGGTTGCCACTGCCATCGGTAGCTACACCGGTAGGTAGGTCGCTTGGAGCCAGGTTACTTACATCGCCCAGTCCAATCTTGCGTACTTCATAGCTGTATGCATCAGCCACAAATAAGTTTCCTTTTCCATCTGGACTTAATCCGATAGGATAGTCGAATGTTGCCATTGAATCGGGCCCATTAACATCGCTTTGTGCGCCTGTACCGGCTAAAGTAGTTACGTTAGCGCTCGAAATAACAATCTGCCGTATCCTATTGTTTATTTCATCGCCTATATAGAGGGTACCACTACCATCATAAGCTATTCCGGCCGGGGTATGGAAAGTAGCAGCGGTGCCAATACCATTGTTTATGCCTATGGAGGTAGAACCTGCTAGTGTAGTTACTATTTGGGCATTGGAAAGTGAAAAGCTAAAAGCTAAAAGTGAAAAGGTTAACGTAATCTTTTTCATAATGGGGTGATTTTGGTGATTGAATAAATAGATTTTGGGTGACTAAGGTAAGGAAAAAACTAATTTGGTGATTTGATAATGAATAAGTTAACAAATCACCAAATTATCAAATCATCAAATTGCTTTCCGGTTGTTGAAAACTTTATTAACTTTATGTTTATTAAATAATAAATATATTGTTTACTTTTGCATTGCCAAATTGGCAGGAAAAAGGAGTAAGGAATATGGAGAAAGTAAATACCATGACTTATTCCTTACCACTTAACCCTTAAAACTAAATAAATCATGAAAAGCAAAATCGAGTACAGGCTCAAAATCACAGAATTGGCCGAAAAACTAGAAAGCGGCTATAGCACCCCGCAAATATTGAAGGAATATATGCCCAAATGGGGTATGCCGAGGCGCACCCTGGAGCGTTATATAGCTTTTGCCCAGGATATTATTACCAGCAGGATGAAAAAAAGGGAGGCGGTAGTAGAGGCGGTCAGGGCAGATATTATTGCAAAGGAAGCCGAACAATGGATGAAGAGCAATTTAGAACTGGAGGCAAGGCTTTGCGCCATAGTATCGGGGAAATTGGAATTTGAAAAAAAAGTGAAAAATCCAAAGGGGGTTTACGAGAATGTTAAGTGCCGGCCTTCCTGTTCAGAAATGATAAATGCCATTGACCTATTGTTAAAGATGCGCGGCGTATATAAAGCTGCCGATGGCAAAACGGGTGAAAAGACGCACGTAATACAGATACTGGCAGACAACCCTGAAGAAGAAAGAGTAATACATAAAATATTGGACCAGGGAAAGAGTAAAGAGAAAAAGTAAGAATCAGAATTTATACTGAAAGAGCATCGGTTTGCAAAAATCAATAAAGCCGCTGAGATTGCTTCGCAAAGCCTCGCAATGACGGAGCGCCTCACAAATTGCAACTGCGAGTCCGCCGTTTCATAAAAATATGGCAGACGTGGCAGTCTTAATAATTTCTTGCAAACTCATATTTGTCAGGTATATACCAACTTAATTATGTGTAAAAGTTTCCCGCAGATTTCCACAGAGTTTTACGCAAAGTTCCGCAGATTCAAATATTTTTTTGCGAAAATCAGCGCATTAATCAGCGAAACTCTGCGAGACCATTGTTTGATATTACTTGTTTCCTATTCGGTATAAACTCTATTGTCTATTTTTTTTCGCCACCCACCGCCACTCACCGCCAATTATAAAACCTACAAATGAATAATTATGGTTTTATAATCATGAGCACAATTAAAAAATAACATGACGCGAATAAATTCAATTACGAATTAAAAATTAAAAATTACGAATGAAAAGCCTTAGCGATATTGCGGGAAAAATCATGAGTCAGATAAAAAATAAAACCTGAGGCGAGTAACAAAAAGATGAATAATTATAACACAAAACTGTTAGATGCCACTTCGGCTGAAAGGCGCTATATCATTCACCAGGGAGGTACCGGTTCAGGCAAAACGTATGCCATTTTGCAGTATCTTGCCGTTTTGGCGGTGGGCTCAGAAAAGGGATATATCATATCTGTAGTATCGGAAAGTATGCCTCATCTGCAACGGGGAGCTATGCGCGATTTCAGGCGCATAATACATTCGCGTGGCTGGACCGGGATTGAAGAGAATAAAACCGAACATTGTTTTTACATGGGTAAATCAATTGTCGAGTTCTTCTCAGCCAGGGACGAATCCAGGCTTCGCGGAGCCCGGCGCGACATCCTCTTTATAAACGAGTGCAACAACATTGACTATGAATCTTTCCAGCAGTTGGATGTGCGCACCCGCATACGAACTATTTTAGATTATAACCCCGTGCGCCGCTTTTGGGTGCATAATGACCTGTTGCCATCGTTGCAGGAATCTGATTACCTGTTTATGCAAAGCACCTATAAGGACAACCCGTTTCTCAGCCCCCAGGAAATAGCCAATATAGAACGCCGCCGCCATAACGAGAACTGGTGGAAGGTGTATGGTGAAGGCGAAATTGGCAATGCCGAAGGGTTGATATTTACGAATTGGACAGTAATACAATGCAGAGACGACATGCATGCCGTCTCTACGGGTTCGCCCCTTCCGGGGACGGTATTGGGTTATGGTATTGATTTTGGATTTACACATTCGCCTACCGCCATTGTGCAGGTTAATGAATATGAGGGAGAACTGTATGTGCGCGAACTGCTCTATAAAACGGGTATGCACAACGATGAAATATATGCCTTTGCTTCACGCAACCTCGGCCTGAAGGAATTAGCCGTAGCCGACAGCGCCGAGCCTAAAACGGTGGATTATCTTTTCCATAAAGGATGGCCGGGGCTGTACCCTGCCATTAAAGGGCCCGACAGCGTTGAACATGGCATTAACCTGCTGCTCGACAGGAAAATAAATGTTACCGCCGACAGCCTTAACCTTATTAAAGAAATGAGGGAATATATGTGGGATACCGACATGAGGGGGAACTTTATACATCGCCCCATAAAAGAAAATGACCACGCCATTGACGCCATGCGTTATGTTTACAGCTACCCGAAAAAGAAAAAACTGATAATGGCGTGAATTCAATTAAGAATTAAGAATCAGGAGTCAAATACACTAAAACTCAATTTGAAATTATATATGAAAATAAAAAAGGAAAATTCCATTATTCCTAATTCCTAATTAACCTTACCTTTGAATGCAACTTTACTGAATTGTGGGATTTATAGAGGATATTAAAATAAAGGCAGGGGAGTACTTTTTAAGGAAGGAAAGCGCGGATAATAAAAGGCCGCACATCATAACAAACCTGAAAGATGCCAAAAACGTTGGCATTATATATCATGCAGCCGATGTTAACGAGGTTGAACTGGTGAAGAAATACATTACTTACCTGAGAGAAATGGGCAAAAAGGTAAGGTCGGTGGGCTATATACCTCTGAAGGAAAACCCGGGCAATATTACCACCTCAATGGACCATGTATGCTTCACTAAGAAAGAAGTAAACTGGTACTTTAAACCTGCAATGAATTTTATTGATAACTTTGTAAAAGAGGAGTTCGATTTGTTGCTCGACCTGAACATTACCATGGCCTTGCCTCTTATTTACGTGGCGGCCCTTTCAAAAGCAAAATGCAAGGTGGGCAGGTATTCGGAGAAATATATGAACCTCTACGACGTTATGATTGAAACAGATGACCAGAAAACATTGAAGTATTTTTTACAGAACGTAGATATTTATATGGAAAAAATCAATAAAAAATAGTGAAGAACTAAGAGCGAAGAATGAAGAGCAATAAAAAAGATATTTCCTACATTCTTAACTCTTAATTCTTAGCTCTTAACCCGAAGATTGATTATGGAAAACGAAAATAAAGAGAACCTGCCGGAGCACTTAAGGCAGGAGGTTGACGAAGCCGAAAAAGAGGCTGTGGCACGCATGGAAATAGAATATGAATTGCGTAACAATGTCCGTTATAAGGAGTTTTTTGCAGCGTATCACCCTGATGATATTGAGGAGTTTATAAAGGCTTATGCCCGCCGCAAGGTAACCTGGATTAACTGGGGCAGGTTTTACTATGAGCATAATGAAGACCACCAGCTCAGGTTTTATAACATGGCGCAAAGCTGCCTGTGGCAGATTCAGCAGAAAAAGCTTTTTAACCTGCAATGCCAGTGGAGAGCCGAAAAAATAAAAATACCCGGCATTACCACCACTATGGATTTCCGCTACTGGGAATACAATGTAAAGCAATGCAACTTTGTTCCCCCAATTACCCAATGGGAGTTCGACCTCTACCTGGAGTATATACAAAATGATGATGCTGAAATTGACCCTGCCGAGTCTGACTATGAATTTGAATGGCAGGATTACCTGCGCTTTACCGACGAATACAATAATGCTAAAGAAGGCGAGGAGCTTGTAATACCTTTGTGGTACCAGTTTTACGACAACCGCATGGGGACAGATAAGCTGATGACATTAACGGATACCCGCGGGGAGAAAGAGAGCAAATACCTGAAGGTATATTATGAGCACCTGAATAAAACTGCTCCCGATGAAAAGACAGATATTGCAGGAACCGCGAAGAAAGAGGGAGACGAATACCTTTCGGTGTATAACCCGAACATTATTGAAAAGTTTGTCCGCAGCTACGAGGAGAAAGATATTCTGAAATATTTTCTTTCGTATGAGAAGAGCCATAAGCCCATGGAGTTTGCCGATGAGCTTGCCGAACTGGCATTTAAAGAACTGAAAGAATTGAGCGATATAGTGCCCATAAGGGCATGTACCGACTGGAGAGATGCCATGATAGAAGCATGGGAAAATTACCGCCGCAAACAGATACAGAGGCTTTTGCCATTGGTTTATGAAGATTATTTGCAGAAACAGGAATTGGGTATATCGTATGAAAATGAAGATTCTGCTGAAATAAACGAGGAACTGGATGAGTGGAAAGTAGCTATAACCAAAGGCAGGGAATTATCGGGTGAACCGGGAGACTTTAACTTTTAAAACAGTTATGAATTATGAGTTATAAGTTATGAGTGGAAAAAGAAAATATATTAATGGTTCCTTGAAAACACATAATTCATCACTCATAATTCATCACTCTCTTCCCGTTATGGAACATTTCTATACCATTCAGGGTGAGGGTATGCATAGCGGCAGCGCGGCCTACTTTATCAGGCTGGCCGGTTGTGATGTGGGTTGCCATTGGTGCGATGTGAAAGAAAGCTGGGATGTAAACACGCATCCTTTGGTTGATATTGAAAAGCTTATAAAGGAAGTTAAAAAGTCAGGCGCGCCTATTGCAGTTATTACTGGGGGAGAACCTGCCATGCACAATTTAAAGGAACTTACTCTTCAATTAAGAAAGCTTGGTATAGCTATACACATTGAAACATCGGGTTCTTCGTCTATTACAGGAAGTTTTGACTGGGTATGCCTGTCTCCCAAAAAGAGAAAAGAACCCTTAAGGGAATCATATAAACTGGCTGATGAGTTGAAGGTAATTATCTATAATAAAGACGATTTTGCCTGGGCTGAAAAGAATGCCGCAATGGTTTCGGAAGAGTGCATGCTTCTGTTGCAACCGGAATGGAGCAAGGCTGAAAAGGTTATGCCATTGATTGTCGATTTTGTAAAAAAGCATCCGCAGTGGCAGGTTTCGTTGCAGAGCCATAAATACATGAATGTGCCTTAAATCAATTGTGAATTGTAAATGGTGAATTGTGAATTGTGAATGGTGAATTGTGAATGAAAATGAATTTACAAAAGAATACTGAGATTGCTTCGTACCTCGCAATTTGTGAATGTACAGCGTACATTCCTGCCGTCACAACTGCGAGCCCGGCATCCACGGACGTGGCAGTCTCACTGTCTTAATCTGATTTATTATGCTGAAAAAGATACAAAAAACATTTAAAGCAATTTTTGAAATAGCCAAAAATCCCTGGTTGCTTAACCATGTGTTGGCGGATGATAAACTATGGCTGAAATATGTGGAGAAACACTATCATATAAGCAGCTTGCCGGTGGTGGATATTAATGTCTTGTTGCCCGGTTTTAAGGAGGAACTAAATACATTTGCCTTTTTGGAAGGAGGCTCATTGCCCACTGATTTGTGCATTATACGCGGCCTATGCAAGACGATACCTAATTGCAGATATTTTGAAATAGGCACTTGCCGGGGAGAGAGCGTGATAAATGTTGCCGATGTGTGCTCCGAATGCTATACTATGGACTTTGACCCTAAAGAAATTTCGGATAAAAAAGATGGCGAACTGATTGGTTTTTTCTCCAAGGGCAATGAAAGAATTACCCAATTGTATGGGAACTCTTTGACTTTTGATTATGCCGGATTAAATAAGAAATTTGACGTAATTTTTATTGACGGTGACCACCATTATGAATCGGTAAAGAGCGATACGGAAAACATATTTAAGCACCTGGTGCATGAGAACACCATTGTTATATGGCACGATTATGGCTACGACCCTGTTACTCCCCGCCATGAGGTAATGGCTGCCATAATTGATGGAACACCTGAGCAATACCGGAAAAAGCTTTACCATGTATCGAATACCATGTGTGCCATTTATACCAACCGGCAATTGCAAACCCTAGAACTTGCTAAAGCGAGGATACCCAATAAAAAGTTTAGGGTGGAGGTGGAGAGCCGAGAAATAAAAAGCTTTTAGCTAATGAATTACATAAAGCAAGAAATATCTAAATAAACACTCAAAATCCAGAAAAGTAAATTATTGCGTTCTTTGAAATAATTAGTAAAACTTAGTTGGCAATGTCATTGTGTTATCGAAGTCCGTAGGACTTGAATATGAGTAGCCACCGATGAAATCGGTGGTATACAGAATGCGGGAGCCATTGCAACCCCAGCGGGGTTGAATAAAACAAGCAACTGTATTCCTCAATATTCAACCCCTACGGGGTTGCAACTAATAGGTTGTTTTCTGCACCCCGCAATCTTTGCGGGGCTATTAATATTGAAGCCCTACGGGCTTCCCGGTGAAATGCTATAAGGAATAGATGCGTCGATAGAAAAAGGTTGGGATTACTTGATTTTATGGGAAGCAACTTCGCTATGCTCAGCATGACAAAAATTAAAACCTCTTCACTAAGCTAAATCCAGGCTGAATGGTGTACCTACCGCTCATTGGGTCTGTATTAAACTGGGGAGCAAAATGAAATGAGATGTTGTCGCTAACATCAAAGCTGTGGAGTTGGGCGTCAACATTGGCATCTATAACCTGTAGCAGGTATATAAACCCTGCTCCAATCCAGCAAAGGTTGCGGTAGCGGCTATAGTAGTTCATAATATAGACAAGGTTATCGGGAGTATATATTTTATTCAATGGGTTCGTTGAATTGGGATTATATGCCGATGCCAGTGCATCGTAATAGATTCGATACTGCTGCTGGTCGGTAACTGCAAAATAGACGAAAGTGCCTATTCCTACATAAACGATAGGCAGTTTCCAGTAGGCTTTGTTGTAAAACTGCCCAAGCCCCGGTACAACAACAGAGCAAAGCATAGCAAATTGTGGATAGGGGTAGGGATGCTGCCAGATTTTGAGCTTGGCTTTATGCGCAGTGGTATCGCCTGAATGCAGGTTTGAATTGGTATCAACAGTAGCCTTCGCAACCGAATCCCTTTTTTGCGCCCATACTTGCGGCATAGCTGCAATTATGAGGAACAGTGCAAGAAGGAATTGTCGCAGAAGCTTAACGGGCATGCAATGATTTAATAATCTTACTGAGATCCTCGTCGGATTTAAAAGGGATGACAATCTTGCCTCTTCCCGAACCTCCCCGTGTAAGCTTAACTTTAGCCGCCAATGCTGAAGAGAGTTCACGCTCAATCCTGCTATCATCTGGGCTTTCGCCTCTGCCTGCGGAGCTTCTGCCTCTTTTTGAGTAAGCGGCTTTGGTGTTCTTGGCCATGCCTTCGGTTTCGCGCACGCTAAGCGATTCATCCAGTATCTTATCGAAGGCGCTGAGCTGCCCTGCCGGATTATCAATGCTGATAATGGCTTTAGCATGGCCCATGGTTATCTTCTTCTCACGTATGGCTAACTGAATTACAGGAGGCAGTTTTAATAAACGCAGGTAGTTGGTAATGGTAGTGCGGTCTTTACCTACCTTTTCAGAAAGGTCTTCCTGTGTAAGGCTGCATTCCTCAATAAGCCTGAGGTATCCGAGAGCTATTTCTATGGCGTCCAAATCTTCCCTGTGGGTATTCTCAATCAATGCCATTTCGAGCATGGCCTGGTCGTTGGCAACCCTGATATAAGCGGGTATTTCCTGCAGCCCGGCTAATTCCGAAGCTTTCAGCCTTCTTTCTCCCGATATAAGCTGATACCTGTCCTTACTTACCCTGCGGACGGTAATGGGCTGTATTACTCCGTGCTGGCGTATTGAATCTGTCAGTTCCTTCATAGGTACTTCCTCAAAACGGCTGCGGGGCTGAAAAGGGTTGGCTTCTATCTGGCTTATAAATATCTGCGACATGCCTCCCGATGTATGTAATCCTGAAGCGCCGGACGATGCCGTTACATTGTCGCTTTCCGATTCAAGCAATGCGCTTAATCCTCTTCCCAAAACCCTCTTTTTACTGTTATCGCTCATGTTAGTTTTCTTCTACGTTGATTATTTTGTCGCTCTGTTTCAGGCGGGTCATCTTGTTCTTTTGCAGCACTTCACGGGCCAGGTGCAGGTAGTTCAAGGCTCCTCTCGAAGCCGCGTCGTGCATGATGATTGTCTTTCCAAAACTGGGAGCTTCGCTCAGCTTGATGTTACGGTGCACAATGGTATCAAATACAATCTGCTGGAAGTGGGTCTTGACCTCCTCCACAACCTGGTTGCATAGGTTAAGGCGGCCATCGTACATGGTTAAAAGAATGCCCTCAATCTCCAAGTCAGGGTTCAGGCGTTCCTGAACTATCTTAATGGTCTGCAAAAGCTTGCCAAGCCCTTCCAGAGCAAAGTATTCACACTGTATGGGAATAATAACAGAATCGGCAGCAGATAAGGCATTGAGCGTGATAAGCCCCAGGGAAGGTGAACAATCGAGTACAATAAACTCGTATTCTTCTTTTACCTTGGCCAATGCGGCGCGCATCATCTTTTCGCGGCTGGGCAGGTTTATCATCTCTATTTCGGCTCCTACCAGGTCAATATGGGCAGGCAGCAAGTCGAGGTTAGGGGTCTCGGTGGTAAGTATGGTGTTCTTTACATCAACATTGTCAATGATGCACTCATACACGCTGGTCTTTATC
>JBKQUY010000013.1:0-35181 GCA_052325425.1 Bacteroidia bacterium | reverse complement strand
AAGTAGTCAAACTAATGAATGTCCGCCCCATATTTAACGACTCATTGAATCCAGGCATACTAACAGGATCAAATTGAGACTGCCCAGCATATTTTTGATTGGTTGTGCCTGGAACAGGCTTTGTATCATATTTGGTATCATAGTTATAAGAATTACCTGTATAAACATCTGTACCAAAAGAGAGCGTATTATGGCCATTGCCTAAAAAGTTTGTAATCGTAACTTATCAAATTCTTGTGCCTTCGATAGGATTTCACGAATTAGTGCTGCCACAGATTTGCTGTTCTTAATATTCAGGTTTTTCAGGCCTCGTAACTCTATAAGCATGGTTGCAATGGTTTTTATGTCAAAACCAGCAAGTGTAGCAGAATGTCCAGACTGGAACAAGCACAAGTAAATTAAAGTGAAATATACCTTTCCAGGTTTTTTTCTCTCGCCTCCGGACGGTTTATTTGCTCTAATATGATAGACATAAAGAATTTCACGGCAACCTTTAATAAGATAGCTCACAGCAGATCGGAAGAAAATGTGTTTACCGATTACCTGGATATGGTTATATGCGCTCTTTCTGCCGGCAAGTACGAAGAGGAATATCTTTCTATTGTTAAGCGATATAAGAAAGAAGAAGTCAACCTGTTCTGTGAATTACTTGCCGAAATGATAATTATAATGGACGATGGCGGTAAGGGCCTTGTGGATTGTTTGGGAGAATTCTACCAGACAAACCTGAGCAGAGGTAAGCACGGCCAGTTCTTTACCCCGCAGCATGTCAGTGACTTCATGGCTCAGATAACGATGGATAAGGATTCCACCGTTGGTAAACGGATTTTAGACCCATGTTGCGGCTCAGGCCGGATGCTGTTGAGCGCTGCAAAAGTCAGTAGGAATAATTATTTCGGAGGTGCAGATTTGGATAGCCGTTGCGTAAAGATGTGCGCAATAAACTTGTGCCTGAACGGATTGCCCGGAGAAGTAGCCCACATGAATTCCTTAAGCGGAGAACATTGGGGAGGTTATACTATTGAGTTTCTGCAACCCTATTTAAAGGTGCCCATAATTACCAAGCTACCCGCCAATGAAGGGATAATATACAACAGTGCACCCTTTAAAAAATCAGAGAAACAGGAGAAACCACCCATTCCACAAAATAACATCATTACAATAACACAGACCAAACTTGAACTCTAATACAATTATAATATGAACGATTGCCAATGTGAAGGATGTAAGAACGGATTAGAAGCCATGCACGCAAGGCACGACGAGCTAATGAAGAAGTTCGGATGGATGGTGCATTACATTACACCTGATGAAAATTATCCATTCGGTGTAAACATACATACGCACGGTTTCCCCGAAAAGTTTAAGCACCCGGACGTGCAGATATGTTTACCACTAAGCCCTGAGAATGCCCAGGGCATCATGAACAATATAGGAAGATTGCTTGAGGGCGGGAAGAAATTTAAGGCGAAGAGAAAATACAATGATATAATAGAAAGGTTCCCCGTTCTGATGCTTCCCGCTACGGAGGACGACAGAAAAGTCTTGCGCGTGGTTTTCCCTGATAAGCATGGAAGGTTCGATACGGAATTCTCTAAATCTCAAATGAAGGATATTTAATGGAAACACTCTACGTAAAATTTATTCCCTCACTTATAGCAGATCACTGGATGGCAGACCTGAGCGATTTGGAGCGCCAGTTGCTGATATTGATGCCTGATGTAAAAACAATCAGCTCACGTGGCTTCAAAGAATACAAACATTATAAGATACAAGATATTTTCAGATGCTATAATTCTGACCTTCCTGTTGAAGCGGAAGGGCTGACAGTACTCGAACTTAACGTAATACCCAGTAACCTATGACAAAAAAGATCAGCAAAGAACAGGACTTGAAGAAATTCGATGGGCGCAACGATGAACTTGACCCTCGCTACATTTTTAATATGACAGCCACTCAATTACTCACTGAAGCCCTGAAAGGCGAATTCGATATTACTTATTTAATCAAGAGACAACTTGCAAACAGGGGGCTTGATAGAGAAGGCAAGTGGATAGGGTTCGATAAAGCAAAAGAACTGCACCAGATTAAGTAAGACTACATTATGGAAATACTCAAAGCTTCTTTATTGAAGTGATTCCGCTTATTTTACCTTCAATCATCTTACCTTCTTTTCCAGTAGAGCCTTCCACATCAAGAACAAACAAAGGATGGTGTAGTGTTATAACTGAGGCTTTAAAAACATTTCCCTCTTTTAAACGGCTATTTTTTACTGTGAGTACTTTGAACTTAGACTTACCAATATGTTCAATAGTTATTATAGTATTGGGTTTATAACTTAGCTCGAATTTCTCACCCTGTTTAAGCTTTGCAGTTTTTAACTCAGTTATTTCCTTCCGCGTATTAGCGGCCTGGGGGTTGAATGATAACAGCAATTCATCCCAGGACTGATGCCCGATATAGTTTGCCAATATGTCAAGTGTATATGCACGGGGCTCTTTCTCGCCCTTGACAAATCCGAAAAGCCTCTTCAGTGTGGAGCCGCTGATCCTGCATTTACAGTCAGCCTGTATTTTCTCGGCCAGGGTATCACAATCGCGTGAGTACCGAATACGGAAACCCACTTTTTCTTCCAGTTTTGCTTTGATGATTTCGGATAGCATAACGTCAAAATTATAACGCAAATCAGATTGTTTTACCGAATGAAAAAAATAACCGATATGAATCAAATGAACGATATGAATTGAGTGAACTCAAAAGAACCAAATGCTTCTTGTAAGTCTCGTCTTTATTGGAGAATATTGCATCTATGATTTTAATTGGCAGTGGTTTTTTCCACTCGTGGAAGCAAAATAAATTTACTTCATAATCAAAACATAAATCGAATGAAAACTATTAAACTGCTTTTTTTAGTGCTGCTTAGCCTGGTGTCCACTATTTCAAGATCACAAACTATTATCTTGAATGGAGGATATGGCAATGACACAATTAAGATTAATGTACATTTCCAGGCAATCTCAGGGTATACGAGCGATACAATATATTACTGCAACTCAGTCAAAATCACCAATTCCCTTCCTCCCAACGACTCTATTCGTATTGCCGGCAATACAATTAAATCGGGCAGCACTGCCACTGTAAATTTGGCGGATTCCACTTCCTTCATTTCATACGTAACCGCTTTTTGTGGCGATACAGAGGTTCCTGATATGAACAACCTGAAATTTCATTTTATCAAGAAGTTCCCGTCTGGAAATATATGCTGGGTTACTGTAGACTCAAATTACCTGCATAATGTTATTATTTGGGATACCGCAGGGTTAAGCGGCCAGGCAATTGACAGCTTTAAGGTTTATTTCTATAATTCATCCAACCAATGGCAAAAGCTTGCCGAGAAGCCTTACAAAGACACCA
Source organism: Bacteroidia bacterium (assembly GCA_052325425.1). Lineage (GTDB taxonomy): Bacteria > Bacteroidota > Bacteroidia > JABEUT01 > JABEUT01 > JABEUT01. The sequence continues at coordinate 31,767 of JBKQUY010000013.1, read as the reverse complement.
TATATTATTTTGTCGATACATTGAACAATCCGAATGTCTCTACAATGAGATATTGCCTGACGAGTGTTAATTCATGCGGCAATGAAGAACCCTTTGCAAACAGCCCATGGCAAAATACCATGTGGATCAGTAATTCAGTCGGCACATTCTCATGGAGCGGTACGGGCTACCTTATACAAAACAATGCCAGCCCGGTGAACACTTACATATTATACAGAGATAGCATAGGAAATGGTCATTGGGATTCCATTGCATCCGTGAGCGGAACGCAATTTGTTATTTCTGACCCTAATTATGCTAATTACCCAAATGGAAGATGGTCTGTGGGTGCAGTGTTGAACGTATCCGGTTGTTCCACGCCATTGATAGCCAAAAGGGATATGAATGCCACTGCAACTATTTCCCACAGCAATAGGATTGGGAAATTAGTAAGTGGCATTGCAACCGTGCAAAGCAGAAGTTCATTCACTGCCTACCCTAATCCTTTTACCAATACTATTAATATTGATGCAGAAAAAGCTTCCCTTATTGAGCTTATAGATATTGCAGGAAGGGTGGTCTTTAATTCTACTATAACACCAGGTCATAATACGCTCAAACTTATCTTACCGGATGGAATGTACTTCCTTAGGGTTAACGGAAACATAGTAGAGAAAATGGTAAAATAGTATTATAAAGAGGTCAGTCCGCCATTGGCTGTTTTCTTGAAATGTATAACCTTCCCTCCTGATAGTTCGCCAATGATTGACCTGTATTTGCCATTGACTTTGTGCCATAGTCTGCAATCGCCATAAGTGATATTATGTTCAGCAAGTCTTGCTTTGAGCCATGCGGATAACTTACCATCGTCCCATATATCAAATACATTGGCAAATACAGCATCGCAGAATGGGTCCCCATAACCCATATAATTTTCATAACGGCGGAATTTCAACGTCCACACCTGCTCTTCCGGTATGACATGAAAACTCCAGTTAGGGTAGCTGTTTTTATAAAGCGCTGCAAACCTCCTTTTGAGCACATCGATAAATTTTTCACTGTATTGCGAAATGTTTTTCTCCCTTACTTCATCAAAAGCGCCATCTCGAAATAAATCCCCGCTACCGGCAGTATATGTACCATCAGGCAGGCAGAGCCTCCATAGGCCACTGCCATTGCTTATAAGCCTTGTAGTACCTTTAATATAGAACATCAGCGGGGCACGTTTGGTCAAACCATGTTTTTTGACAATAGTGCCCATCCATTCCAAGAGAAGTTCATTGCCGTTGCTGATATGAAAAAGTTCATCATTGTAACCTTTGTGGCTTAGGATATTTCCTATCGCCGTAATAAGTGCACCATCTGGTGTTTCAATCTTCCACAAATCCTCCTTATCGGAAATAATAGTAATCAGCCACCCGTCCTTTTCATACATGGCGCTCTCGCCCTGGTGTTCTATGTCACATTGAGTAAGTTCAATTGTATCGTCGGAATGTAGCTCTTTGCAAGGGTCTTGTTCCATATTATCTGCGATTATTTACTTTATATATCGGCCATAAGAAGGGAAATATACCTTCCGTAGGAGCCCCGTAATACCATACTGGGAGCGGGATACCCCCAAGTCACTGGTTTTCATCTGCTAAAAACCTTTCTGTTTCCGCCACACGGAAAAAGAAACAGGCTAATTTCAAGGTAGTACTCGTGAGGCCCTGTTTATAGGTATTCTACGGGTTTTGTAAATCAAATTAATAATCCAAAAAACAACAAAATGAAAAACACAAATTCAAAGTACACGGAAGCAATTGCAGATTACATCAAGGCAAATCCGGGCGCAACCATTGATGGCATTAAAGAAGGCAACCCGAAGGTATCTCACGTCATGGTAGTCAAAGCCCTGAAAGACCTGCAAGCTGAAAACCTTATTACAGTGGGTGATGCCGGTGAGTATACATTCGTTTCTAAAAAGAATGCTACCACTGTTGAGCCTAAAGCAGCAACTAAAGATGATAAAAAAGCTGACAAGAAGACTGAAGAAGAAGAGGGACTTGGCCCAAAAAGCTATACGGGCAGGGATAATACCAAGTACGCTTTCAACGGTCAGGACAAACTCAGTAAGGGCAGGCTTGTACATGCAGTAATAAAGAAGTACACTGAAAGCAACCCGAAAGCTTCTCTTACCAAATTAGAAGAAGTATTTGATTCTAAAACTATACAGCCCAGGTTTGGTGTGATAGCTGAATTATCAGTGGCTAAAGGGTTCTCAAAGAACAAAGTAGACAGGTTCTTCCTGAAAACTGAAGACATACTGCATGTCGGAATAAAGAAGGATAAGGTGGCAGTTTGCAACCAGTGGTCAGCAGATACCCTCAAACCATTCTTAAAGATTGCCGCTTCTTTAGGCATGAAGATTAAAGCTGAGTAATAATCGCAAATAAAAAAGAAGGGCCCCTTTCGGGGCTCTTCTCATTTATAAACCTTACCTACCATGAAAAAGAAGGAAGAATTAAAACCAGTCAACTATAAAAAGAAGTACGCCAAGAGCTATCGCAAGTATACCAGTATGCTCCTGATGGCAGCCTTATATAATCTTTCAAAAGAGGACAGGGAAGCGCTCTTTGCCATCCTGGATGAACCCACACCAAAGGCCTGGGAGTTTGATAAGATAGCAGACCAGGACAGGAGAATTATTGCGCTCTTTAAAGTACCTGCGGAGGGTGATATTCGGCAAGCTTTTAATTGCGCGTATCGTGTGGCATTGGAACTGGTAAATGAAAAAATTGTGGTGATGAGCAACTGAATAACCCAAAATAAGACGACCATGAACAGAAGTAGCAGTGTACAACAGTATGTCAAAAGAGGGTTGATAAGCCAGGCTGACCTTGAGTTCCTCGCAGAGCTCGACCCCTCCCCAAACCAAAAATACCTTCCCTTCATCATTAAATATTACCTCGCCAATGTTGACCTTGATCAACTCAGAAACCGTATCTCGGAATATGATGCTTTACTGAACAGGAGCCAGGTTGTTATAAAAGACATACACTCCTTTAAAACATTCCAACAGCTTGATTTATATGTACAGGAGCTTAATAACATCAGCAGCACAAGGGGGCTAAAACGGCTTATAAAGAAGGATGCAGAAATCATATTGGATACCAACGATATTTTCATCGTCAGGCCCCAGAGCCATGAAGCAAGTTGCCTGTATGGGGCCGGTACAAAATGGTGCACGACGGCCAAGAACCATGTGCATTGGGAGCGATACTTCTACGACTACCTAATGACTTTTTATTACATCCAGGTTCGCTCGGATGAGATTAAGAAGAAATTGCCAGAAGATTCATGGAAGTTGGCCGTCGCTGTTTTTCCTAATGGCAGGATGAGAGTGTATGATGCAGCCGATCACCATAAAACTTCTGATGATGGCTTTATGTATCCCTTCGTAACGCTGGATAATTTTTTCAAGCCATTGGGTATTGATAAATCAATTTTTGTGCCAAGCGGAATTAATGAAAGAATGGATGATCTGATTTCATACAAGACAGAAGAAGGTACTACGAAGCTGGACTTATCACGAACAGGGATAACCCAAATACCTGATAACATTGGCAATATGACACAACTGGACAGGCTTATTTTATCGGAAAATAAAATCAGGATTCTGCCTGAGAGCATTGGAAAATTAAGCAATCTGAAGACCCTTTACCTGTTCCATAACGAGCTCGCTTCCCTTCCTGAATCGCTGGGAAGTATGACAGGCCTGCAATATTTAGGTCTCAGTGGCAACACCCATATACCCAAGAGGATCATACGGGAACTGAAAACAAAACTACCCACCACGAGAATTTACATGAAATGAATGCTGCCTATCGTAAAGGGTATGGCTCTGTAATATTACCAGCCTCAATATCATCGGCAAATTTCTTCATCTGATTAGGAGTAATACCGAATGAGCCCATAGCCAGGTAAAACATATACATTGCCTGCTCGTGGCTAAACTCTATTATCGCTTCGTCTTCTTTTTGCCTTCCTGCGCCAGAAACATCTTCTTTATCCGGTCGAGCTGTTCCAGGCGGCATTTCTCGATTTTGAATGTAGTTGTATACATCAGGTTTTAATCGGAGAGTTACCTTCTGGCTCCATTCTGGCTTGTTGCCCACTTCTTCATTTTCCGAAGCAGGATTATAATCTTCGTAGTGCGGAATGATATTCATGGAAGTGTTTAACCTATATATTCCAAATCCGGCAGCCTCTTTCACTTTTAAGCAAGAAAGCTGAAAGTGAAAGCAATCGCGGCAATGCAAAATTTATTTTATGTATCTCTCACTGATTTCAAATAGCTTATGAAAAAATTGCAGCTTTCACTTTCTATACTTAGTGAAAGCAGGCCCGGAAAAGGCTAAATTCAAGGCAGAACCAATAAAAACCAAAATGAGCCTTAAGGGAACAAAAACTACAACGAGCGGCATGGAATGGAATACCATGCTGGGATTACTGGTGAGATTAAAAAATGACGGGAAGTTGCGGGAGTATTTATTAATTGCAACTGGATCCTTCTTTGGCCTTCGCGTGGGAGACCTTCTTAATATTAAGTGGAATGACGTACTTGACAAAGATGAGTTTTCAATTACAGAAGGAAAAACTGGTAAGCATCGCAAGATTACCATTAACAAGTTTGCAAAAGAAGCAATAAAATATGGCGCAGATTCTTTAATTCAGAAGGGCATATTCGATAGTGAGGGATATATCTTCTGTAACAAGTATGGTAGGAAATTAACCAGACAATTTATAAATCTGTTATTGCAGGAAGTATCCCGTGATTATAATATAAAGATGCAAAACCCTTCTACCCATACATTGCGGAAGACATTTGGCAAAAGAGTTTGGGAGTCAGATGGCAAGAGCGAAAGAGCATTGGTATACTTGTCAGAGATATTTTCTCACAGCAGTTTAGCAGTAACTAAGAGGTATATTGGTATAACTGATAAAATTATTGCTGATGTTTATATGAAACTGTAGAATAACTCCCTAACGAACTTTTTCAATCGCCATTGATTTTAGCTTTCTGTACTCTTCATCAGATGAAAACTGAAAAGAACCGCGCAGTGAAGCACCTGACCATGTATGCAGATAGTGTAAAGAGCTATGGTACCAAAATAAAAGATGTCATTGAGAAATATGAGGTTAGATAATATTTCTGGGGACTACTCCATAGGTGATGAAGCAATACTTCATGGGGCTACACTTGATACATTTTATTAGGTTGGTATTACCTAAACTGGTTCAAAAGAGTATCATTCATTATGGGCTCCTGAAATTGTACCCCCAAAAGAAACCCGTCTTTCAGGCATTTTCTGGCAAGACGTAACCATAATTCCTGCGGGCTAAGATTGCAATTCGGCATATAGGAATAGCCTTGCGTATTTCTTGCCAGCCCAAAAGCTTCATCGCCCAAATCAATTTTGAACCTCTCAAAGCCTGAATTTCCCTTAACCTTACAGGGAACGAAGCTGAAATAACTTTCCCTGTCCCACCATGTAAGGCCGTGATAGAGTTTTATTTCAGATGAAGGATTAAAGCCAGTATATTCTTCCAGCAGATGAAGGGTTGCCTCGCGGTATGTTTGGGAGTATGCGTAGGTCAATACATTTGAAGCCGGAGCGGATGAGCCGACAACAAAAACCGTATCCAGGTAATAAGCATTGCCATAGATCGTGCCAAAGAGAACCAGTGATAATGGCGGAAGCCTCGTCAACATTCCTTTTTGCAAGCATACGGCATACTTAAAATAATCCCCGTACACATAAGGGTCAGTATTCTGCCCGCCTCGTTTTATCGTCGAGTGAAACGGCCGGTGAATTCCGTTGGGCATTTTATCATCAGCGTTGTTCGGTAGTTCGTTAAAAAAAGAATTGCCCTCCCATTCACCCCAAAACAGAAGCTCAGCTTCTTTAGGCTTCGTATTCAATGAAGTTACGTACCAGCCATTATTCTGAATAAACTTACGGTAATGTTTATAGGCAGGTACTCCACTTGGCTTTACGCTACCGGTCTTGTCGTTACACCACTCCCTGATTAAGTGGCCATCAGGTAATTGTATGTACCCTTTGCCAAGGCGAAAAGGCTTTTGCCGCCCAGGGTGGATTAGCTGCACTTTGATTGGTTCCATAATTTTGAGTATGTTACTTATTACTTAAAAACACTTAGGGCTAAAATAAACAGCAACGATGGCCGGAAAAAATAACCACACATGAAGTAATACTGGGCCCTGATGGCAATTCTTTTGCCCTTGCTTTCTCAACCTTTCTAAGTTGAGTGTCCCCAATGTCGCCTTTATGTCCCCTATAGAAAACACCTACCGCTACTTGGTTTTATGAAATCAGCCCCAGCAGTTAGAACTCCTTAAATATATTCCGCAGCTTAAATTCATACGTTAGTGAAGTCTTTCAATACAAGCATTAACGCTCCAATTGTTATCCTAAAAAATAAATATTATCTCTTGAAAAGAGCTTAATTTATGACTACTCATTAGCTAATAACTCCTTAATAAACATGAAAATAATGCGTAAGCTTTTCACACATGCTTAAGGTAACCATCTTATTACAGGCTTTTCTTCTCTAAAAACACGATGGTTCCCGGCGAAAATGTCAGTTTAAAAACCTCTCTGACAAAACACTCTTTATAGTAACCGCATCATTTTTTATACACTTTATGCACATAAAGCCTTTAGAATAAAAAGCTTCAATTTTCACATAAATAATGCGAAGGCGATCATAAGAATTAGTGAGCGGCGATAGCAGGCACTAATTTTTCATCGCTATTCCTTTCTTCCAATGAAAAATTAATACCTACCCGGTTGAGCATAACTTCTATGACCGCCATTCTAAAAGGATAAGAGTTGAATACCTTAATATGTCCACTGTTGAAGTGAACCGGTGGCCCCTTGGTCGCAAGTGCGGCAGAAGTCATTTAGTGACCTCTGCTGTCGTTCACCCATCTTTCTCGCCGAAGGCGAAACAAAGTGTGAAGAATGCAATATAAGTCTTGTCGTTTGTGTTTAAAGAGTGCATCGGTTGCTCGCGAGGCTTGCCGAGCGAGTAATCCGATGCAGTTTTAAATAGAATTCGATTTAATTTTATCTAAAGGTATCTATATCTTTAAAAGCGTACATCATAATAAAGAAAGTTGCATGGCATAAGAGGAGCTTAGTGCACTTTAGCTTTCATAGCAATAGTATTTACTGTTTGGGATTAAACATGGCACTATGTCCACTCCTAATAACATCTGGGTAAGAAGAGTAAATGGTTTTATTTATTAGAAGCCTTACCTTTGCAACGCTAATCCTTTAACTACAACGGCATGTCTACAAATAAAAAAATGCGTGCGGAATCCCTTACGTTTGATTTTTCAGCCTTTAGGGGTAATGATTTCTACACACAGAAAAAGTATAAAACGGGCGAAGTAGCCATTGACCTGCCAGATAATATGAGGTTTTCCTTCACACCTACAACTAAGGAAAGGGCCATTGCAAAAGAAATATTTATACGATGCGGTAAGAAAAAGATATTAGACATGCAGATGTGCTCCAACGGCAATGCTGAGTTCTCCTTAAAGTCGCTTTTTGATATACGGGATACACTTGTTGATATGGAAGTAAAGGTTAACCTCGATTCTCCTTTGTATCTGCTAATAGAATATGCCCTTTCGGGGATAAGTCAATTTATGGGGTATACAGAGAATTTCCCGAAAGAAAATCAATGGGACTACATAGAGGCTTTAGAGATATTACGCCCGCACTTAGCGCTTGTTTTAAAAGAGATCAGCAAAGTAGCAGGTGTAAAGGAAAAGCACGAATTTCGTTTTAATAGTAAGCGGTCTCCAGGGAAACTACCGGGGTTCTTTAGGTTGGCAAAAAAATACAATGACAATAAAAAGATAGAAACTCTATTCAAGGCTTTAACCGACAAAGGGATTATAAAAGGTGAAATTGGAGATTTCAAAGAGTTATTTAATGGCGGGAGTGCTGGCAAACTTAAATGGATTGGAAGCAATATTAAAATAATATACTTCATGGTGCTTCTTTATGTGCTTACACTTGAAGAGCCTGAATCATTTAAAAGAGTTGGTAATAATTTAGATCCCAAAACCTTCGATGATATTAAGCAACGATTTCAAATAACTGGAGGTCGTGTTGCTATTAAGGGTTCCGCGCAGATGCTGAGCGAAAGTAAACGTACCATAATTAGTTATGAGGCCATCGGCAAAGGAGCAATGCATACATACAGAAGGGAAATAACTGATATTGTAAAAACAGCCTTCGATATAAAGGAACTGATACCTCCCAAGTCTTAATTGCTTTTTCGAGCAACTAAATACAAGCCCCGGATGGGGCTTTTTTTATTTCATTTTTTTGCCTGGTACTTAATAGCACTTAATTAAGTTAGGTTAAGCTATTAAGCTGATTAATAGCATGTTACGGTTATTTGCGATTACTTAACTCGTACATTTGTATCGTAAAAAAAAATAGAATTCAACCTTAAAATTTACACCCATGAATACACCAACGTACAAAAACAAGAAAGAGTTTATCAACCATCTTCTACCCCTTGTTAAGGAAAGAGACCCAGAAGCCTATTACACAGCAAAAGAGAGAGGCTTAATAAAAAAGATTATGGATAAGCTATGGAAGGACCATTTAAAAGAAAGCTTGGCAAATAAAAAGTAACCATAATCAGGATAATTAATAAAAATGAAAAAGACAAGAAACAGAAACCGAACAATGCAAGCCGCGATAGAGGCATGGGCAAGAAAAGATAGACCGGCTCCAAATGTCGATACCTATTTATGCGGGTTCGACAGTAATGGCCCTGAAGCTGCATCTGTCTATCAGTGTGAGCTGAATGTCCTAATTAACCACTATACAGCGATGGCTAAGGAGGAAGAATTATTCATGACAGGTAAAAAGGAAGAATCGCTGAGCCTAATAATTATGGAGGAAAGGCTGGCTTACTGGCAAGAGTTACAGCGCAAGACATGGAAGGAACAATGGTGGGAGGTAAAAACTGACCGAGCGATCGCAAATAAGAAAGCCTGAATAACCTTACAGGCAAACACAAAACATCTTAGTACCAAATGTAATTAGTTAAACTCAAAAAAAAAATGGAGAACACAGAAGCGCTGTTAAACACAGCACAGCAAACCGACAACGGCGGTAGTACCGTTAACCAGCCAACCGATTCTTTTGATAAAGTAATGGCTGAGCATTCAGCGTCAGTCGACAAAAACGCAACCGCGCTTTTGCCGGTAAGAATGACAGTTCGTTCCGGCAGGCATACGCAGAAGTATAACACCGATCCTAACAGGCCCGTAAAGAAATACACTCCTCTGTCAGGTGCACAACAGCAACTTACCTTGGTTCGGAAGAAAGGCTCGAAGGATAAAGACTCAGAAGGCGCTTACATAAGCTCCCTTTACGACATCGAACTGTTTGGGGTACGTATCGCCCAGATAGAAAAAGGGCAGCAGGTTAATCTTCTGTTGATTAATGGTACTGTTTTAACCGGCCATGTTGTTAAAGGCAAATCGAACTCTGCGGGTCGGTTCTATTTCCCAAAAGCTAACATTGCGGGTATCGAATTACCGGCAGGTAGTGAACGTTCAATTATCGTAGCAATGATTCTTATAGGGTAAAAGATACGGCAAGTCAGCCTAATGGTTGGCTTGCCCCTTTAAATAACGGTAAACAACCATAACACTATGACTAAGACAAGTAAAGGGCTTAAAGCCCACAAGCCTAAAAAAGCGCCGCCAGTTGAATTTTCCTTTTTTGACCTAAATGGCGAAGGTACCGACAAGCAAGTAGCATTCCCAAACCAATTTGAAATGCAACACCTTATTGACTACTACCGAAAGGCCGTAGAATTAGGTGAAGCCTATTCGCTTTTCCCTGAAAGCTTCACCCCTGAAGATCATGCGAACCATGCTGCAAAGGAAAATAGGCTTGCGTATTGGATAGAGGTACAGCGTAAATCCGTCGAGCTGCAAAGTAGCCGGCCAGTATTGGCAAAAGATCGGGTAGCAAGTAAAAAAGTGCGCACGAAAAAGTCGAGCGCGAAAGGTTTAACAGGTAAAAATTTAACGAACAAATGAGAAATTTCAACAAGCAGGCAAAAGCCCTGCAAAGAGAACAAGCCGCCAGTGCAGAAAAGAAAGAAGCTGTTGGTGCCAAAGTGACTGATGCCACACAGAATTTGGCAAAAGAAGGACAGGAGCCAGTGGCACCAGAAGCTGCCAAACCTTTTGCGGAAGTGAAAAAGGAATGGCACGATACGATCAAAAAGTTCGCAACTTATTTTTACGAGCAAAGCGGTGGGTTTCAGCCCATGTTGTTCCTTCTTATTAAAGAGGGTAGCGAGTACCGGCAAGAAGTGTCAGTAATAGTACTTACAAGCGATAGAGATAAGGATATGTTGGGTGCTCGTATTAAGAAAGCCTGCAAAGAACGCGACGTGGTATCATTTTGTACAGTCTTTGAAGCATGGACTGTGGATCGTAGGATAGGTGAAAGTGCAGATGTTAAAGTAAGTGAACAGCAGGACAGGAAGGAGGTGATAGTAATTACGTGCGAAACTCGCGAAGAAAGGACAACAACTGTTTATGAATTGAAAGATGGTAAAGCGAATTATGTAAAAGAAGATGTGGAGAATGCAGATTCTGATACTGTAACAACTGGTCGTTTTGGCAATGTGTTGTTTGGTAGTAAAAAAGCGTAAATGCTCGACACTCGCAAAAGCAAGGGCGAAAGGCGTAAGAGCCTTTCGCCGCAGGGGTAAAATTGTTTAACAGGTTTTAAAGAAAAAAAGTAAGATCATTTTTCATTTTATCACACTTAGCGGTAAGGTGCTGGTTACCAGCACAGCCGTGGAGTGCTATAAAAGAGATATAGGTATAACAGATTCATTATGGCAAAAAAAGATTATTACAGCATATTAGGTATTGATAGGAACGCAACGGCAGATGAAATAAAAAAGGCATACCGCAAAAAGGCAATGCAGCACCACCCTGACCGCAACCCTAACGATAAGGATGCAGCAGATAAATTCAAGGAAATTGCCGAGGCTTATGATGTACTTGGCGATCCCAAAAAAAGGAAGCAATATGACAGAACCGGCCATTCAGGTATTGGCGGGGGTAAGAGTAGCAATACAAGCAGTAATAGCGGCTCGATTATTGACCCAATCTTCGGTGAATTTTACACTATCACACCCAAGGGCAAGCTTGTTATCGACGATGCCCAACTTATCGATTTTATAGAAAAATGCGGTTGGCGCTGGATAACTATAGGTGGCGGTAAACGCCTTGTGCGCATACGCAAAAATATTGTTGAAAATTCGGATACCGGTGAAATTGTCAGGTATATCCGTCAATGGGTAATGAATGTATTGCCACGCGACCTTGGTAATGACGTTACCAAAAATGAACTGTTAAGTAAAATAGTCGGCAGGAGTAGGAACCTCTTTGAAAAGGTTCGATTCGAGTTTATTAAGCAAGAAGAGGTGCGCTTTGTTGAGGATACGAAAGATACCGCTTATTTCTTTTTCGGGAACGGTGCAGCACAGGTAACAAAGGAGGATATAACGATGATACCTTATGAAAGCCTTAACGGATTGGTGTGGAGGCACGCGATAAGCAATAAAACAGTTACCCTTGTACAGGTTAAGCCACTGGAATCAGAGATTGAGCAATTTCTTTTTAATGTATCCGGCAGGGACAAGAGCAGGTATCAAAGCCTTATTACACTTATTGCGTATATTATACACAGTTATAAAGACCCGGCCAATGCGTTTGCAATAATACTGGTCGATCAGGAGATAGGCGAAACGGGTGATGCCAATGGCGGCACTGGAAAAGGGCTTATCTCCAATATATTCAAGTTCGTCCGCAGCACGATAATCGTGCCTATGAAAAACTTTTCAATAAAGCGCACTTTCGCTTTCCAGCGGGTTCAGCCGGGTACAAAGGTGGTTGTGTTGCAGGACGTGAACAGCAAGGAAGATTTCGAGAATTATTATAACCTTATCACTGACGACTGGACTACTGAGCAGAAACACAAGGGTGAAATTTGTATACCTTTTGAAGAAGCGCCCAAAGTACTGTTCACGGGTAATGATGTAATGAAAGGCCCCTCAGGCAATAGCTCAGACCGGAGAGAGGTCACATTTGAGGTTTCAGATTATTATGGCCCTAACCACACGCCCAAAGACGATTTCGGACACAACCTATTCAACGATTGGGACGATGCGGAATGGAATCTTTTTCACAATATCATTATGAAGTTCATGAAAATCTATTTGACTTTCGGTGTCAAGCGGCCGCCACAAATCAATATAGCCAGCAGGAAGATAATGAAAACTATTGGGCCGGAGTTCTATGAATATATGGAAGATAAGCTATTGGAGGGCACTGTAAGATTCCATAAAAAAGAGATACATGATGAATTCATAAAGGCCTATCCCGACCTGCGTGTATTTTTTCGTTCGCCGAATAAGACCACCAAAAAAATTAAGCAGTTCCTTGCCTTTAAAGGTATACCATTTTATGAGCATCCTGCTGCAACCAAGAAGTTCATCATCATTACTCCGAATAAGGAAGTAGTTCCTCCAAGTACAGTGCCACCGGCCGGAGAGCCTTCTGTTAATGCACCGGCGGAAACAAGCCAAGTAAAGACTATTAAAGATGTTGCTCACCAATATCATATAGTCAACACTGCGGATAAACGGAAAAATCTTATCGCCGAGTTGGAAAGGCAAACCTGTTTTGCTTTCGACACCGAAACGACTGGCCTGGAATATGCCACTCTTGAAATCAGGGGGCTTGCAATAGCATTCAAACCTAATGAAGCATATTACGTTCCATTGCCCAAGAATAAGGAGCAGGCAAAGAAAGTACTTGCTGAATTCGCCCACCTATTTACTAACCCTTTGATTGAAAAGATCGCGCACAACTATAAGTACGACCAACAGGTTTTAAAGAAGTACGGTATTGCAGTAAGCGGTAAAATATTCGATACCATGCTGGCACATTACCTCTGTAACCCTGACAGTAAAAAGCATGGACTGAAGCTTGTTACCCTGGAAATGTTGAACTACCAGCAGATAGAATACAATGACCTGTTTGACAAGGATGCCAAGAGCAGAAGTATTGATAAGGTGCCATTAAATAAGCTGGCCGAGTATTCGGCAGAAGATGTTGATTTTACGCTGCAACTTAAACCACTACTCGAAAAAGACCTTTGCGAAAAAGACCTGTTGGAATTATTCACCAATATTGAAGTACCGCTTGCTACTGTACTTGGTGATATGGAGGAGGAAGGCATTAAAGTAGATGCCCAGGCTTTACGCGAGCTAAATATGGAAGCCCAGGCTGAAATGAAAACCCTTGAGGAACAGGTATACGAACTGGCCGGTGAGACCTTCAACATTAATAGCCCGAGACAGTTAAGTAAAATCCTCTTTCAAAAGCTTGGGTTGGAATCACAGGGTGAGAAGAATGCGAGCGGAGATTATAGCACGGCGGCTACTGAGATTGACAAGCTGAAAGATGCACACCCCATTATACCTATAATAATTAAATACAATAAAATATCGAGCCTGAGCAGCACGTTCATGGAGAAACTGCCTAACCAGGTAAACCCCTTTACAGGTCGTGTTCATACCAACTTTAATCAAGCAGTAACGAGTACAGGCAGGCTTTCTTCGTCCAGTCCTTCTGTGCAAAATATTCCAAAACAAGCGCACGGGTTCGGGCAGCATATACGCAAGGCTTTTGTGGGAAGGGACGATAACCATGTAATAGTGGCAGCGGACTATTCACAGATAGAATTGCGTATTGCTGCTCATTTCAGTGGTGACACTACCTTAATTCAAGCATACCTTAGGGATGATGATATACATACACTCACCGCGGCAAAGGTCTTCGGAGTTCCTATATCTGAAATAACCAAAGATGATAACAGGCGCAAGGTAGCAAAGTCGGTCAGCTTCGGTATCCTGTATGGTATGGGTACCTATACACTCGCCCAACGGCTGACACGGGAAACAGGGAAGCTTGTAACCGAACTTGAAGCTAAAGAAATTATTGAATCGTATTTCACTACATACCCCGGTATAAAACAGTTCAGCGACGATGCCATATTCAATGCGGTAAGCAAGGGCTACGCAGAAACCCTGATGAAGCGAAAAAGATTTTTACCCGATATAAACTCGTACGATTCCGCTAAACGCAGCGCCGCAAAACGTAATGCGGTGAATACCCCCATTCAGGGCTCCAGTGCGGACATCATTAAGATTGCTATGGTTAACATACATAAGGAACTGGCCGAAAGGAAGCTCAATACCCGGATGGTATTGCAGGTGCACGACGAGTTATTATTCGATGTCCCTAAAGATGAACTGGACGAAGTACTGGTTCTTGTAAAAGACAAGATGGAGAATGCCGTTACCCTGAAAGTGCCATTGACCGTTGACATCAAATACGGCAAAAACTGGTTTGAGGCTCATTAAAAAACACCCACAACAAATAAAACCTAAATATCATGGTAAAGCATATTTCAGTATCAAAGCACAATAGCGGTAGAAGCAATGCAAAATCGGCATCGGCAACCCTTACCGTACCCCTTGCAAAAAACTGTTCGGTCTTAATGAGTTCCGACGAGCTATATGTATTGATTTACAGCGTTACTCTTGCCAAGATAATTGGCGAACAGCCGATTTCTAACAGGAGGCAAAGAGAGTTCAAGGTTTTAGCCACTCGCCCCACAGGAGCTAAGGTTAAAATCAGAAGCAGCGAGTTGAAAATACTTGTGGCCCATTATGAAACGGTAATAATAAACGGTATTGACGAAGTTGCAAGCCGCCTGAAATTCTTACAGGGACATATTGATGTTGTCGCCGCAAACAAGATTAGGAAACTGGTAACCGAATATGAACTGTTGAAAGACCTTCACGAGAATGAAGGTTCTGAAGATGACTGGGATTTTCCTGAAGATGATTTTGATACGTATCGGGGACGTTAATCCAGTTCGTGCCTGTGAGGAACCTATTCCATTTCACAAAGAATTTTAGGGTACCATAAAACCAATAAACAAAGAGCATCTATAACAAATAAATATCTGAACCAAATGGCAAAGAATAAAAAAGACGAAGAACATAAAGCGAAAAACCTGTTCTCATTCTTCATCGAAAAGAACATTATTATGCCGCAAAATTATAGGGATACCAATAGTCTTCACATTGGAGTTGAGGAGGAAGGTAATTTTAATGCGAATTCAGAGGACATAGTCCTTGTAGCCCACTTAACTGGAAATATATTTGAGGCCACAGTAGGACAACAAACAATGCTTGCCATACTCTTAACCGATGAAGATGCAGCAATTGTCCTTCAAGGCTTAGTGGAACAAGAAGATTATGAAAATGCCGCAAAAATCCGAGACTATGAAAACATCTTTGTGTACACATATAATCGTAGAGACCTGTTAGCAATTTTTGGTAAAGAACAATAAAAGCACAAGCCCAAAAACAATCCACTAAAAAAATACATATAAACTTGCTCAACACTGATTTACATATAGTAATAGATGAAAGTAGACTGAAAGCCATTGAAGAGAGCATTGCAAAGCTCATTCAAATGGCAGAGGCCAATAATATCTCGGGAAAAAGCCTTGCTATAGGAGACTGGGTGCATGAGGACGAAGTATATAGGTTACTTAAAATAGGGCGAACTTCCTTATGGAGGTTACGGAAAGAAGGTATCCTTTCCTCTTCATCAATTATTGACGGTAAAGGCACATTCTATAGGCTTAGTGAAATTGAAGAATTGCTATATGCAAGGCAGGAAATGAAGAAATAATATGACAATTTTAAACTTCAGCGTGAAATTTGTATTAGATACCAGACGGCCTATGAGCGATGACCGTTGCCTGGTATACCTGCGCATAATAAAAAACCGTGTCATATCTATGCTTAAGGTTGGAGAATATGTGAAATCGGATCATTGGGATAAGGAAGCGGGCAGGGCCACATCTAAGGCAAAAGATTATGTTCGTATTAACCACAGGCTCATTAGTATAACCAAACAAATTGAAGACATCAGGTTTAATATGGAGCGTGATAATAAGACCTGCGATGCAAAGGATATTATAAGGATGTTAAAAGGTGACCATATTCAGAGAATGCGGCTGCTTGACTTCTTTGATCTGCACATTGAGGAGTTAAGGGCCAGACCCAATGAATATAGTCTCAGTGTTGTGAGGCATTATATCCAGGCACAAGATAAGTTACGCAGTTTTCTTGCGCTGACACACGAAGAAAAGATATTCCTGAATGATTTTACCCGCGGCCATATTGATAGATGGAAGCACTATCTGCTTACAAACAAATTTGAGAACACAGGCAACCCATTAGGAGAGAATACGACCAATCGGTATCTTGTAAAGTGTAAGGCTGTATTTAACAAGGCTGTCATGCGAGAAATAATTGCCCGTTCACCCTTCGACGGTTTTAAAATAAAAGAAGTGAACAGCAAGCGCCTGCATTTAAATATGGATGAATTAAGAAGGGTAGCCACACATCCTCTTAGCAGCAACATGTCATTGATACGTGTGCGCGACGCATTCGTCTTTAGCTGCTATTGCCCTTGCCGTTTCGGAGACTTGATTAACCTGCGCATCAATAGTTTTTATACCGATGAGGAAGGTATCATGTGGGTTACATATAAAGCACAAAAAACTAAAACGCAGGTAGAAATTCCATTGTTCAAGGAAGCCGCTGAAATTGTTCACCGTTACTCGGCAGGCCGGCGTGATGTTGATGGGCCACTTTTCAGAGGTATTTCAAACCAGAAATTTAATGCGCATTTGGCAATGATAATGGAAATGTGCGCTATTCCTAAAAAGATTTCGGCCCATTCCGCGAGGCATACAGCGGCTTCCACCGTTTTGGCGGGAAGGGGAGTTGATATACGAGCCGTTCAGCAATTTCTATCGCATGCCTCAATCTCTTCAACGCTTGTTTACACTAAGTTTTCACGTTCATCATTGAGCAATATTGTTAAGCATCTCGACAAGCAGGCCTAAAATTCTTCTCCTATTAATCTTCGGAGCGGATGCGGAGTGCCGTTGCCAACAATTCAATGAAACCGCTTGCTTTTAGCGCAAACTCTCCTAATGCGATTCTAAAAGAGGCTCGTTTGTAGCTCAATTTTAGGATGAAAAGTTCCTATAATCATAAAGGGATTACGAGAAACGTAATGATGTACCTTAACAGTTCCAAGAAATAAATGCAAATCTTTCGTTTTTGCAAAGTCATCAAAATACTTCTTTCTAACATCTGCAACCGCCTTTCCTTCGTCTCCTTCGTGATTGGCAAGACAGTTCCAATATAACTGCCCTATTTCCCAGTCCTCAATCATCATTCTACTTTCTTTACCTTGATTATCGGTAAGCAAATAAGTAAACTTGTATGGTAATTTCTTAACCACCTCAAATTTACCATTCCCAGTTGTGGCTTCAAAAAGATTACACTGGCGCAACGCTGCAATCTTATCTTTGTCCCACTCACGTTCAACAGCTTCCGCCTTAAATTCAAGTATTTGTGTAGGTTTAAAAACAGCTAATGAAGTACATATCTTCTTATCGTGAGCTTCTGCAATCAATTCCGATAAATTATAATATATCTTACCAAGGGCAAGCTGCTTTCTTTCTGCCCAATTATTTTTAGTATCTATATGACCAACAATTTTTATTTCCTTATCATGGGATGAAGGACGGTAACTCTCTGGTCGGAAGTCGCTGGTGTTCTTTACTAAATCAAGTTCAATCCAATCGTATTTCTTGTACTGTTCATTGTACGACCTCTTCCGAAAAGGGACAGGGTAAACTCTTATCCATGTTCCGTCTTCACGGAATCCAGCCGTACATACCAGTTCATCATACTTCTCGGAGATTGTTGGATAAGTTTTTACCGTAATAAGAACTTTTGTTAAAGCCATCTACTAAATATGTTTTACCTCATATTCAAAGCCAGGTAATGATTCAATAGCTTCCGCCAAATGCTTTCTATGACACTGGCAAATATTGGATTCAAAGCACGTTAAAGCAATCCGTTTATGTTGTTTCAATAGATTTAAGATACTTGCTTGGGTCGGTTTTGTTTTAGTTAAACCATTCTTTCGATATTCAACAAACAACTTATCATAATCTGCCTGGGTATTAAGTTCTTGTCTTTGTTCCGAATTAATACCTACCTCTGGAAAGTGCAAATACTGTATCCCTAAGCTCTCGCAATATCTCTTTAGCTGTCCCTTACTAAACCCATACTTCATGCTTAAAGGGTTTCTGCGGACATCCACCAGTACCTTAACATCATTTCTAAGAAGCCGATTTAAGTACTCTTCAAGAGAAATGCCCTCATATCCTATTGTAAATAATATAGTTTTATTGCTGCGAGGTTTACTTTTTTTAACCTGTTCAAATTCTTCCTTAGTCAAAATACTTTCCGCTTTAACACTATTAATAGCATAAAATGGATAGTTTATGTAGGTATGCTTCATTAAAGTATTACTGCTCATTTTACCATACAAGTTCTTTACTTCTATAAGTAATTTGCGGTCTCCATCTTTTAGGCTTTTCACATAATCAATGGTTTCTATACTCTTAAATTGGCTATCGGTTTCTATCAACAAACCTCTCCCGACCATTGCCGTTAAATCTGCATTTGCAGAATAGGAATAACATCCAAACTTATAAGGAATAAAATCATACTCTGTTTTAATTTGACGTTGGGTAAAAAGGAAAAGTAGTTTTTGAAGACGGATTTTCTCTAACTCCCCTTCAAACAGTTGTAGCAATGCCAATATTACCTTGCGTCTATAGAACATATTACAAAATTACTATTTTAATCAGTAAACATGAAACTATAAAAGTAAATTACTTACTGAACTTTGTTAATAATCTAACTTCGGCGATAATTTCATCTTATTTCCCAGCCATTCCATTAATAAAGGTCTCAACAAACCCCATAATCCTTTTTAGTATCCTGTCACCAACTTTTTTCCGTTCCATCACTGTCGGCTGTTTGTCTTTCAATAATTCAAGAATTTCATCGCGCAAAGGTTCTCTTTCGGCATAAAGGTAATCTTCAATAAGTACGCGAGTTTTCTCCGCCGACAAGTTTTCTTCCTTTATAATTTGACTAAAGGCTTTTTGCTGTTCTTCGCTCCAGTATTTTTCAAATTCTTGCGATACATCATCAGAATCTTTAACCACAGGCAGGTTTTCCAGTATGAATTTCTCTATTAACTCGCGCTTGCTTCTTAAATTGGCCTCTGTATTCAATAGGTTGAATATCTCCTTTTCTGTTTTGGTTACATCGGCCTGGGCCTGCGATTTCATTTTGATTAACAACTGGATAATATAGGCCACATTTATTTCGTCCCGGTGTATTAGTTCCAGTTCAAAGTCAACGTCCTCTAAAATAGATACCTTTTCCTTCTGGTGGTCTAATTTTACTTTTTGCCATAAATCCATATACTTACTGCTATAATTGGCAAAAAGCTGTTCATTCATATCCAAGTCTTCCCATTTAAAGTCGGAAAAAGCGGTAAGAATATTTTTTATCCGCATGAGGTCTCGAAAAGCCGTAATAAAAGCCAATTCGTCGTCTTCGGTTTGCAAATCATTAACACTGTCAACCGTTGGTACAATTTCAAGCAATGCAACAAATGCCTCATTAAACTTCCTTACATAATCCTCATAAGGTTGCATTATAATAACTTCAATAGCATCTTTATTACTGAATAAGGTTATAGCATCATCAGTGGCTTTTTTAAGATTACGAAACACTACTATATTACCCTGCGATTTTAGTTCATTTAAAATACGGTTGGTTCTTGAATATGCTTGTATCAGTCCGTGATACTTCAAATTCTTATCGACATAAAGTGTATTTAACGGTGGGCTATCAAACCCCGTTAAATACATATTTACCACCAATAATATATCTATTTTCCTTTCCCTTACCTTTTTTGAAATATCATTGTAATAATTATAAAATGACAAACTATCTTGAGTAGAAAATTTAGTATCAAACATCTTATTATAATGCTCAATAAATTCATCCAGTTTTTCTCTGCTATGCTTGTTCAGTCCATATAAAACCTTGGGTTCTGCCGCTACTGATAATTCATCGGGTAAAAAACCGTTGGCATCGGCATCTTCCTCATTAGCTACGTAACTGAATATAGTTGCAATCCTTAAGCCGTGAATTCCCTTTTCCTTCTTCTTCTGGAATAAATCGTAGTATTTAATAAGTGTTTCAATATCACTAACACAAAACATGCCAGTAAATTCTCTATTGTGTGTTTTACGGCTATGGTTAGCAATTATATAATCGGTAATTTTTTCGAGGCGGCCTTTATCCTCCATGAGTTCTTTCACATCAATACCCTCCACCTCAATATCAATATTAGTTTCACTCTCTTTCTTCTTTTTATACCTACCCACATACTCCACTGAGAATTTTAAAACATTCTCATCTTTGATTGCATCGGTAATAACATATTTATGCAGGCAATCTCCAAATAGTTCCTTAGTAGTGCGTTTTCCATGCTCATTTTTTACGGCATTGTCCTTAAAAATAGGCGTACCCGTGAAGCCGAATAGTTGAATGTTACTAAAGAATTGATTTATTCTCTTATGTGTTTCCCCAAACTGACTGCGGTGACACTCATCAAAAATAAATACAATACGCTCATCTTTCAGCTTACCCATTTTCTCTAAATGGTGTTCCTTACTGATTGCTGTATTTAGCTTTTGAATGGTGGTAACTATCAATTTTGTGCTATTATCAGAAAATTGCTCAACTAACTTTCTTGTATTATCTGTACCGTCAATACATCCCTTGCTAAAGTTATTGAATTCTCGGTTTGTTTGATAATCCAAATCCTTCCTGTCTACCACAAACACTACCTTTTTAACCTGAGGTAGTTTCATTAATACCTGGCTCGCTTTAAATGATGTTAATGTCTTTCCTGAACCAGTGGTATGCCATATATAGCCATTATTAGTAGAGTTTGTAACACGGTCAATAATGGCTTCTACAGCATAATACTGGTACGGGCGAAGTAGCATAAGCCTTTTTTCGGTTTCATTAAGCACAATGTATTTGCATATCATTTTCGATATGTGGCAAGGCTCTAAGAAATTGTCTGTAAACCCATTAAGAATATTGGTTAGCCGGTTATTCTCTTTATCAGTCCAGAAAAATGTTTGTTTGAAAGATTGATTTCTATTATTAGCATAGTATTTGGTATTTACTCCGTTACTGATAACAAACACCTGTATGTATTGGAACAAGGCATAGTTTTCCCCAAAAGAATGCCGTTGATAACGGTTAATTTGATTAAATGCCTCTTTTAACTCCAGCCCCCTGCGTTTCAGTTCTATTTGCACCAATGGCATGCCATTAATAAGCAAGGTAACATCATAACGGTTTTTGTATTTCCCCTCCACAGTTACCTGATGTGTTACCTGGAACTGATTCTGACACCAGTTCTCGCAATCTATAAATTCAAAGTAAAGGTCTTTTCCGTTATCCTGTATAATATGCTGTTTCTCCCGAAGTGTTTTGGCCTTCTCAAATACAGAACCTTTACTGAGGATATTTAACACCTTTTCAAATTCAGCAGCAGTAAACTTAACGCCATTGTGTTTTTCTAACTGGCTCTTCAGGTTAAGAATAAGCTCAGCCTCGTTACTGATATGGGCCAGGCCATAACCCAGTTTTTGCAGTTGCGTTATTAGTTGTTCTTCTAAGACCTGTTCAGGTTGTTTCGACATAAAATAAAATATTCTAAAGGTACAGGAAATATTTTATTTGAAATATTTTAATGGTACTACTGGTACAATAATCACTTTAGCCCCCGAAACATTTGGTCTATTACTTTCTTTTTTTGCTCTAAATTGGGATGCACGTATAGATTTAAAGTTGTGCTAATATTGGAATGCCCTAAGAGAACACTTACTGTTTTATAGTCACATTTACTTTCAATACATCTCGTGGCAAAACTATGTCGCAAGCCATGAAATTTGAGTTCAGGCACTTCCAATTCTTTCATCAGATTTTTGTAATAGGTACGATAAGTTCTTGGTTCTGTAGGCTTCGCATCGTTCGTTAAAACAAAAAAGGAATTGTTTACGACCTTCTTAATGGGTTTAATAATGCTCAGTAAATCCTTATTCATTGGGATTTGACGGATGGAGTTTTTGGTTTTAGGTGCATCAAGAATAAGCTCTGTTTTACGAACACCACCTTCAATGGTATAAATACGTTGTATCGTTCTTCTGACGTTAATAAGGCCATTATCAATATCAACATCTTCCCAAACGAGGGCACATATTTCGCCAATACGCATACCTGAACAAAGACAGATATACACACCTATATTCCGAAAGGTGAAATGCTCCTGAATATATTGCATTACCATTTTTTGATGAGGACGGCTCATTACCTCCATATTTTGTTTTTCTCTCTGTGTGGGAAACTTAATGTCGAGTTGCTTATGCTCTACCCATTTGTTCTTGACACCGAATTTCATCACCATCTTCAACACAATCAATATATCTTTTACTGTTTTCTGGCTCAGGCCTCGTTCTAATTTTTGGAATACAAAGTTTTGCACTTCTTCCTCTTCAAATTGATGCTTGTTTCCAAAAACTGGTAATAAGTGATTTTCGATTAGCAAAACGTACGCCGAGAAGGTTGATTTTTTCACATACTGCTTTTTGTCGGTCTTCCATAAATGGATGATTTCCGAAATAGTTCTTTGTTTGTTCATTGGATTGATTTTTAGATTGTTTTCTCAAAGGAAACAAAAAGGATTTAGGATTTTTAATACCTACATAAGGTATAATTCTTAGGTATATACTCCGTCTTTATACATGGTAAGTTAGAAGTATTCGCATCCAAGTGACTTGATAACCCTTGATGAATCATTCCATAATGTAGATTATACAAACCATTTGTATGGTACTCTAATTGTTCCCATGGTAAAGAGTTAGTTGGAAAGAACTCCAATAATTCTGAAACCCTATATCTTACCCACTTGTCTTTGAACGATGGGAATCTTGACTTTTGAGTAAATAGTCGTTTGCTTAATTCTTTCTGGAGAGATTCGAGGTCCTCAATTATTTTGCTTTGGGTGCGGATTCGCTCATCTATAATAGACAGAAAGGAGGCTATTCTATTTTGCTCCTTTAAAGAAGGGAAAAAGAAGTGCATCTTTTTTATGCTTTCAAAGTTTAAGCCCTCTCTTCCACTTCCTGTTTGTAAGCTTATAAATAAGTTTTGTCCCTTATGTGAAGCAAGAATTGGCTGAACAAATCTTGGGTTATTATCCTTACTAAGCCGGATAATACATACATGCTGATTTACGTTTCCAACTATAAAATTATCTGGAACGACACAACTTCTACCTAATGATGCGCCTGTAATATTTAATAAAATATCATTAGGCTGTACAATACTGTTTTTCATTCCACTATTTATTTCTTCTGAAATAAATACAGGGTTCTCCAATTCTAATCTGTTATTATTTATGTTTTGGCTTCTGATGAAAAGCACTCCTTCGCTTAAATATATCGCTTCTCCACCTAATGGTGTTTTGCCACTGTTTATTTTGAGAGCCGCATCGCCCAATTTTCTTTCTTCCCATTCCCCCTCAAAGCCTGGGAATCTCAAATTTGGAACCTTCTTTGTATTTTTTCTTTTTTCTGGCATCACACTACTTTATTTCTCAGCTATGAACATTAAGGATTTATTACAATCAAAAAGATAATCCCAATTCTTTAAAATAGACGGCAATCTCTTTATCTAACCCTGCTCGTTTGGCTTCTAATTCCTTTATTTCACGCATTACCGCCTGGATGTCTATCGCTTCTTCCTCTTCAAACGTATCTACATAACGGGGAATGTTAAGATTATAATCATTACTGGCAATTTCTTTTAATGAAGCAAGGTAGCTGTACTTCTCTATGACATTCCTGTTTCTAAACGTGTTAACAATTTTATCGATATGTTCATCGCGCAAGATATTCTGGGTTTTAACTTTTTCAAAATCATTGCTTGCATCAATAAACAAAATATCATCAGGTTGTTCACGACATTTCTTGAATACTAAAATACAGGTAGGTATGCTTGTACCGTAAAATATATTTGCAGGTAAGCCGATGACAGCATCTAAATAGTTACGGTCTTCTATTAAATACCTTCTTATATGCCCTTCTGCACCGCCTCTAAATAATACCCCATGCGGCAATACAATAGCCATCGTACCATTATCAGCTAAATGATGTATCATGTGCACTACAAAAGCGTAATCGGCTTTACTGGCAGGTGCTAACTTACCGTATTGGCTAAAGCGGTCATCACTCATGTGCAAGGGATTAGCGCTCCATTGAGCCGAGAAGGGTGGATTGGCCACAATAGCCTCAAATTTCTTATCTATGTGCTGAGGACGCTCGAGCGTATCTTCCTGTTTAATATCAAACTTCCTGTAATGCACATTATGCAAAATCATGTTCATCCGGGCAAGGTTATAAGTTGTGCGGTTCAATTCCTGTCCATAAAAATGACCTACTTCCTTCACTTCTTTAGCAACCCGCAATAACAATGAACCTGAACCACAAGTAGGGTCATAAACCGATTTTATTTTTTGCTTACCTGTAGTAACTATCTTGGCCAATATCTTACTGACCTCTTGCGGAGTATAAAATTCACCTGCTTTTTTACCTGCTCCGCTGGCAAACTGGCCAATAAGATATTCGTACGCGTCGCCCAACACATCGGCCTCAATATCTTCCAGTTTAAAATCAATATTATCTAAATGAGAAAGCACTTTTGATATAACCTCGTTCCGTGCATCAGGAGTTTTGCCCAGCTTGGTACTGTTTAAATCCATATCCTCGAAAAGATTGTCAAAATCTTCCTCGCTCTCAGTCCCCATCGTACTTAGCTGTATATTGGTTAAGATTTTTTGTAAATCTTCCAGTATAAAATTGCTCTTCCCCTTTTCATCACTATTGCCACGCTTTGCAACCTCACTAAATAGCTCCGAAGGCTTTAAAAAATAACCTAATTTGCCAAGTGATTCTTCTTTTATGACCTCGATATAGGCCTTACCTTCTTTACTTTTTTCGTTAATATCAGTATATTTTATCTTATCAGTCTTTAATATACCATTGGCGTATATGTCCATCCGCTCTGACAAGTATTTATAGAATATAAAGCCCAGAATATAATCGCGGAACTCATCCGCGTTCATTTTACCTCGTAAGGTATTAGCTATGTTCCATAGCTGCTGTTCAAGTTGCTTTTTTTGTTCGTCTGACATATTATAATCAAATAATAGTATATACTACACTGTTCTTAAATCTCTAATGAAAAGTAAAAGTAAGTAAATGGTAGAATTGGCATTAAAATGCCATTAACCTCCACATTCGCAGGTATTTTTCTGACAGGTTAAGAATATGAGGGATTTCGTATTTTCGTCAAAAAATAACCATGAACGTTACAGGTCAAATAAAGAAGCTCGCATTAGAATTACTTACCAATAAACCGGAGGGGTTACGATATTCTGAATTGGTGGCTGCTATATCAGCTTATAATAGTGCCTTTAATCATAATACCATAAATGGTTGTATCTGGAATCTTGACGCTCAATTTCCCGAGGAAGTTTATAAAGCTGACAGGGGATTATTTAGATTATTGAAGTTCAAGGAAAACTTAACTGATGAAACCATTGAATTAAAAGGTAGCAAGACCTCAAAAAGAAATGGATTGTCCGAAGATGACTTTTATAGTCCCTTTGCAGAATGGCTGGTTAATGAGTTAGAAGAATGTACTCGGGCAATACCTCTTGGCGGAAATATATTCAAAGATAAATGGGGGACACCGGATGTCATTGGGGTAAGAGAATCAAAACGTAGTGATATTATACAGTTTCCTACAGAAATAATTTCTGCGGAAATAAAAATCGATTCTACCGGCCTAATCACTGCTTTTGGGCAGGCCTGTTCTTACAAGATTTTTTCTCATAAATCCTATATTGTAGTTCCAAATGACAGCCAGGAAGAAGATATAACTCGCCTCGATACATTGTGCAGGCAGTTCGGTCTTGGATTAATTCTCTTTACCGCCAATAATAAGGATAATCCGCGATTTGAAATAAGGGCAAGGGCCGTAAAACATGAGCCGGATATGTTTTTTGTAAATAGGAATCTGAAATTGATTGAAGGCAAACTATTTAGTTGAGTTCATCGTATTATAATTAATACTCCGGCTCAGAGTTCCGCAAGTGCCATTTCTCTATTTTCTTTTATTTCAAATAATTCAAATGTGTCATTTCATTTCTTTCTTTCATAAGGTGAAACACCTTGTTCTGCAATTTATTTTTACATCCTACAATGCTAAAGGATGAAAAACAAGTACGATACCTCAGTGGTATTTCTTTATGCAACCGGCAATGAGCACCTGCTGCCGGAAGAGTTCAGAAAGAAGATACCATACTCAACCATCTCGGACTGGAGAAGGGCTGATTACACCAAGTATATCGGGCACGAATTCCGCTACCTGTTTCAAGATGCACTCGAGACATCTATTGTCAAAGCCCAGAATGAAAGCCTTAAAAAAACACTGAATAGTATAGTTCGTTCCTGGGTATGGCTTTCGCCACAGGTATTTGCCCTTGCGAAGGGAGCGCGTAAGAACAAAATCTTGCAATCAACACTATTAGATTGCATTCAGATATTGAGGATACAACTGGGCCTGGAGCTTACCTTAAAGCTATTCGGCATTTCAAAAGCCGTATATAATATGTGGCTGCTTGAAGCAAGAGTAGACTGCAAGGATTCTGTTACATCGCTCTGTATCAAAAGACACCCTCATCAATTACAATCAAAAGAAGTGAAGCGTATGGAACGGACGCTCAAGGATCCGAAACTCGAGCACTGGCCAATCACCTCCATAGCTGCACTGGCTATGCGCAATGGTAAACTTGTTGCGAGTTTGGATTCATGGTACAAATACGCCCGGCTGCTTAACCTGTCTCAGTATAGGAAGGTATCTTACAGAACTCACAAGAAAGTGGGGCTAAGGGCAGCCTGCCCCAATGAGTACCTACACGTTGATACAACATTCTATCCTATGAATGATAGCAAAGTCGTGTGTATAACATTCGTGATAGACAACTACTCCAAGATGATACTTGGCTACCACGTGGCCGAGAACCTGAGTTTCGATGTGGTGAGAACGGCATTGGCTAAGGCATTGGATACTATAAAGCAGCACCCTGACCAGCAACACAGTTACCTGGTAGCCGATGGCGGCTGTGAGAACCACAACAAGAAAATAAACACATTCATAAAAGACATTTCGGGGCACACCGTTACCGTCAGGGTATAAGAATTTGGTAATGCTTTAAGTTTAATGCGAATCTTAATTGGTTGAAGAACATGTTTTACCTAGGTTTTACCAAAATAATCGAGTATTTTCAAAGCATTAATAATCAATGTCTTATAACGTAGGGTTCAAATCCGCTCGGGAACTCAAACCTTTTGATTACTCAAGGTTATTCGTAATTTTTCGCAACATTTATAACAAAATCTCCCATTTCAGGGCGATTTTTGGCCGGTCACATCCGGTATCCAGCATGGCATAGATAATAAGAAAAATATAATATTTAATTTTCACCTTCATGGGGTTTAATCAAGTGACTGATTTTGCTTTTCTGCAGCAGTTACAATATTCTTGTATTCTTCTGGGGACATATCGTTATAGAAATAGTCAATAGGGTTCACCTTTTCGCCATTCTTTATAACTTCATAGTGCACATGGTCACCAGAACACAAACCCGTACAGCCTACATAACCAATGATTTGCCCCCGTTTTACTTTCTGGCCAACTGTTACTGCCATACGGCTCATGTGCCCGTATAGTGTTTCGTATCCAAACCCATGGTTTATTACTACGTGGTTGCCATACCCCTCCTCCGTATTATCCGCTCTTTCCACAACCCCATCCCCGGTCGCATAAATAGGTGTGCCTTCGCTGGCGGCAAAATCAACTCCTGTATGAAAGTGCATGGTTTTTAATATCGGGTGTATTCTCCAGCCAAATCCCGACACTATACCTTTGGATGTCTTAGCATCCAGAGGTTGAATTGCAGGTATGCAGCTCATCATTGCTGCTTTATTCTTTGCAAGCTTTTCCAATTCATCATAGGACTTTGATTGTACATATATCTCACGGATAAGAATATCCATCTTTTTTGAAGTCTCTGTCATTAGTGCAGAATTCGCATATCCCTGTAAATCTTTGTAACGGTCAGCACCGCCAAACCCGGCCAGCCTAATACTAATAGGAATTGTATCCGCATTCAGTACGGCCCGATAAATGTTATTATCCCGCGAGCTCATTTCTAATAATTTGTTATCCATCAGTGTGGCTTGTTTATTAAGCAACTCATATTGCAATTGCATTTCGGCAATTTTACGCTTTAATTGTTTCTCTTTAGGTGAGTCAATTACAGTAAATCCGATAAGCAAAATTACACCTGAGAATGCTCCAACTATAAGGGTATACGCGAGCACTTGACGAACCTTATCACGAAAGCTCTGATATATTCTCTCATAGATAAGTGTTCTTGTATTGAATATGTACTTAACTCTTGGCATATTTAATAAATGAAAACTTTTAACTTATTCAAAAAGGCTCCCGCCACTAACTGATATTTATAAGTTGGAGGAGCGGTCTCATACACTCCTCCAACAGGCGCCCAAAACTTAACGCCCCCGAAAATCTATGAACGGGTTATAAATACCTATGAAAGACATTCTATTATTAACATTTATTGATTTCAATTTTATACATCAAGTTTTAATAATATTCGCTTTGCGCTTTTCTTTCCAACAGACGGAGAGCGATGAATGATTCCATTACCTTTATTGTTTTTATATGCTTCTCCTTTCAATACCCCAACCCAAAATGTCTCAAATCGCTGAATTCTATCCTTATCAATAACACTATCCAGCCTCCTGCCTGAGGTTGAGGTTGCATCCTCATTTAAAACCATTGTGTTCCTTCTCCCCGATAAGTACATAATAACCGAAGATTATTATAGTCTGCGTGAAAATATTTGCAGAGATTGCTTTCAACAGTATACAGATTAAAGCGAATAATTTTTGTTTTTGCAATATCACTAAAGTGCTCTGATATTATTTTAATATCTTCAATGAAGAGGTTTAGCCCTTCTTTGTCAGTAGCTATATTTCTTAAACTGCTCCTTAGGAGCGTCTGAATTTCATCGCAGTTAAGATTGCCGTGAATTGACGGAAATTTATCCAAGTCCAGCCCTATTATGAAGTCTTTCAATTGCTGGGTTACTTCTCTCTGATATAGCGCAAGGTTCATATATGGCAAATGAATATACACTAATTGTTCCATCGCATCTGCATATACTACATGCCCTGTTAATTCAGGAGTGTTTTCTGTAGTTTGATATTGCATTTTTAAAGAGTTATTTAAGTTCATTTATACTACCAGATAGAAGTCCTTGCACTGTCCGGCCTGTACATGCCATCGCCCGGTTTAGTATCAAACCCTTTAAATTCAGGATTATTCTTCAACCAGTTACTATTAACATATTGGTAAAAATCCTGCTGAGGTTTAGCAGTAGTGTCAAAATTGGCAAGGCCAACCTCTCCTTTATATTTTTCGGCATCGACGCCATCATGTTTGCACGAAAAATCTATTGTAGCTACAAACATTACCAGGCAGGTCTTTAAAATTTGTCGGTGTACTGTTCTCATCGTCTTGTTTTGGATTAGGGTTACGTATTACTGTTCATTACACTTTTGCGGGTCATGAGCCTTGCACTTTTTACAAAGTTTGAAATTGATAAGATGGGATGTGGCTACCAGGCATGCCCCTGATGCCGATAACATAATTTCAGCATATTCATTCTTCATAAATACGCCAAGTCCTATCAGAAAAAAGCCGGCAGTCATAAATGCAAAGGCTTTATATTGTTTATGCCTGCAATAACCCATAAATAAGGAACAGGATGCGATCATAAAACTGCCCCCAACCATAAAAGTTTCTGTTATAGGGTTGCTCAAAAACTCCATGCCTAATAATGGTAAGATACTTAATACAAACGATACAACTGCACAATGAATGGCACAAAGCATTGATGCAGAGAATCCGACAGTATCAAATATGGTATTGACTTTTTTATTTAAAATTATTTGTTTCATATGCGTTCATTTTGTAACTTATTCATAATTCTTGCTGTTTTTAGTTTGCAACTTCGGCCTGTTCTGAATAAAATACAGGCCAATTATCTTCAAAGCTTTTCCCCGCTTTCCATTCTTCAATCTCTTTAGGGGTACACAGGCATTTGTTTAAAGCTTTTATAATTTCATCTTTTACCATGTCCTGTCCTATAAAGACCAGTTCGTTTATCCTGTCACCAAAATTTTTATCCCATCTGCCTTCAATTTCCTTTTGGCCGTCAACGAAAGCCTGGTACTTGATGCGTTCACCGAATGGCATGCTGCACCACCATACTCCGGCCGGGTCTGCTCTTAGAGAGCCTCCGGCCTGACTCCAGTTAATAGCTTTATCGGTGCGGGAAGCGATCCAGAACAAGCCTTTGCTCCGGATAATGGTCTCAGGGAATTTCTCCGATACATATTTCCAGAATCGCTGCGGGTGGAACGGACGCTGATCCCTGAAAACAAAAGAACTGATACCATACTCCTCTGTTTCCGGTGTATGGGATTCCTTTTGAAGTTCCTTTATCCAGCCTGCCGATTGTGAAGCTGTTGCATAGTCGTATAATCCGGTATTGAGAATATTCAGAGGATTTACTTTGCCGAATTCCGAATGCACGATCTGCGCTCCCTGATTTAGTTTCTTAATAACCGCTTCAAGCAGATGCAAGTCCCTTTTACTTACCAGGTCAGTTTTATTCAGCACAATTATATTGGCAAATTCAATTTGTTCTGTAAGAAGGTTAACAATAGCTCTCGCGTCATCTATCCCTTTTTCATTCAGCTTTCGGCTGTTAATGGTATCATTGGAACCAAAATCTTTATAAAAATTATAAGCATCTACCACAGTTACCATTGTGTCTATGTAACTGAACCTGCTTAAGTCTATATTCTTTTCCGTGTCCACAAACGAAAATGTCTGAGCAACAGGAATAGGTTCAGAAATACCGGTACTTTCAATCAGCAAATAATCAAACCTGTTTTCTTTTGCAAGGCGTTCTACCTCTAACATAAGGTCTTCACGCAGGGTACAACAAATGCAGCCATTACTCATTTCAACTAATTTCTCTTCCGTTCGCGATAAGGTATTTTCGTTCCTCACTAGTTGAGCGTCAACATTTACTTCGCTCATGTCATTTACAATAACAGCGACCTTCAGGTTCTGTTTATTATGCAGTATGTGGTTTAGCAGGGTAGTTTTTCCAGCCCCTAAAAAACCGCTTAATACGGTTACGGGTAATTTTTTCATTATAAATAATTTATACTGTTATAATTTATACTGTTTATTCGAAAGAGACAACACGAAAACCATTGTCATCGTCGGTGTCGGCGGGCGAATCTCCGGTGCGCATTGCGATGAGGCAGTCAGATGCGCTGTAGCTCCAACTACCGCCGCGCAATACACGAG
>JBKQUY010000012.1:0-2860 GCA_052325425.1 Bacteroidia bacterium | reverse complement strand
ACATCAGCAGGGGAAAGAATGGCCAGTTCTTTACACCCGAGCATGTTTGCGATGCCATGTCAGCCATGCTAATAAATAAGGGTGAACAGAACAAAACCATTTTAGACCCCTGCTGTGGTTCCGGCAGAATGTTACTGAGTGCAGCCAAAATATCGCGCGATAATACCTTCTATGGTGCCGATATAGATTACAGGTGTGTAAAAATGACAGCAATAAATCTATGTCTCAATGCACTTCCCGGTGAAGTGGCATGGATGAATACATTAAGTATGGAACATTGGGGCGGTTATACGATTGGATATACTGACCCACGTTTGCGTATTCCTATTATAACCAAGCTATCTGCCAACGAGGGAATTCTTTATAACAGGGCGCCAATAAATGAAAAAGCTGGAAAACAGATAGACCCACCCAAAGTCATTACGATAATACAGCCCAAACTCGACCTTTAAAAACAATGGAGACAATCTATGTGAAATTTATTCCGTCACTTATATCTGACCACTGGTTGGCGGATTTGGGAGAATTGGAAGCAGAACTGAAAAAGATAATGCCTGATGTGAAAACAATCAGCTCGCGTGGCTTTAAGGAATACAAGCACTACAAAATACAAGATGTTTTCACATGCAGTAATTCTGACCAACCTATTGAAGCGGAAGGGGTAGTAGTAATCAAACTGAACGTAATACCAAATAACCTATGACAAAGAGGATTAGTAAAGAGCAGGATTTAAAGAAATTCGATGGGCGCAAGGATGAACTTGACCCTCGTTACATTTTCAACATGACGGCAACTCAATTGCTTGCCGAAGCCTTGAAGGGAGACTTCGATATTACTTATTTAATCAAGAGGCAACTTGCAAATAGGGGCCTTGATAGGGACGGGAAGTGGGTTGGGTTCGATAAAGCGAAAGAACTGCACCAGGTTAAGTAAAAAGAAATACGGAACTTCCGATAATATTATCGGAAGTTAAATGTCCTTTTGGACTACATTATATAAGGTAAATGCTGCTTGTATCGCCTGCGAGTCTCTGCCTCTTGCTTCTCACACCCTTCTTGGTATTCCATCTATAGCCTGCGACTCTTTATAATAACTCTGTTTCACTGGACTGCACACCTATACCCGTATCCCTATTATTAGTATATCATCCACTTGCTCAAGGCTACCTTTCCAATCATTCAATATACCTTCCAGCTTCTTCTTTTGATCATCCATTGGTGCGACTGAATTGGCTAATAAAATTTCTTGCAATTGTTTGTATTTAAACTTCTTTCCCTTTGGCCCGCCAAACTGGTCGGCATAACCATCGGTAAACAGATATAAGGTATCTCCCTTTTGAAGTTTTAAGTTATGCGAGTTGAAGGGCAATGGCTTGTCATTCTTGCCAATTGGTTGTTTGTCGGCTTCGACTTCTTGCATCTGACCATTATGAATATACCACAGCGAGTTATATGCACCGCTCCATTGGGCTTTATTTGCTTTGGTGTTGATACAACACAGGGATATATCCATCCCATCCTGAACGTTGCTGGCACTTTTTTCAAATGTCTCCAATACAAGTTCACGAACTTTATCTAATATCTTGCCCGGGTCTGTAATGTGAAACTCTTTAACAGTTCTGTTGAGCGCGTTACTACAAACTACACTCACTAATGCCCCTGGGACACCATGACCTGTGCAGTCGGCAGCGGCAATAAGTATGTTATCGCCTGCCCGTTCCATCCAGTAGAAATCACCTGCTACAATGTCTTTGGGTTTATATAGCACAAAGGATTCGGGAAAATATTCTGTAATAAGACTTAAGGGTGGCAATATTGCATCTTGCAACCGTTTGGCGTAGGTTATGGAATCCAAAATCTCCTTATTTTTTTCTTCAACTAATTCTTTTTGCTGCTCCACAAGCTCCTTTTGGTGCTCCACTATATCTTTCTGTTTCTCTACTTCCTCTTTTTGTTTAGTTATAATAATATTGGTTCGCTGTTTTTGCCTATACCCCCTGAATATAAAAAAGGCTAAAGCAATCATAAGTAAAAAGCCAGTTATGAAGGAATTCCGTATTATGACTTGCTTCTTACGCTCCTGTTCATTAACAGCATCTTTTTTATCCTGCTCAGCTTTTTCGGCTGCTTGTTTCTGTTCAAAATTAAAGTTCATCTCTGCCTGAACCGATCTCTTTGTATTGGTTGCGTTTATTATACTATCACGGTAATAAACGTATTTTTTATAATCTATAAAGGCCTCTTTATAATTACCGATAGCACTATCTAATGCAGAAAGGTTGCTATATGTACTTTTAGCAAGCTCAATTTCCCCTAATTCTGTTGAAATGTGGAGGGCTGTATCAAGTGCTGATTTCGCATTCTTGTAGTTTTTTTGCTCAATATAAATTTCGCCCATATTGATGAGATTGATAGCAACACCTTTTCCTTCTTCCAATTCATGATATATTTTTAATGACCTATTATCATAGTCAAGCGCTTTGAGATAATCTCCTTTATCATGATAAATAATTCCTATGTTATCAAGGTCTTCAGCAATGCCTTGCTTGTTGCCAACTTTCTGGTCTAAAGCAAGGTCTTTCATTTGGTATTCCAGAGCTTTGGAATAGTTTTTTTGAGCCCAATATATAACGCCAATATTGCCATAACAGGCAGAAATGATTCTATTATTGCCAAGTTCTTCGGCTGTTTTCAATGACCTCAAATAATAGTCTAATGCTTTGGTGTAATCGCCTTGTTGCTTAAATACAATTCCAATGTTGATGAGGTCAGCGTGGAAAAATGCTGCCAGGGGTTGAATGAGAAAGTGGCGGGCTATAAGGGATAGAGCAAGCTGACTCTCAATAATATTATCGGAAGTC
>JBKQUY010000011.1:0-32542 GCA_052325425.1 Bacteroidia bacterium | reverse complement strand
CTAATATTTTACAGATGCCAAAAATACAATTAAATACGGAAGTATGTCCCTATTTTTGGCAGTACTAACATTTATAAGTTCAGATATTTTATATAGAAAAAGGCTTAGGGCAAAGTCTTCTCTTTCTTGCTGTTAAGATTGGCAAAGAAATCCTTAAGCTCCCAAACATCCATAGGTTTTGCTATTATCTTCTTATCCTTATCAAGTACAAACATAGTTGGAGTTGCATACACATTGTATTCTTTAGGTACTGAACCGGACCATCTTTTCAGCTCAGATGTATTGAGCCAGCTGGTATAATTGCCTTTTTGAATAAAGTTCTGCCATTCGGTACGGCTGGTATCCAATGAAACAGCCACTGTTGTTAGTAAGGGCGATTCATGAATCGCCCCTGCATTTTTTTCATTAAGGGAATCGGTCAATTTCTTTATCTGCGGTAATTCCTCCTGGCAATGGGGGCACCAGCTTGCCCAAAATAAAACAAGAGTATAATTGCTTTTTACAGATAAGAGTCGTTGGGGCGATTCATGAATTGCCCCTACCCCTGTTATTTCGAAATCAGGGGCAACCTGGCCAATCTTAATGTTCCTGAGAATATCGGCTTTTTCTCTTATCCAGTTATATGTAGTAGTAGATGGTTCACATTCGCCTGCTTCTGTTTTTACGTTATTGTCATACAAGCGCAACAATGCATCGTTCTGATGATGCATGTTGAATTTTTTCAACAAATAATTCAGGCAGAATTCAAAATTATCCTGGTTGGATTTTACCTTTTCCAGGAAATCCTGGGCAGCCGATGCCGTAATGCTATCGCTGACTATCGGTTGGCCGTAAGCATCTCTTAAATCTGTCCGCATAGCGAGGTAAATATCCATCTTTTCAGGTAATATGTTCGTGTGTAAATAAAAACTATCCGCCGGGTTGAAATATTCAAAGAAATGCGTAGCCATGATACTATCGCGCCAGGGGTCAGGCTGCTTCCAATCAGGATTTACTGGCACGTAGTAGGCAAGAGTGACTTTAGCCCACCCTAACCCTCCCGAAGGGAGGGAATTATTATTTTTCTGTTTCATAGAGGTTAGGATGGGCTTTACAAATTGCTCCATCATATCGTAGCGCAAAAAGTATTCATCTTCAATTTTCCTGTGAAACGGATCATGTAACGGGAAGAGGCGCATCATTTGCAAAAGCCAGGTATTGGCTGTATTAAGGCTTTTTTGTACCCGCTGAAATTCATAAAAATTCCTGTTATCATCTGAATTCAACACCTGTACACTATCAGCGGTAATATTGTAAAAAATATGGTGCATGTAATGTGTTTTTATTTCAACAGGCTCATTATCATATATGATATAAAAAAACTGGTTGCTTTCGAGGAAAACCTTATACATGGTATTGGATTGGCTATGTTTGGTATGAAACACAAAACGCCCCTTACTGTCAGTTAAAGCAGAGTCGGTTAAAATCAAAGAATCGCCATAACATTTGTATAAATGCAGAGGCCTGTTATAATAATTCACTATGCTCCCTTTAAGAAATACATCCTGCACTTTTGAATAGGTAAGCAGTGTATAAGAAAGGCAAAAAATGATAAATAAAAGACATGAAATGATAAATAATTTCATATATTGGTTATAAATATACCGGTTTTGGGCGCTAAGTTAATACAAACCCCAAATTATTGAATTGGCAACTAAAAATGTGTAAGGATTCAGAATAAAATTTTCAGCCCGCTTTTATTTGATTTTTAATTCCACTAAATGCTGAAAAAAAGGCTTGATGCTAATAACAGGTTTTTTTAAATGCAATTTTTTAAATACCCGCAATGCGGGTATTTAAAAAATTGCAAAGAACAAAATCGTCAATCTTTCAGGCAACGAACCGAAGCCCCTGAAACTTCACCTTCGGAATTCCTGTTCGACGTGGCAAAATTTTGGTATATAAAGCGATAATAAGCGCTCCCGGAAGAACTCTCCGTAGCAGTCCAATAGTAAATTTCTGTACCCAGGCCAGCCCAACTACCCGCAGTTACTGCGCCTGCAGGCAATGCACCAAAACCACTGGTATTGGTACTATAACTGCCATCGCCCCAGGGATTACCGGTGGCTGTTTTAAGCTTTGAACCAGGCCCTACACCAGCAGTGCTTGAACCGCGAAAACCACTTGTAGTAGAAAAAGTAGTAAATGTAGTAGTGCCTTTAGGAGCAATATTGTCTTCAATACAGTATTCATATTCACTCCATTCTAAATCGGTAGGTATATGATAACCGGTAGGACATAAGCCTTGTATTCCGCCTGTACCGCAAGGATTACAGGTAGAACTTGCACCTGAACCACTTCCGGCTTTTAGCCCGGTAGCATTATTCCAATCGAAAAAGGCTCCATATGTAGTACAATTATTAGCTATATCATTGTAACACCATTCTTTCCCGGTAGGCTGAGGGTTATTTGAATTTGCAGATACGCTATATGAAGATACAGGAGTTAATACCAAATTGAGTGAGTCCCAGGTTTGAGTGCCGCACGTTCCTACACCCACAACTACTGTTGGTGTGGTAGTGGTAGTGTTGGTTGTGGTAGTGTTAGAACTGGTACTGCTTTTTTTGCAGGAAGTCAAGCTAATTGCCAATAAAGCAATTCCTGAAATGGTTAAAAATTTTGTTTTCATAGTAGGTTTAATTTAACGTTAGATGATATGGAGTAAACTTGAGAAAGCAAATGTGAGCATTTTTTTTTGAAAAAGCAAATTCTCAAAAAACAATAACTACCTGAACAATGGTAAAATACTGGTTTTTAAATGGTTGAACGAATTTTTCATAAAGTTATTTTTAACCTTACAAATAAGAAACTGTTTAAATTCAGCTTATTTTGCAGGCCTTCGACAAGCTCAGGCTGACAGTATCGCGTCATGTTGAGCTTGTCGAAACATATTCCATACCGGTAAAATTTAAACAGTTTCTAATTATTACTTCAGCTAAAAAGATTTTTTTGTATTTCTGCAATATCAATATGCAATGGACAAAATTTTATCACCTTCAAAAAGGCTTTTAAAAACCATATCGCTTGCGGCGGTTATATTCCTCACCGTATCGGGCGGACCTTATGGCCTTGAACCATTGCTGCAGTTTGCCGGAAAAAACAATGCCCTTTTCCTGTTGATATTGGTTCCTCTTTTATGGGATTTGCCTACCATTTTAACGGTGCTGGAGCTAAACAGCATGATGCCCGTGAACGGCGGTTACTACAAGTGGGTAGACAGGGCATTGGGCAAACGATGGGCATTTTATGAAGGCTGGTGGACATGGCTTTATTCCTTTACCGACCTTGCCATTTATCCTGTACTTTTTGTAACATATTCTTCATTCCTTTTCCCGGCTCTATTGGCATGGAAAATACCATTATGCCTTTTTATTATCTGGGGCAGCGCCGGGCTTAACATTCTTGGAATTGTACCGGTAGGAAGGGTTTCTCTATTGCTAAGCTCAATTGTAATAATCCCTTTTGTAATTCTTTTTGGTATGGCATTCTATAACACTCCTGTTCATTTTTCATTGCCCGCTCCTGGCCTTAATGGCATCGGCTTTTCAGCGCTGGGGATGGCATTATATACCGTAATGTGGAATTTTTTAGGTTGGGATAATACAACTACCTATGCCGGAGAAGTCAATAAACCGGTCAGGTCATATATTATTTCAACCTTCATTGCTTTTGGGCTTGTCCTGGTTTTATATCTTATAACTACCTATATCACTCAAAATTCAGGCATTGATTTTAAAGAACTCAGCGATGCGGGTTACCCTTTACTTGGTTTAAAGTTTGGCGGGCAATGGTTGGGAATATTGCTTTCGGTCGGTGGTATGGCAAGCGCATTGGGTATATTTTCAGCGGTAATGTTATCAATATCCCGTGTTCCCAAAGTAATGGCTGACGATAAGTTACTTCCCGCGGCGCTTTGCAAACTCCATCCCAGGTTCAACACCCCGTATCTTTCCATAATAATTTGCGCGACAGTAGTAAGCTTTATGACACTTTGGAAATTTACAGAACTTATAGTTATTGATGTAATATTATATGGCGCAGGACTCTCCCTCGAATTTATTTCTTTACTGGTATTGCGTATAAAAGAACCCAATACTGACCGCCCCTTTAAAATTCCACTCAATACATTCCTGCTCTGCTTGATGATATTATTCCCCATTGCAATTTACAGTATAGCCCTAACAGGAGTATTATATAAGCCCGATGGCCTGCATAATCCTGTTTATTTTGCATTAGCTGCTTTACTCACTGCCGAAATCGGGTGGTTTTTAATAAAATATAAACGAAAGCCGCTTTGAGGTTATTTTCGCACAAATCCCTGTTTTATAACTACTGTAGGTTTATTTCCGGCATTTTACAAACTGCGCACAGGTCGCATTTATTATATGTCATCCAATGGTCGCGCTCGTTATAAGGATATTTATTCACATAGGGCTTTAAAGCAATTTTTTGTTTGAGCCACAGGGATGTTAATCTTGGGTTAGCCGTGTAAAATTTAAGGGCTCTGAAAGGAAACTTTACCAGGTCTTTCCTGGCCATAGGGTATCTTGTCATAAGACGGATGCAAACAATGTCGAGGTTTTTCTCCAGCGTCAATTGCTCATAAACTTCCACAATCAGCCCATATCCTATGGTCAGCACATCGCCTCCCCATGTTTTGCTTAACCCGTACAAAATTTTCTTTGCAGAAGTAGTTACCATTACGCGCCTGTCATCGTAAGGTTTTGTGTCCCTGCTTACCATAAATTCAGTTTTATCCCAGCGGATATTGATATATGTTTCTTCCTGCGCATCCTCAAGACGGATGGAAAATACCGTATCGGCAATTACCTTCGGGTGATATAATACCTTATTGTAATTTGTCCAATGCTTCAGTTTCTCAACCAATTCATCTATTTTATCTTCAGAAACAGTTTCAATTTTCTCCGCTTCTTTCATTTCATTTTCGTAATACCCGTATGCATTATCATACTGTATGCTATCAGGGATTTCATGCAAATGCGATTTTTTTTCCATGTTTCCATTGGCAATAATATCTCCCGGGTAGGGAACAAGGAACTTAGTCTTACCTGTATTTTTAAAATGGGTGGTATAATATTCGGCTATCCTGCTTCTTGGAAACTTTACATGATTTATCCAGGCGTTTTGCTTGCTTAGAAGGATAAATCCAGGCGCAAACGGAATACTATACCCGGGTTGAAGAATATTGGTAAACCTGAGAAAATTATTGGCAAAATATTGTTCCCTCAGTTGGGCAATTTCTTTATCATTTTTTCCCGGGTACCTGATTTGATTCGGGAAATAGCTTGCCCCACTCCAACCTGAAAGCAGGTAATCAATTTCAGGCCACCTGTTTTGTAACTCTTTTAATATAAAATTTACGGCATTCTCATGGTTGGAGTTAAGAGCATCATTAATATTTACAAGTACCTCTCCATTATATTCAACTACTACCACGCTTTCCAGTGAAAAACCGATATATGTAATTTTAACATCGTTCACGTGATATGTTCTGAAACTGATAGCTTCGGTAATTTCAGTAAATCCGATATGTTCTATAAAAGGCTTTATTCCGTTCCTCCATTGAAACGGGAAAAAGAAATGAGCATTCTTATTGATGGTTTTTAATGTATCTTTATGAAGATGGTCTTCATGCCCATGTGAAATTAATATCGCGTCAACTTCAAGCTTCCTGAAATTTTCGGGTGGCAATGGCCATAAATACCATTGCTTGAAATAAGCAGAGCCTTTAAGCCAGGGATCGAAAACCAGGCGGGTAGCCCCGCATTCAAGTAAAAATGATGAATGAGCAAGATAAGTAAGCTTAATCATATTTGATTAACGCCTATAATTTCATTTTAGTATTGACCCACAATGCTTTAAAAAAAACAAAAAGCTAAATTCCGGCTTCCCGGAAATAAAAAGACAGGAGATTTATATCTTAGTTCTTTATAAACTTAAACACCTCAACATCTTTATCTGATGCAACTTTTACAAGATACAATCCTTTTGCAAAAGTGCTTACATCTATTGTCAATCGTCCATTGTCAATTGTCAATTGTGAAGAATAAATTTCTTTGCCAAGGGCATCAAGTATTGTTATTGTTGACGATTTCGGTATATCCCGGGTATCAAACGAGATGTTTAATATATCGCTCGCAGGGTCAGGATAAACCTTGATTGATGGAGAATTTGAGATATAGTTTATACCTGCCGGGCCGCTGACTACAAGTAAATTGCCGAATTCACGGAAAGGACTACAGGCATTCATTGAGCCTTCCAGGCCAACCAGGGTTGTGAGTACACCGGAGGTAGTACATTTAAAAACTGTACCGGAATTTAATGGCCCTCCGCCCGATGTCATACCATAAAGATTGCTGTCAGATGCCTGTATAAGGCTGCCAAAAGGGTTTTGTCCATTCTGTCCGCCGAAATTAAATATAGGGGTGAGTTCTCCGGAGGTGGTGCATTTATAAATTGTTCCGTAACCCGATGAACCGCCCATCTCAGCCATTCCGTAAAGGTTGCCGTCGAAAGCCTGAACCAGGTTGCCATAAGGATACCCTCCGCTATTGCAATTGAGATTGACCAGCGTGGTAAATTCACCGGAGGTGGTGCATTTAAAAATCGTACCGGAATCAAAAGCGCCACCATATAAAGTGATTCCATATAAATTTCCATCGGTAGCCTGCATAAGGCTGCCAAAAGGAAATCCCCCTGTACTGCCATTAAAATTAAATAAAGTAGTAAGTGTGCCTGAAGTGGTGCATTTAAAAATTGTCCCCGAATCTTTAGCGCCTCCATACATAGTAACGCCATAAAGATTTCCATCGCTTCCCTGGATAAGGCTTCCATAAGGATACATACCATTGATGCCATTAAAGCTAACCAGGGTAGTCAGCTCACCCGATGGAGTACACTTGAATATTGTTCCGAAATCTGTATCACCGCCGGCTTCAGTCATTCCGTAAAAGTTGCCATCCGAAGCTTGTATAAGGTTACCATAGGGATTGGCTCCATCAGTATCATTGAAATTAACAAGTATAGTTTCAGTTCCTGAAAGAGTGCATTTAAAAATTGTTCCATAGCTCCATATACCTCCTTGCTGGGTCATTCCATACAGGTTTCCGTCAGCCCCCTGCATCAAAGTGCCGTAAGGGTTGGCGCCGTTACTGTCGTTGAAATCAACAACAGCGGTAACAGGGCCGGCTGAGTTTGCGCAATTGAAAATTGTTCCTTCATTATCAGGGCCTCCACCCGGAGTCATGCCCCAGAGTTGTATTTGGGCATGAAGACTATTCTTGTAATTTCCAAAGCAAAATGACAACAAAATTGCGAGGACAAAACCAAGTGTATTTCTTCTCATAATTAAATCAGCTTTCCCTGAATTAGTGAATTTGCTTCTGTAAATATAGGAAAAATCTCAATTGCCGGTAATTGGCAAAGTTTTGGCTCTATACTAAGGCCGCTTATTTTTCAAATTTTGCTTTAGCTTGTTTTAAAAGTGTAATAAAAGCGGGAATATCACTTACATCTATTTTTAAGGGGGCTGTGTTACTTATATAATTATCAAGAGATGTTGTCCAGGCATTGCCATCCCAAAGAACTTTAAATTCAAACCCGTTAGTACACTTATATGATGTCAGCGTATTATTTTTTGGAGTTGAATATGTTTCTTCAAACATTTTTGTCACCGCTGAAATAACGGTGTCAACATCATTCCCGTCAATGGTAAGAAAAACGTGATAGTTTTGACCTGGCCAGTTTATACATACAGAATCTGTTTTTGTTGAAGTAAACATGTTTTTTACAATTTCAATACTTATATCCATGCGTATTAATGACCCTGGAACAGGGGCCTTGCCAATGTCTATATATTCCACTTGTGAAAAAGAAGGCTGTTGGGGAGCATCTTCACTGCTTGATTGGGAAAATAGAGATAGAGGAATAAACAATAAGAATAATAAAGTGTTTTTCATTATGAATTTTTTTCAAAATTAAAAATTAAATCAGATATGTTCGGATTCGACCGCAGCCGTCACTTTTATAGCAATCCTATAAAAAGAAAAAAAAGAGTTTGAGAACTATTTGTTTTCGGGTTCTTCTGCTGTGATCCCGGCGGGGCCCGAACACATGAGTTCAACATTAAAAGTGTTTATTTAAGCCTGTTTTCCTTTAGAAAAAGCTGCAAAAGGCTACAAACTACCGCACCCCAAACCGCAGCCTGAAATACCCCATAAATGATTATAATATCATATTACTTTAATGTATCCGTTTGATTTTCTGCACTTAAAAAATAATTAAATCAATTCATTTACACAATGTTTTTAAGGCTAATTTAGCCTACTGAATTTATAACAGAATTCATCAATGAAAAAACAAATACCCTTCGTTTTATTAATCTGCATTCTGGCGCTCAGAATAGATGCCCAGACTATAATGGGCATTGATGTTTCCTCCTACCAGGGTACTATAAACTGGTCGCAGGTAAAAGGGGCGGGTTATACATTTGCATTCGCCAAAGCTACGGAAGGCATTACTATTACCGACGCTTATTTTGTTGGCAATGAAGTAAACGGAACAGCCGCGGGGGTGGTTATGGGTGCATATCATTTTGCACACCCTGAGAATAACAGCGCGGTTAGTGAAGCTGATTATTTTTTGAGTGTGGCAAGGCCATACATTAAAGCATGTAACTTGCCTCCTGTCCTCGATTTGGAAGATCCATCGGGTGGACCTCCTTTGTCAACTTATTTTACATCTGCCCAGTTAACGAGCTGGGTTCAAACCTGGATGACAACAGTACAGGATTCTACAGGAATTGCGCCTATTATATATATTGGTCCCAGTAATGCCAGTTTTGTTAACAGTTCACTGAATACATGGGGACTGTGGATAGATGATTATAACAGCAACCCGGCTACACCGCCAACCAATATTGGGGTATGGACAACCTGGGATTTCAAGCAATACTCCTGGACCGGTACGGTTCCGGGAATAAGTGGCAGCAATGATATGGATATGGATGTTTTTAACGGAAGCATCAATGAATTTAATTTCCTGATAGAATGCAAAGCTACCTTGGCTGATTTCATTTCAAACCTTAAATCAGTTTGCCCGGGTTCTGCTGTCAGCTTTACTGATAAAAGCACCACTACCGACACTCTTACCGGGTGGCAATGGACTTTTACCGGAGGCACTCCAAACACCTCTACTTTACAAAACCCAACCATCACATATAATTTGCCGGGTATATACAGTGTTAAAGAAGTAGTAACTTCTACGGCAGGAAAAGATTCGGTTATTGATACTGCCTATATAAATGTGCCTCCACTTGTTTCATTACCCGTATCCCAGGGATTTCAGTCGCCTCAATTTCCACCCGCAGGTTGGTACCTGAATATCCCAAACCCTGGCGATAGCATTTGGGAGCTTTGCACGTATACGGGTTCAAACAGTACCCAGTGCATGTATTTCCCCGCTAACTGCGGTACCACGGTTAATATTTCAGGAGAAAAGCAACAGCTATATACTCCGGATTACAGTTTTGCAACAGCTGCAACTCCTAAAATGTGGTTCGATGTAGCTTACGAGCCCAGCAGTGTTCCCGATTATTCTGATACACTTAATGTATATTACTCCCTTGATTGCGGGAATACCTGGACAAAAATCTATTCAAAAGGAGGAATGACGCTTTGCACAACAGGCAGCTCCACATCAGCCGGTACCGATACCAATGGAAGCGGGTGTTTTGTGCCCC
Organism: Bacteroidia bacterium; assembly: GCA_052325425.1. GTDB lineage: Bacteria > Bacteroidota > Bacteroidia > JABEUT01 > JABEUT01 > JABEUT01. The sequence goes on along the minus strand of JBKQUY010000011.1, from coordinate 22,743 downwards.
CCGGCAGTAAGGCATGGAGAACCGATTCAATAAATTTATCTATGTTAAGCGGCAAAGCCAATGCAATGTTTTCATTTGAAGACCGTTCGGGGTGGGGTAATATTATTTATATGGATAACATAAACATTATAGGAAATACTCCTATGGAAGTTCCAGGTATTACTGAAAGCAGCGACGTAAAAGTATACCCTAATCCAAATAACGGAAAATTCTCCATAGAAATATCAGCTAATAGCTATCAGCCAATAGCTAATAGCCAGATTGAAATTTATGACGCGTCAGGGCAGCGGGTATACCGGGCTTCAATCCATCCTGGTACAACGCAGGTAAATATAGATAACAAAGCAACAGGAGTATACTTTTACCGCATACTAAGCGAGGCATCCGGTAACCTTATTTCAGAAGGAAAGATAATAATAAACTGATGCATTATTGAAATACCTGGAAAGGATTTCAAGATTTGCATAAAATAAAGAAAGGCCACCGAAATGGCAGCCTTTGTTTTTAAGTGATCCCGGCGGGGCTCGAACCCGCGACCCCAACATTAAAAGTGTTGTGCTCTACCAACTGAGCTACGGAATCAAATTAAATTCCTTAAAAAGGTGGGCAAAGATAACAGCATTTTACAATAGTGAAACTAATTATTATAAAAGATTTTTGCCCAAAGCTCTCTAAAGCTTGTGGGGGTGATAAAAATCATTAAAAAATCTTGCGGTAAGTGATGTATTTTTTATATGGAACCACATCGAGCAGGGCTACCAGCAGGTGCATCATTTTCTGGTTGAAACTGCCTATCCAGCTTATCAATATACTATCGTAAACCTTTTTAGGTTGTATTATTTTGCCCATTTCATTAAATATAACCGCTTCCACCCCCTTGCCCTGGAATTCGGGCACTACGCCAAAAACAATACCCATTAATGCCTTGCAGCCTTTTGTTTTGAAGTACCAGAGGAATTTAAGCTTGCCCCATAAGTTCATATTGCCATTTACATATCGGAATATCTCGTTCAGTTCGGGTATGGAAATGTAAACAGCTATGGGCTCATCCTTATAATAGACAAACCATGATATATCGGGGTCAAGTACAGGTTTTAACTTGTGCATAATTGCCAAAGACCGCTCTTTACTCAACTCTTCAAAGTCAGTTCTCTCTGCTTTCCATGCTTTATTATAAATCGTGCGGAAATCTTCGGCGTATTTTTTGCTGTTACTTACCTGTAATCTTTCTGCCCTGTAGTTGGGGTCGCGGCCTACCCGCTGGGCAATCGCTTTCATACGTTCATTCTGCGGTTTTTGTACAGGGCGGTAATATATTACCTGCTCATAATAATTTGCAAACCCGTATTGCTCAAACAATTCATTATAATAGGCAGGCTGATGGTTCATGGTATATACTGCAGGTTTATCCCTTCCTTCTGAAAGCATTCCCCAGTACCTGTCTTTCTCGCCAAAATTAATTGGCCCGTCCATAGCCTTCATTCCTCTTTCTATCAGCCATTTTTTGCAGGCGTCAAAAAGCATGAAAGCTGCTTCTTTATTATTGATACATTCAAAAAAACCCATACCGCCTGTTGGCTGTTCGTAGGTAAATGCAGTTTTATTATTAATAAATGCTGCTACCCTGCCTATCGGATTCTTTTTATCATCGTACAATACCCACCTTATGCACTCTCCGTGAGTAAAATAGGGGTTCTCATTTTTATCGAAAACTCCTTCTATTTCCTGCTTAATATGAGGAATCCAGTACGGGTCATTTTTATAAATGGATGACAAGAAACTGCTAAAGTCTTTTATAGTTTTTTTATCGTTTACTTCTGCTAACTCCATAAAAATATTAATCGTTAAGTACTACAGACTCCTTGCCCTTGGTTTCCAGGTTAACTGTAATATGCTCCTGCAGGGTTGTAGCAATTGAAATACCTGTATAATCCGCCTTTATAGGAAATAACTCGTGATTGCGGTCTACCAGAACCGCTACCCTGATAGATTTAACGGGATATTGCAGGAATATTTTCATGCTATATGAAAGCACCTTGCCTGTGTTCAATACATCATCAACCAAAATAATGGTCTTACCCGAAAAATTTTCCTTCTTGTCCACAGAAACGGCAGTTTCCTTTGCAGGAGATTTTTTATCTACTGTTATTTTAAGCAGGGTTGTTTTCAGGGGCGATATTTTTTTCAGCGCAGCGCTTATTTTCTGTGAGAGTATGTAGCCTCCGTCGTTAACCCCTGCTAATACAATTTCCTTATCCCCGGCATGTTCCTCGTATATCTCGTAAGCAATACGTATAATTTTCTTTTCTATCTGGCTTGCATTCAATATTAATGATTGCATGGTATCAAAATTTTTCCCAAAGGTAAAAAAAGACAGGCGAAACTGAAATTCGCACGCAAAAGCGTCATAAATGGGGATAAATATTAACTTTGCGTAAAAGCCACAAAAGTGGGTGCATATATAAAAGCCATAAGCTATTATTTACCGGATAACGTTTTATCTAACGAGGAACTGGCCAGGCTGTTCCCGCAATACACGCCCGACGAAATTTTCAGGAGAACGGGTATAAGGGAACGGCGTATTGCTGCTGCGGATGAATTACCCTCTGATTCGGCAGTTATTGCTGCAGAGAAATTTTTTAAAGAGCATAAATTTTGTAAAAAACAAGATATAGATTTTCTTATTTTCTGCACCGAAATGGTTGACAGGAGAGCTCCTGCTACCGCCTGCATATTGCAGAACAGGATTGGCTTACCTTTAACTACAGGAGCAATTGACCTGCCTATGGGCTGTTCAGGTTTTATATACGGCTTACTTTTAGCCCAATCTCTCATTAATAATAAAGTATGTAAAAACGTGCTTTTTTTTACGGGCGATGCAGCGACCAAAGCTTTACATCCGGCAGACCATGAATTGCGAATGATATTCGGAGATGCCATGGCCGTTACGCTGATAAGCGATTCTGTGAATAACTGCATAGGCAGTTTTGTATTAGGTACCGACGGTAGCGGAGCATCTAACCTTATAGCTGAAGGGTGTTGCGCAGCAGAAAAACCAAGCATAGAATGGCTTGAAAAATATGCCGATGTTGGCGGCTTGCCCTATGGTAAGATTTCAATGAACGGGCCGGAAATTTTGAATTTTTCCCTGAAAAGGGTTCCGCCTATGGTAAAAGAGCTGCTTGAAAAAGAAAAACTGGCCTTAGACGATATAGATTTATTCATATTCCACCAGGCCAGCGGTTTTATACTGGAGGTATTAAGGAGAAAAATGAAAATTCCAAAAGAAAAGTTTTTTACAAACATGGAATTTATCGGCAATACTGTGGCAGCTACAATTCCATTAGCTTTGTATGATGCTTTAAAAGACGGTCTTATAAAAAAAGGCAGTAAAGTTATGATTGCAGGCTTTGGCATAGGCTATTCATGGGGAGCGACAGTATTAACATTTTAAACGGATAAAATGGATATTAACGACCTTATTAAAAAACTGGAAAACGAATTTGACGACATACCCAAGGGTACGTTAACACCTTCGACTAAAATTACTGATATACAGGGTTGGGGCTCGATGCACGCGCTTATTGTTATTGCCTTAATGGACACCGAATATGGCATAACTGTTAAAGGAGAAGAATTAAGGAGCCTGCAATCCATACAGGACCTTTATGATTTAGCAATGAAAAAAAAGGCGGCATTATAAACCCACGAAACTATTTAGCATATAAATGAAAATTATTCTTGTTGTATTCATTACACTGTTTTTATATTCAAATAATGTTGTTGCTCAAAATTGGCTTTGGGGAAAAGAAGGTATAGTTACTCATGGTAATGGTATTGGAGGAACTCAAATTGCTGCTGATTCTTATGGAAATGTTTATACAGCAGGCCTTTTTGAAGGAACATTGAAGTTTGGCTCCTACATTCTTCAATCCGATACTTTAATACAAAACAATTGTACATTCTTAGCAAAATACAACCCTTCTGGAAATATTATTTGGGCAAAACAATCCAAAGGACTTAATACGACTAATAATATAGGCGCATATGATGTTACTGTAGATAAAAATGGAAATTCTTTTGTTACTGCTAATTTTACTGATTCTATTCGCTTTGGAACATATATCCTATCTCATCCAGGAAAATCGCAGGATTTTTTCCTTGTAAAATATGATTCAGCCGGGAATATAGGCTGGGCAAAGCAATCTCATGTAGCATCCTCTGCTTCTTTTGTAGAAAGTTTTTCTGTTTCATCAGATAGAAATGGAAATTCCTATGTAGCAGCAACTTTTCAGGATACCATAACAATTGGCACTTTTACTTTAATTTCTAATTCTAATGTTCATAGTGCTCTTATTTGCAAGTTTGACCCTAATGGAAATGTTTTATGGGCAAAACAGCCAGTTATTGGCGCTACTTCAGAAATTGATGGGTATGGCATAACTAATGATGCTTTAGGGAATCTATACATGACTGGGGAATTTAATGGTTCTGTTCAATTTGGTTCTTATAATTTCACAGCGCAGCCCAATACTTATGATGTTTATGTGGTTAAATATGATTCAAATGGCAATACCTTATGGGCGGAACAGTCTGCTTCTAATACTGATGCTTCCTGTGCTGCGAGTTCCGTTTCAAAAGACAAATTTGGGAATGTTTACATTACAGGTAATTTTGATAAAAGTGTGATTTTTGGGAAAGATACCTTAACCAGTCATAATAATGATGGGGATATATTTATAGTTAAATATGATTCGAAAGGCAATGAAATGTGGGCTAAACAATCAGCAGTTTTGGATAATGGGCAATGGACGTCATGGTCAGTCTCTGCAGCGGATTCAGATAATATTTATATCGCTGCATGCGGTGGTGATTATGGCGATATCAATGTAGTTTTCGAAAAAGATACTTTTAATTCTTATGATACTTCCGGTGATGAGGCCTCCCTTTTTCTTCAAATTGATGACTCAACCGGAAACCTTGTATGCGGAACAATATTTCATGGAGGTGGTGATGGTTGGGCAGATGCAACGGCTACAGACTCAAAAGGCCAATATGTTTATATAGCGGGAGGAATTTATATCAATTCAGTATTTGGTAGTGATACCCTAAAGACTAATGAATATACATTCTATCCATACGTAGCTCGTTGGAATAGTTGCGATAACCTACAAGGCATAAATGAAATTGTAAGTAATGACATGAGACTAAATTTATACCCAAATCCAAATAATGGTATTTTCACAATCAGCCTACAAAACATTAATGAAGAACCCAGGATAAATATTTATAATATGCTTGGGCAAAGCATTTACAATAATAAAATTAACCATACTAACACTACATTAAATTTAAGCGGCCAACCTACAGGCATATATTTGTATCGAGTAGTTTCAGAAAAAGGAGAAAATATAGGAAGCGGGAAGGTAATAATTGAATGATGAATAAAAGAAAATCAAAATAATTTAAATGGCCTTTTTCAGCATAGAAAATATCAGGTTAAAAGGTATTGCCGCCGCAGTTCCGAGGTATGAGATTTCTAACCTCGACTATGACTATTTAAACGAACAGGACAGAAAACTTCTTATTAAAACTACAGGCATTGAAAAAAGAAGGGCTGTGAGAGACAGCGGAATAACCACCGCCGACCTCTGCCTTGCCTCTGCAGAAAAACTTATTAAAGAAACATCTTCAAATAAAGAGGATATACAAATAGTAGTTTTTGTTTCCCAAACACCCGACTACTTCCTGCCTGCCAGCAGCATTATTTTACAAAACAAACTTGGATTACCTAAAACCTGCCTCGCATTCGATATTGACCTTGGTTGCTCTGGTTATGTTTATGGGCTTTCGGTAGTCAGCAGCCTCATGAACCAGGCAAAACTGAAAAAAGGGCTTTTGCTTGTGGGTGATATTTCGACTGACGGCACCCCGGTGGAAGATAAAAGCGTCTATCCTCTTTTTGGCGATGCGGGAACTGCAAGCCTGCTCGAATATGATGAAAAAGCTGAAAAAATGAATTTCAGCCTGCAAAGTGATGGTTCCGGTTACCAGGCTATAATTGTTCGTGAAGGAGCCAAGAGAAAACCATACACCAAAGAATCATTTGACCTTGTTGATATAGGAAATGGCATAAAAAGGGCTCCGCGCAACCTTGAACTGAACGGCCTCGATGTGTTTAATTTTTCCGTAACAGAAGTACCGAAAAATATTACCGGTTTTTTTGAAAAAACATCTACAAGCCCTGAGTCTTATGATTATTTTGTAATGCACCAGGCTAACCTGATTATGAATGAAACTATCAGGAAGAAATTAAAATTCCCCCCTGAAAAAATTCCCTATACATTATCGAAATTTGGAAATACAAGTTCCGCTTCCATCCCGTTAACAATTGTATCTGAGTTGAGGAATAAATTAGCAGCTCCTGCATCTTTATTACTTTCAGGTTTTGGAGTTGGCCTGTCATGGGGGACCGTATCATTAAAAACAAATGAACTAATCTGCCCTGAATTAATTGAAATGTAAAGCATGAGCACCCCTTTTCACTTAACCGGTAAAACCATTCTTGTAACGGGAGCATCCTCCGGAATAGGCAGGCAAATTGCTATTTCATGCAGCAATATGGATGCCAAAGTGGTTATTACGGGAAGGGATAAAGATAGGCTTGACGAGACATTTAAACAATTAAAAGGAACAGGGCATGTTCAACTAATATGCAATCTTTTATCGGAAGATGAGCGCATAAAATTCTGCGAAGCCATTCCTGCGCTTGATGGCGTTGTACATTGTGCAGGCATAGTGTCTCCCACTCCGGCTAAATATATTGAAGAGAAACATATCAGGCAGGTAATGGGTTCTAATTTTGAAATTTCTGTCCTGCTTACGGGCCGGCTTATGCGCTGCAATAAAATAAACAGGAATGCTTCTTTTGTCTTCATGTCCTCTATTTCTGCCCATTATCCATATAACGGCGGTTCGCTATATACGGCATCTAAAGCCGCCATTGAGGCATACAGCAAAAACCTCGCATTTGAAAACTATACCCGCGGCATACGCTCAAACTGCCTTGCCCCTGCAATGGTTGAAACCCCTATTTATGAACAAACCAAAGTTGGAATGTACGGAGCCGACCCTGAAAAATATCCCAGCCTGTATCCTTTGGGAATAGGCAAACCCGAAGATGTTGCCAATGCTGCTATTTTCCTGCTTTCGGATGCTTCAAAATGGATTACCGGCACTGAATTGCTGATGGATGGAGGTTATTCACTAACATTGCTTGTAAAATAAATAGATGGACGGCAAGAATATTAAAATATCGGTAGTAGTGCCTGTTTACAATGCCTCAAAAGTGTTGTTTGAATTACATGAAAGGATAAAAAAAACATTTTCGGCTTCACAAACGCCTTACCAGTTGATTTTTGTTGACGATTGTTCTGAAGACAATAGCTGGGATGTTATTAAAGAGATTAAAAACCGTTACCCGGATGAAGTCCTTGGAATCAGGTTATCTAAAAATTTCGGGCAGCATAATGCTATTTTTTGCGGGTTCAGGTATTGTACAGGCGACCTGGTTCTTACTATTGACGATGACCTTCAAAACCTTCCGGAGGAAATTCCCTTGCTGGTGGAGTGCCAGCAACAGACTGGCGCCGAAGTGGTGTATGGTATTTCATCTTCGTATAGCCGGCCTTTGGTAAGACAAGCGGCAAGCAGGGCATTTAAAACAGCGACCAGAATCCTGTCGAAAGCGGTGGGCGAAGGTTCTTCGTTCCGCCTGCTGAAAATGAGCCTGGTAAAAAAACTTATCAGCCACAACCAATATTTTGTTTTTGTTGACGAGCTTATTTCCTGGTATTCCTCCGGTATTAAATTTGTAAATGTTACCCACCAGAAATCGAGTATTAAAAACTCGCGCTACACTTCTTCTAAATTATTGAAACTGTATTACGAACTTGTTATAGGGTATAATGCAACCCCGCTTAAAACAATTACCTACCTGGGTCTATTTTCTTCTTTTATCTCTTTTATAATCGGTTTGTATTTTATTTACAGGAAACTTTTTTTCCATGTCAGGATTGGCTATACGAGTATAATTGTGAGCATAACATTTTCAGCGGGACTTATATTGTTAAGCATAGGCATTATAGGCGAACACCTGAGGAAAATGTATAACCTGCTTAATGCCCAGCCACAATTTTCCGTTTCCGAAATATTGGAGTAAATGTATCTCTCGCAAAGGCGCAAAGACGCAATGAAAAAATAAATCAACGACTATGATAATCCGCAAATATGGAATTACTATATCCAGGCTTAAAGAAAAGGATATAGAACTTGTGCGTAAAATGCGGAATTCGCCCGAAATACAGCGCAATATGTATTACAGGGGAAATATTACAAAGGCCATGCAGAAAAAGTGGTTTAAGTCAATTAACAACAAGCAGAATGGTTACTACATTATTGAATATAACGGAAAGAAAATAGGGCTTATTCACGGTAAAAATAACGACTACGAAAAAAGAACTTCAGAAGGCGGAATATTTATCTGGGATAAAGATTACATAAGCAGCCCCATACCTGCCCTGGCCTCTCTTATTATGGATGACTATACCTTCCTGATGACAAGTTTTAACGCCACTTACGCCAAAGTGTTAAAAGAAAATAAAAGAAGCATTGAATATAACAAGCTGATGGGCTATGTGCCCTGTGAACCCCTGAATGATGACAAAGGAGTGCAATGGATGGTGCTGACACGGGAAAATTATCTGAAAAGGATGCAATTGCAGCGTAAACTTATCGGAAAAATAACAGGAGACCCTGAACCACTTTCTCCCAAAGACATTACACTTTCAGATGACTCCCCGGAAGATATAAAGCGCCTTTATTCAGGTTTGCCACCCGATATTCAAAAATATATTGACGACTGGGTTGCAGCCAACAGGAAATAAAGCTGAACAAATCATCATTATATTTGGCATTGACAACAAAGCATGAATAAGAATCTCTTCATACTGCTGATTGCCTTTTTCTTTGTATTCAATAGCTATGCCCAGCACCCAAACAGCTTCAGGTACAATGGCGATACAAGAAAATACACCATTTCAGTGGGTGAACGCAGCGCCGTTAAAAGCAGCATACAGAAATGGTTTGTAATGCATGATACGATTGGCACATTGGTAAAACTCTACCCGGTTATTTTCAGCCCCGATTATAAGACCCTGCCCGTCTGCGATTCAATTGCATCCGCTAAAAGTTATCATAAAGAAAAATTCATGGGCTTTCCCGCTTCCAATAACGGTGGTTTTTTTGGCGCCGATATTATCCTGAAAAACAAACAGGGGGTAAATGAAAGATATACTGTTGATGTATCCTATTCCTTTGAAGTAGTAAGAGTGTGGTTCCAGGACAGGGTATTGTATAAAGTCAAGAACTGATATGCAAAAGCCTAAACCCAAAGTGACAAAAAAAGTCCCGGAACCTGCAAAAGCAATTCCGGTTCCTGCCCCAAAAAGAGAACAGAATAAATACTTGATTTACGCTGTTCTGCTCATAACTTTCATCGCCTATCTTCCTTCTTTACAAAACAGGTTTGTCAATCTTGATGACACCCAATACTTAGTTGAAAATCCGGTCGTTAAAAGCCTCAGTGCTGAAAACATAAAAACAATTTTCTCAGAGGAATTTGTTGGCAATTACCAGCCAATTACCATGCTGAGTTATATGCTTGAATACAAATTCTTCGGCTTGCATGCTTCAGGTTATCATTTCATAAATTTAATTCTTCACCTGCTTTGCACATTGCTTGTATTCCTTATCATTAAAAAATTATCGGGTAATGAATTAATTGCAATTATAACTTCATTGCTATTCGGTATCCACCCTCTTCATGTCGAATCGGTTGCATGGATTGCTGAGCGAAAAGATGTGCTATATGGTTTTTTTCTTTTATCGTCGTTGTACCTTTATATACAAGGCCACGCCCCTGCCCTGCCCAATGGAAAAAATCATCTGCTCAAGAGAGGCATCTGTTTGCTCTTATTTGTCCTTGCAATTTTATCCAAGGCGCAGGCGGTTGTACTTCCGGTAATTTTTTTCCTCGTTGATTTCCTGATGAAGAGGAAATTCACAAGAAAAACGATTTTGGAAAAAATCCCGTTTTTTGTCCTGGCAATCGCTTTCGGGTTAATCGCCATTAAAGTACAGGGGAAAGCAGGCGCTGTGCAGTCTTATCAATATTTCCCCTTTTATGTGCGGATTCTTTTCTCCTGCTATGCCCTCATGATATACCTCTACAAGCTTGTCCTGCCCATAAATCTTTCCTGCTTTTATCCCTACCCTGAAACAGGCGACAAAATAAATACCATCTGGGTTTATATAAGTCCCGCAATTCTACTGGCTCTTGCTTTTATTACCTGGCAATACTTCCGTAAATCAAAAGTTGTTTTATTCGGAACGGCATTTTTTCTTCTTACTATAGTTTTGGTATTGCAACTCCTCCCCATAGGAGACGCCCTTTATGCCGACCGCTATACTTATATTCCCTCAATTGGATTGTTTTTTATTGCGGCATATTATCTTGCCCCAAACCTGAAAAACAATGTGGTTATGGTATTTTCTTCCGCTGTTTTGCTTTGTTACTGTTTTTTAACTTTTAAGCAGGCAAAAGTATGGCACGACAGTATAAAACTATATACCAGCGCGATTGATAACGGGTATAAAGCAGCAATCATTTATAACAATCGCGGGGCAGTTTTAGCCGATTCGCTTAATTATGCCGCTGCACTGAATGATTTTACTTCTCTTGTTGAACTTAAGCCCCGATACCCTAAAGGGTACAGAAACAGGGGACTTGTATTGGAGAAACTCAGTCGGAATGATGAGGCGATTGAATGTTATACAGAGGAAATAAAATATTATCCCGATGAGAAAGATAATTACATGCAACGGGGAACATTGCTGGAAGGGAAAAATGATTTTGAAGGAGCGATAAAAGATTTTTCAAAAATTGTGGAACTATCGCCAAATAGCGGAGAGGGTTATTATGCCCGTGCAGAGGCGGAGGGCAGAAGCGGTAAAATGAGCCAGGCGCTGGCGGATATTAACAAAGCCATTGAATTTGCTCCCGATAACGGCCAGGCATATAACAACCGCGGAATTATTCTGAGCATGAGCGGAAAATACCAGGACGCCGTGAATGATTTCACCAAATCGCTTCAACTGAAACCCGATAACATAGCGGCATATCCCAATCGTGCCCTTGCTTATAAAGGAATGGGCAAATATGCCGAAGCATTGCAGGATATGATGACCGCGAAGCAAAAAGGATACGCGGTGGATGAAAATTCTATCAAACAGTTGAAAGCTTTGGCAGGAGAAAAATAAAAAAGCCCCTGACTGTAAACGCCAGGGGCTTTTTTATTCAGATTACCTGATTATTTCGCTTCTGCTATAACTTTATTCGCGAATTCAATGGCTTCATTGATATTTTTTAATACTGACTCCTTAAGGCCAGGTGAGAATTTTGGGTCTCCCTTTTCTATCTCAGCTTTTGCGGCATTTAAAAATTGCAGGGCTTTTTCCCAGCGTTTCTTGTGGTCTTTTATTTCATTGGATGCGGCAGGGGGAGCAGTGTTAAGCTTACTTGAATAATTAACCCCGGCTTTCTGGATAGCCTCATAACCGTTGCTGGTTCTGTTTTCGGCAGATTGTTCATTTCCCGCTTTAGGATTTGGCTCCATCATCCACCATGCCTCGCGCAAAGAATTCGCGGTATTATAATAATTAATACGGTCTTTTTGCAATTGGGTTTCGGTCGGATATGTGCCGTTTCCCGGTTGGCTTTTTTGTCCTGCCGGTTGGGCTTTTTGTCCCCAGGTTGTGCTGAAGGCAAATGCGGCCAGCACTGCCATCATAATTGTGAGCTTTTTCATGTTAAATGAGATTTATGGTTGATTTATAAGAAGTAAAAGTAATAAAAAAAGCGAGCCGGTGAAAAGATGGTTCTTTCACAATACCGGCCCGAACCTTTCCCAACCGCTAAAGGAAAGGCACATACTATGGACAAATATCAATGCTGTAAATACGGTTTAAGGGAATTGTTATACCGCCTTTCAGTATTACATGCATATCAGTTAACCCCCATATAGTTGTTATTACTTGCTTTAGGGATTCTGAATCTTCAAAGATCATTTTCACTTTGCATTTATAATTATTTCCCAGCAATAACCCTTTTTGAGCGTTCGCCTTTCTTTGTTTAATCTCATCAGGTAAACTAAGTACTTCCTGTGCAGGGAATTGCAAGCCTCCAATGTTTTCTTTGGGGATAACGAAAGGATTTACGACCTGTGCATTCATGATAATTTATTTATGATGGGGTTAATCATTCATTTATTGGTTATTTCTTTTCTGCTGACCGTTTGGGAATGAATTTCTCATAAAATCATCCTTTACCGAGTCCATCTGCCTGTAAAATTTCGCAAAAGCATCATTATTCATTTCGAATCGCTTAGAGAAGTAATCATTGTTAAAGAAATCATACTTAAACAATGAGTCCTGGTAAAATATATCATTAAAAGGCGAATTGAAAAAAGACGAATAGTTTTTATGAAAAAAAGATTTGAACCTGCTGTAAACGCTGTCATCGTTAATTTGACCCATGCCGCCGGGGCTTGAATAAGAATATGAGTAAGAGGAATCATACATCAGCATATTCCCTTTACTGTCATATCTTTTATTCACATTTACTTTATACTTTGGAATATTCGCAGTGTCAATTGTTACTGTCGAATTTTTAACAACCGTATCGGTGGTCGAAGTTTTGCCACCCTTATTCATTTGCCCTTTACAACTTAAAAAAAGTATGGAGGGAAATAATAACAGCAGCTTCAGATTTTTAGTTTTCATATCTACTGTTTTTATAAGGTTAATATTATTTAAAAACAAATCATATAAAAAGCATATACGGTAAATTGACCCGCCTGGGTCTCAATGAGGGTTCAGGTATGCCTAATTCCTGCATCAGGTAATTTTTCAGGTGAAGCATATTGCTGATATCGGGATTACTGTTTTTTTCAGCTCCCAAATATTCCCTGAAAGAATCTGTAAAGAGTTCCAGTCTTTCAATTGTCAATTTAGGAATGCCATATCGCCTGTCATTGGCTTTTATTATTTCAACCAATAATTCCAGTTCCGACAATTTGGGTTTTACTTCAATTTCATTTAAAACCTCGCCCTGCATTGCAGAGGAAAGCTTTTCTATGAGTTTTTTAACTCTTCTGATGATCCGATACTTATTCATGGCCGTTTTCATTTTGTTTGTTAAATGAATATCCTTTATAATATTGCATTGCAGAGAAGGTTGTTACCGCCCCAAGGGCAATTAACACCATCCAAAGCGCACCGGCAGATATTACCGGGTTAAAAATTACTGCGTTAAATTCAGGGCTGGAAAAATACCATAACATAAACAAGGCAAAAAAATTAACTGCCATAACTGTGGTTATAAACCCATTTTCAAGCCCGGTAAAGTACTCAAGCTTCATTTTGCCGCTTTTATATCCGTAATCCCTGATGGAAAGAATTATGCCTCCCGCAAGGAAAGGTATTACAAATAATGGCAGAAACATAATATCCTTACTTACGAGATGCTTTAAAACAGAAACACTTAGCGCCATTAATGATGATGACAATATGCCGTATTTAATGTTAATTGCATAAGCTATATCAAGGTTAATGCGGGGAACAACAGATTTAATCCATTCCCTGGTAAGGTCCCTGTTATTGAATATTTCAAAGGTTTTCATAGTTAATTAGGGTTTTAAGGTTCATATTCTCCTTTTAAGTTTTTAACTTCTCCTGGTCACTCAATTAAATTGGTTCTCAAGCCCGTCATATTCGCCCAGTTCCTTTCTTATATAATTAGAAAAGGAAAGTGTTATAACATTGGATGAAATAGCATCAATCGCTGAATCCCATTTACTGATTAACCAGTTAACTATTGATTTAATGTTTAAGCGCAGCACTTTCATGTTACTGAAATTGATGAGTTAAACAATAATTTCAAAAAAGAGGCGGGCGAGTACCCGCCCCTCTTTAATCACTTCATCCGGTAATCTCAATTACCTTATTCATTTTCATTCTTTTGGCTTCAGCTACTTTGGGAATGGAGACATGTAAAATGCCATCCCTGTATTTGGCTGAAATCTTTTCTTTCTCAACCATCTTTTCAGGCAGGCTGAATGTACGCTGGAAAGTTTCATAGCTGAACTCTCTGCGGGTATAATTGCCCTTATTGTCCTTTTCTTCATTGCTTGACTCCTGCCGGGCAGAAATTACCAGCAGGTTATTGTCGAGCTCAACTTTGAAATTATCCTTGTTTAATCCCGGCGCGGCAACTTCCATTTCATAGCTTTCGTCAGTTTCTTTAATATTTACTGCCGGAAAACTATTGCCTGTATCCAGGTCATCAAGGTTCCAGTTGAAAATTTCCCCCGATAAAAAGTCATCGAACATTGTCATGGATGGGAGTGCGGGGAAGAAACTCCTGTTTGTTTTTGCAAGTGTTTTCATAGTTAATCCTCCTTAATTTTTAGTGTCTGTCAGGCTATCTCATTTCGCAAACAGACTGGTTAAACATTAAATTTTAATTTGAACTAAGTATTTAAGATTGCAATCTTATTTACGACGCAAAATTAATACAGGAAAAAGCCGGAGGCAATAGTTTGCCGGTTAAAAAATGTTAATGAAAACATCTTTTTATGCGCAAGTATAGATAGGTACAAAACATCTTGAATATCCTATCACCGTTAGGAAACACAAAACCACTCAGTTTGCTGCATACCATACTATGCTGCTAAAAAAACCGTTTCCTTATAAATAGATTTAAAGCTATTTCACAATGAAATATTCCTGTAATTTTGGCCGGCATTTTCATGCCTGCAAAATAATTTTATGAGAAAACAGATATATAAATTGACTTCTTTTTTAGTTACCTGCATTCTTTCCATTCTTCTTCTGAATTCCTGTGCCCCTTCCCGTTTAATAAGGCCGCTTGAAAAAGGCCAGAAAGTGATAGGAGCCAATATTGGCGGGCCATTATTCAGTTACAGCGGCACCATTATTCCTGTACCCTTGTCGGCTTTAATGTACGCGCAGGGAATTACCGATAATACTTCTGTCTTCGGCTCCATACATACTACCTCGTTATTGTTTGGCGTAGCCCAAACCGATATTGGTGTTTGCCAGCGGCTTTATTATAACGATAGTCTCAGGCTTGGTATAAGCGTTAATCCTACCCTAAACCTTGCAGATGTATTCTGGCCGCAGACTGCGGGCGCTTTTAAATGCTGGCCGCAATTAGACCTGAATGTTTACTGGGAATTCAAGCCGCATAAAAGCTTTATTTACGCCGGCATAGAAAACTGGTTCGAACTTGCACAGCAAAGAGCTGATGAACAACCCCAAACCACACATTGGATATTTTGCCCCCAGGCTGGCTATACTTATGCAAGGCCCAAATGGAATTATAGCATTGAAATGAAATTTATTGCACCCAACATTGATAATTTGCCCAACGTAGTAAGCTACCAGGGAATAAACGGGATGGGCGCATTGGGGCTTTATTTTACTGTAATCCGGAAAATCTGATATGAAAAAAATCTGTCTTTTATTTGCCCTCTTCGCTGTGTCGTTAAGCTCATGCTTTAAGCTCGACAGCCAGCTATTCAACAACCTGAAATGCACTCAATACCTGCTCGATAATTATACCGGCACACAGGACTTTATTTTAGGTAACAGTTATAAAATTCCGGATAGCCTTATTCATATTTTCACACTCCAATCGCAGGGCCCCGGTGAGAACAGCCCGACACAGATTTATGCCATATACATTGGCGACATAAGTAAAATTGCGACAGATACAGTTATTATGTATTGCCATGGCAATAAGTGGAACATGGATTTTTACTGGCAGCGCGCCAAGTTGCTGGCCAATACGGGCAGCAAAGACCAATATGGAGTGCTGATGGTTGATTACAGGGGTTATGGCATGTCTTCGGGTACGCCGACTGAGAATGGCATGTATGCCGATGTTAATGCGGCTTTGCAGTGGCTTAGTAACAATGGGCTTAGTAACAGCCGTTTAATAATGTATGGTTTTAGTTTGGGCACTGCCCCGGCAACAATGCTCACTGCCAACCCACGAAGCATGGTTCCGTCAAAATTAATATTGGAAGCGCCTTTTGCTTCGGCTGCAACCATGGTTGACGATGCTTCGCAGCTTGATTTGCCCCCATCCTACGTCACCACTTTTCAAATTAATAACGCACAGGAAATTAAATCGGTAAAACAGCCATTTTTTTGGATGCATGGCCTGGGCGATACCTTTTTAAACTGGCAGACTAATGGGCTCGTGGTATATAACAATTACCAGGGCAGCTACAAACAAAAGGTGCTTGTTCCGAATGCCAACCACGGGCAAGTACCCGCATTCGATGGTTTTACCAAATACAGCAGCGACCTGTATGCGTTTATAAAGATGTAGGAATTGAAGAAATTTGTTTAAAATAGCGAAAGCTGACTATCGGTATCCTTTTGAGGCTCAGCTTTAGGGTTTGATTCTATTACGGAATGGACAGATTCATTTAATATTTCTTTCTGTGCTTCTGTTTTGTCACCCTGAACCTGCTTTCTGGGTCGAAGGGCTTCCATTCTTTCTTCTTCTTTTTTTATTAACAATTCCATTTCAACAAGGGCTATCTCCATATCGCTGGGCTTATCCGGAATATTATTTTCTGCCTTGTAAATACGGGCTGCAATAACCTGGCTACGCCATATTTCCAACAATTCAATTGAAGATGTCATTTTCTTTTTAACGGCAATTTTTCCCTGCAGGTGTATTATTTCTAGTTTTTTTGCCAATTCCTTATCAGGCATAGTAGCCATAAGTTCTACGTATGCTTCGGCATTATCAAGGGCTCTTTTTATGCGTGGGTCCTTATTCATTATAGCTATGCGAATTTTATCTGAACCTTAAACTTAATACGATTTGTTTCTGAGTTATTATCTCCACTTATAATAAACAATTAGGTTCTCAGTGAGCCAAATATAATATATACGCAGAGGCGAGTTTTTAATAGTTTTTAACAATGCAATTATGGGTAGTTGAAAAATAATGCATTAATTGTTTATTCATTTTAAATAAAATGTTTATATTTGCAGTGAATAAGCGAAAGCTTATTCAAGTGAAAAGCTAATAGTGAAAAGTGAAAAATAAAACCGCTAACCCGAAGGGTAAAAATGCTAAGGAACTTAGCAATACGAATAGAAAACTGCACACTTTTTCTGGGAACTGTGTGCATAAGTGTGCATTTTTAGTTTATGCAACGGGTTTACACGGGTTTACACTTTTCAGTTTTTTTTGAAAATTATATGATTGATTATCAAAATATTGCGTGTTTTAGGTGGTCAAAAAGTGTAAACCCATTTAAGTAATTGATTATGAGCAATAATGATAAAAACACAGGAAAATTTAGCAATGAAAAAATTTTGGGTTGACCACTCATGAAAAAAACCGACATTTTTTAAATGATAAAAAAACACTCAAAAACAGTAAACTTATTTATAATCAATTAGTTCGCTTGGGGTTACACTTTTTGACCCTTGTAAACATAATTTATATTGATAATCAATAAGTTAATTCAAAAAATACCCTAAAAAGTGTAACCTTGTGTAACCCCACTCTTACTATAGTAATGAATATGGAAAAGATGCCCCGATAAGGAAAGGTCGTAATTGCATAAGTTAATAGGCAGCAACCCCGATAAAGAAGTTCGGGATTGCTCTGATTGAAGGGGAAGCAAATCGACCCATGAAGCAAATAGTTCAGGGCAGGCAGGCTCAGCATGACAAAAACACTTTGCGTCTTAGCGTCTTTGCGGTGAAAAGTAATACTGAGACTGCCACATCCGCTCTATTTCTTATGGGAAAGCGGATTCGCAGTGACGGCAGACAACTGATTACTGACCACTCATACTAACGACTTAAGACTAATGACTAACGCCTTATGACTAATCCCTCTTTTTCCTACCTTTGTAGTTTAACCTAAATGCAAGCTATGCCTCCTGCTATTGCCTCAAAAGAAGAGTCCATCGGTTCGGTGCCTGTACATATTGTATTAAAGGCTTATGAACTTATGTGTACCGCCAAGGCCATGACTGAAATATATGAGAAAAATGCCCCGGTAACAAGTAAATATGTCCATGCCACTTCAAGAGGACATGAAGCCATACAGATAGCATTGGGCTTGCAGCTTAAACCCCAGGATTACCTTAGCGCCTATTACCGCGATGACAGCATTTTGCTTTCCATAGGCATGACTCCTTATGAGCTTATGCTGCAATTAATGGCAAAGGCAGATGACCCTTTCTCCGGTGGAAGAACCTATTATTCTCACCCCAGCCTGCGCCGCGATAATATGCCCAAAATACCTCATCAGTCATCGGCGACAGGTATGCAGGCCATTCCTTCGACAGGTGTGGCAATGGGCTTGCAATACCTCGAAAAACGCGGCCTTGCAAAAACATATCCCGATGGCAAACCCATAATGGCTTGTTCATTGGGCGATGGTTCAGTTACCGAAGGCGAAGTATCGGAAGCGTTCCAGATGGCAGTATTGAAAAAACTGCCTATCCTTTACCTGGTGCAGGATAACGAATGGAATATTTCGGCCAATGTGAAGGAAGTCCGCGCCATGGATGCCGTGGAATATGCACGAGGCTTTAAAGGCCTTGAAACACGCAGCATTGATGGCACTGATTTTATGCGCTGCTACCAGACTATACATGAAGTGCTGAACATAATAAGGCAGGAATGCAGGCCATTTCTGGTACACGCAAGGGTGCCTTTGCTTAATCACCATACTTCGGGCGTACGTAAAGAGTGGTACCGCGAAGACCTGGAAGAAGCCGCCAGGCGTGACCCATTCCCCCGCCTGCGCAACCAATTGAATATTGCAGGTTTCAATAACGACAAGCTTACCCAGTTGGAAAAGAAAGCTGTGGAGATTGTAGAGCAGGATTATGAAAAAGCCTTAAAA
Source organism: Bacteroidia bacterium (assembly GCA_052325425.1). Lineage (GTDB taxonomy): Bacteria > Bacteroidota > Bacteroidia > JABEUT01 > JABEUT01 > JABEUT01. The sequence goes on along the minus strand of JBKQUY010000011.1, from coordinate 3,653 downwards.
GCAGCCGACCCTAAACGCGAAGACGCTTTTACACATGACTATGCTCCTACTCCCATTACAGCAGAAAAAGGAATAAGGGAACCCAAAGGGAAAGAGAAAACAGTAATGGTTGACTGCGCCCTTTTTGCCATACAGGAACTAATGGAAAAACACCCGGAATGTCTTTTCTACGGGCAGGATGTGGGCAGACGTTTGGGAGGCGTTTTTCGCGAAGCTGCAACTCTGGCACAGAAATTCGGCGACGACAGGGTGTTTAACACTCCCATACAGGAAGCTTTTATTATCGGCAGCACGGTAGGCATGTCGGCTGTGGGCTGCAAGCCCATTGTTGAAATACAGTTTGCCGATTATATATGGCCGGGCTTAAACCAGTTATTCACCGAAGTGAGCCGCTCTTGTTACCTGTCGAACGGGAAATGGCCGGTAAGCTGTATCATCCGTGTTCCCATTGGCGCTTATGGCAGCGGCGGGCCATACCATTCTTCCAGTGTTGAATCGGTGCTTACCAATATCAGGGGCATTAAAATTGCCTATCCTTGTACCGGCGCCGATTTAAAAGGATTACTGAAAGCTGCCTATTATGACCCTAATCCTGTTGTAATGCTCGAGCATAAAGGTTTGTACTGGTCGAAGATTAAAGGCACGGAAGAAGCTAAAACCATAGAACCCGATGCCGATTATATAATACCGTTTGGCAAGGGAAGAGTTGTACAGGAAGCAGATGCACAGAGCGGAAAGACATTGACGATTATTGCTTATGGTATGGGAGTATATTGGGCGAAGAACGCGGCAGTTAAATTTCCCGGAAAGGTTGAGATTATTGACCTGCGTACCCTTGTTCCGCTTGATGAAGAGCTTATTTATTCTTCGGTAAAGAAACATAACCGCTGCCTTGTAATAACTGAAGAACCGGTTAATAATTCATTTGCTCAGTCCATTGCGTCGCGCATACAGCAACACTGTTTTGAATACCTTGACGCGCCTGTTACGGTAACCGGCGCTGAAAATACCCCAGCAGTTCCGCTTAATTCTACTCTTGAAAAAACCGTACTGCCCAATGCCGACAAAGTTTCTGCGGCTATAGAAAAACTACTTGCTTACTAATAAATTAATTTATGATACATACACAAGATTTATGTAATGGAACACGGATGACGCGGATTAAGCGGATAATCACGGATTTAATCACAAGAAATCATTTGCATTCTATTGTATTAATTGCCTGTTCAGTTATGGCGCTTACCAATACTTCATGTACAGATGGAAATAAATTCAAAAAAAAGGCAACGACTTTAGACAGCCTTGCCAGCTTACTTCATAAAGCTGATTCAACACTTTCAACCATTGACACCGCTACCATAAAAAAAGATGATGACCACGTAATGATTTCATTGCAACTGATTAAACTGGCGCATCGTGACAGCATGAGCGCAGGAGCCGCGTCAATATTCAGGAATTTCAGTTCGATACGCTGGCAGCTTGAAACTTTTTTGGGCAGGCGAAGGGTAATGATGATTGAAATGGGTAAATCAATGAACCAATTGGCTCACCTAAGCCACGATTTAAAGTTTAACCTTATTAAAGCTGACAGTGTTCCGGTATATTATAACACAGAAGTAAAAAAGGCGACCTTATTGCTGGAAAGTGAAAAAACAAGCATGGAGTCATTAAACAACCAATTGCCATTGTATAACCTTATTCTCCCGCAAGCCGATTCTCTCACCTCCTTGATTAAGAAGCATAAGGAGATATAGGTCATTTTAAAATTCTGTTCATGCGCAAGCTTTTATTCATATTTATGTTTTTTGCGGGCTTTGCCGGAAACTGCTTTGCGCAAAGTGCCACCGATGAAGAGCTTGCCCAGCAATATTACTTTGACAAGCAATATGACAAAGCGGTGGTTTATTATGAGAAGATATATGCCAAAAGGCCATCGAAAATGGTATATCACAATTACCTTGACTGCCTTATACAAACCAAAGATTATAAAACTGCTGAAAAAGTCATAAAGAAGCAAACTCACCTGGATCCGACAAACCTGAACCTTTGGATTGACATGGGTAATACTTACGCCGCTGCGGGCGATGCCAAAGCGTCGGCTGATGCTTATGAAAAAGCAATCCATAACCTTACTACTGACCGCGAGCAGATACTTGCGCTGGGGCAGGCATTCTCTGATATCAAGCAGTGGAACTATGCGCTTGAAACATACAAAAAAGGGAAAAGCCTGCTGAAAGACCAATATCCTTTCATTTTTGAAACTGCCGCAGTATATAAGGCTATGGGAAATATTGAAGGCATGACCGATTGCTGCCTCGATGCTCTATTAATATCAGAATCATATATACAGAGCGTACAGGATGCCTTGCAGATAAGCGTGGGAGAAAATGCCGATGAGGCTCAGAATACCATTATCCGTAAGGAATTATTGAAATATGTGCAGAAATACAGCGACAAGGATATTTTCTCGGAACTGCTTATCTGGATGCTCGTTGAACAGAAAAATTATTCAGACGCGCTGATACAGGTTAAAGCGCTCGACAAACGCAGGCACGAAGGCGGAGCAAGATTAATGGAACTTGCAAGAACATGCAATGATAACGGAGCTTATGACCAGGCAATACAGGCTTACCAGTATGTTATAGACATGGGCGCAAAAAACGAAAACTACATTCAGGCCAGGGAAGAGCAACTGAAATCTTTTTACCAGAAGCTGCTTACCGGCGGCGACATTACCCATGAACAACTGGTAAACATTCAGACCAAATTCAGGGAAGGATTAAATGAACTTACACGCTATGCCGCTACCGTTCCGCTTATGATTGACCTTGCCCATCTTGACGGCTTTTACCTGCATAACGATTCTGAAGCAGTTGAATTAATGAATGAAGCAATTGATTTCCCCGGAGTCGCTTCCATTACCCGCGCGCGCTGCCAGATGGAATTAGCCGATATATTACTGGCATCGGGCAAAATATGGGAAGCCTCGTTGACGTATTCCCGCGTTGAAACAGCCTTCAAAGAAGAGCCAATTGGTGATGAAGCCAAATTAAAAAATGCGGAAATTTATTATTATACGGGAAATTTCAAGTGGGCAAAATCGCAGTTGGACATACTTAAAGGCGCAACTACAAAGCTTACCGCAAATGATGCCATGGCACTTTCATTGCTCATAACCGACAATACCGAAGACACTGCGCACCTTCAGCCAATCACATTGTTTGCCCATGCGCAATTGCTAGATTTCCAGAACAAGGAAGACAGTGTTGCCATATTGCTCGACTCTGTTTATAATATGACAGATACACGCACATTAAAAGAAGAAATACTGATGATGCGTGCTCAACTGGCTGAAAAGAAGGGCAAATTGGACGATGCTTTACAATTTTACCAGCAGGAAATCAAAGATTATCCTGACGGAATGTTACCCGACAAAGCTCTTTATAACATGGCTCAACTGGAGGATAAAAGGCTTCACGACATCAATAAAGCAACTGAATATTACAAACAAATTATCCTGAACTACCCGGGAAGTATCTATATTGAAGATACCCGTGAAAGATACAGGCATCTTGCCAAAGACGATGCTCCGCCTGTAAATTAAGACTATGTTTTCGGCAGGTTTTCTTTGCCGATATTGCTGTGATGGCGGC
>JBKQUY010000010.1:0-19925 GCA_052325425.1 Bacteroidia bacterium | reverse complement strand
CTTTGCCTTTATACAAATACAGATGCAAAATTTTGCATCTGTACTACTTCTTAAATCTAAAATCGTTACTCGTTATTCGCAAATCTTTCACACCCAGTTCACCGTAGTTTGTATTTAATGTACAATCGTTAGGGCGAAGGCTGTGCCTTCGCCCTAATATCTTTGTAGCTTGCAGCTACAATTTCAAAATAAATATGGAAAAAATGATAGGGAGTGTTCAAAATCAATGACGATAAATGTCATGAATGACCCAAGCGTCATCATTTTGAACCCCAACGGTATGTTTAAGGGTATCTTGCAGGTGTAAATTAAAATTTTCAGCCCCTGCGAGCGGAAATTTATCCCGTTTGTAGCATAGGTCATCCCTAAACCTTCAGTTCCTGCCATTTTCCTTTATTAAAATAATACCAGGCTAATATGGCCACTGCTGTTTCTGCAACCGGTGTAGCAATGAAAGCGCCTGTTACAGATAAGCCCATTCCTTCAGATAAAAAATATGCAAAAGGAATTTGAAATACCCAGAAACAAATGAAGTTGATTATAGTAGGTGTTCTCGTATCTCCCGCACCGTTCAATGCCTGTGTCATAACCATCGCTATGCCATAAAAAATATAGCCTGAACCAAAAATCTTCAATGATAGAACGGCATATTTTATAATAGATTCATCGTGTGTGAAAAACCGGACAATGGGTTGCGCGAAAAACAAAAACAAAATGGTGACAAAACTCATAAATATGGCATTGTACTTAGCTGTCAGCATTACACTTTTCCTTGCTCTTTCTATTTGCCCGGCGCCCAGGTTTTGCCCTACAAGCGTAGAGGCTGCATTACTCAGCCCCCATGCAGGCAGAATAAAAAAGATAACATTCCGTATAGCCACCTGGTAACCTGCCGATGCGGTTGTCCCCCCGGTTTCCGCTACAAGCCTTGTCAGGGCAATCCAGCTTCCGCTTGCAATAATAAACTGAATGGTAGCCGGCCATCCGATATTAATGATTGACTTAATAACAGCCGCATCAAACCTGAAATGATATATTTTGAATTTTAAAATTCCCTTTCCGTTAAATAAGCGGAAGCACTGATAAATAACGCCCGAACTTCTTCCTATTACCGTTGCAATAGCCGCGCCCTTTAGCCCGAAAGAATGGATAAATAAAGGGCATAAAATAATATTAATCGCGCTGGCAATCCACAAACTTCTCATGGCTATCGCTGCATCGCCTGCGCCCCTGAAAATGCCGTTGATTAAAAATAAAAGCATTATTCCCATACTGCCGCCGAACATAATTCTGGTAAATATGGCTCCATCCTTCACAACATCGGGATTGGCGCCCATGAGTGATAATATATTTCCTGCAAATACAGCCCCGGATGAACTTATAATAATGGTAACAATCAAGCATATTATCATTGATTGCGCTCCGGCATGCGCTGCGCTTTCCGGTTTTTTTTCTCCTATTCTTCTGGCAACAATTGCCGTAGCTGCCGTGCTTATGCCGATGGCTATTGAGTAAATAATTGAGATAACCGATTCGGTTAAGCCTACTGTGGCAATGGCATTCTGGCCTAATTTGCTAACAAAAAACATATCCACCAAAGCAAATACACTCTCCAGGCTCAATTCAAGAATCATAGGTATGGCAAGCAGGAATACAGCCCTGCGTATGCTTCCCTGGGTATAATCCTGCTCTTCTCCATTGAGAGACAGCCGTATAATGTTTAATATTTTTTTAATGGTCTTAATTTAGACGGTATTTAATGTGAATTAATGGAAAAATTGAGGGGCAAATATAGCTGTATAAGTTACAAGAATATTTAATCTGTTGCATAGTTGATTGCCTGTATAGACATCTTTCAGCGCCTGCATATTATTTACTAATTTCGCCCGGTAATATTGATTCCTTTAATGAAAATCCGGGTGAAATATTTTCTTCTGTATCTATTCTTTGCGGTCGCTTTTTGTAATTCCTATGCCAAAAACCGTGCAATAGACTCTTTACTCAACGTTTTGAAAACTGAACAGGAAGATACTAACAAAGTAAAGACTCTGAACATTTTGAGTGAAAAGTTTTGGAGGAAAAGCATATATGATACTTCCCTGATTTTCGCAAACAATGCAAAAGTATTAGCAGAAAACATTTCATTTAAAAAGGGCATTGCGGTGGCTTTGCGTAACATTGCTATTGTTTACTGGTACCAGGGCAAATATCAGGAAGCTTTGGATTGTCAGCAGAAGGCGTTAATTATAAACCGTGAAATTGGAAATGAAAGTGGTATTGCGGCTAACCTGGGAAATATTGGAAGTATTTATAAAGATGAAGGCGATTATGTTAAAGCGCTGGACTATTATATGCAGGGCATGAAGATAGATGCGGAATCGGGTGATAAAAGCAGAATTAACGGCGACCTTGGTAACATCGGAATTATTTATCATATCCAGGGTGATTACCCCAAATCTCTGGATTATTATCTGCAGGCTTTAAAAATTGATGAAGAAATCGGAGATAAAGGCGATATGGGAAGGCATCTTTCCAACATTGGGAACGTTTATGTTGACGAAAGCGAATATGCTAAGGCATTGGATTATTACAAGCAGGCATTGAAAATAGATGAAGAGATAGGGGCTAAAAGCGATATGTCGTATTGCCTTATGAATATTGGAAATGTTTATTCCAGCCGCGAAGATTACCCCCAATCGCTTGATTATTATACGCAGGCATTGAAATTGGCAGAAGAATTGGGAGACATACAATTGCAGGCAGCCTGTTTTGGCAACATCGGAAATATATACTCTTCTCAGGGTAACTATTCAAAAGCATTGAACTATTGCCAACAGGCGTTGAAAATGGATGAAGAAATAGGAAATAAAAATGGGCTTGCAGGCGATCTTGGCAATATAGGTATGTTATACACTAAAACGGGGAAGTTTAAACAGTCGGAAATCTATCTGAAGAGAGCAATAGCTCTTGATGATAGCATGGGGGTATTGAGTGATTTGGGAAAATATGAAGAAGGTCTTTCTCAACTTTATGACACAACAAAGCAGTACAAAATTGCACTGGAATATTATAAAAAAGCCATTGCAATAAATGATACGTTGTTCAATAAAGACAAAAGCAATGCCCTGACGCGTAAAGAAGTCAGTTACCAGTTTGAAAAGAAAGAGGCTGCCGAAAAAGCCGAACAGGATAAAAAGGATGCATTGGCAGCGGCGGAAGCGCGAAAAGAGAAAATCATTATTTGGTCGGTGGCAACCGGATTGCTATTGGTACTTGTATTTGCACTGTTTGTTTTTCGTTCCCTGCGTATAACCCGAAAACAAAAACGGGTCATTGAAAGAAAGAATATAGTTATTGAGGAAAAGAATAAAGATATACTTGATTCAATAACGTATGCTAAGCGATTGCAGGATGCCATACTACCCCCTTTGAGCCTGATAAAACAATACCTTCCAGACTCATTTGTACTTTATAAACCAAAAGATATTGTTGCAGGAGATTTTTACTGGATAGCCCCCCTACCCCCCGAAGGGGGAAGTTCAGTTAATACAAAGAACCCTCCTTTGGAGTGCAATTCGGAGGCCGTTTTAATTGCTGCCGCCGATTGCACCGGCCATGGTGTACCCGGCGCTATGGTAAGCGTGGTTTGTTCCAATGCGTTGAACAGGACAGTGAAAGAATTTAAAATAACTGAGCCGGGAAAAATACTGGATAAAGTAAGAGAACTTGTACTTGAAACTTTTGAAAAGAGTGAAAACAATGTTCAGGATGGAATGGATATTTCTTTAGCAGCTATCAGCCATAAGCCATTGGCTAATAGCATGGAGGTTCAATGGAGTGGCGCATTTAATTCACTGTGGTATGTACAGAATGGAGAATTAAAAGAACTGTCTGGCGATAAACAACCCATAGGAAAGACTGATAACCCAAAACCATTTACTACGCATACTATTACATTAAACCCTCCTTCGGAGGGTAGGGAGGCCGGGCTTTTGTATCTTTTTACCGATGGCTATGCTGATCAGTTTGGAGGAGACAAAGGGAAGAAGTTTAAATATAAACAGCTTCAGCAATTGATAATGGATAATTATAAATTGACAATGCAAGAACAAAAGCAAATACTGGAACAGGCCCTGGAAGATTGGAAAGGTAATTTAGAGCAGGTTGACGACATATTAATAATAGGGATAAGGATTTAATTCCAAAGGAGGAAATCCCGACACTTTATTATCGGGATTGACGACATTTTGATTATGGGTATCCGGTTATAAGTGAGAAAGTTTGCAATCAGATTGTAAGGAATTAATAGCCATGCTCGTTTCTACTGTAAAAACATCAAAACGGTCATAAAACGTTACGTTTTTAGTTTTTCACTTTTCATTTTGCGCTTTTCAGGAATAATATGCAGGTATTGTTCTTTTGTTATTTTTGTAAAAGTAAGATAATAAATTCATGAAAATAGTCATACTTTCAAGAAGCCCTGAAGCCTATTCCACCAAGAGATTGGTGGAAGCAGGAAAAAGCAGGGGACATGAAACCCTGGTAGTAGATCATCTTAAATGTGTTCTGGTAATTGAACAGGGGCGCCCGCATATTTACTATAAGGACGAAGAAGTGAAAGATGTGGACGCTGTTATACCCCGTATTGGCGCATCGGTAACATTTTACGGTGCAGCCGTGGTAAGGCAGTTTGAGATGATGAAAATATTTTCTGCCGTAGAATCGCAGGCTTTGGTGCGTTCCAGGGACAAACTGCGCTGCCTTCAGTTACTTGCGAAATCGGGAATCGCAATTCCAAAATCGGCATTCGTATCTACTCCAAAGCATGTTGAAAATGTTATCAACCTGGTAGGCGGAGCGCCGGTTGTTATAAAACTTCTGGAAGGGACGCAGGGAATTGGAGTTATCCTGGCTGAAACCAAAAACTCGGCCAAGTCAGTTGTAGAAGCCTTCCTGGATGTTGAAGTTGACATATTGGTGCAGGAATTTGTGAAAGAAGCCGGAGGGCAGGATGTTCGCGCATTTGTCGTTGACGGGCAGGTGGTGGGCGCAATGAAGCGTACCGGTATTAAAGGCGATTTCAGGTCAAACCTTCACAGGGGAGGCACCGCAGAAGTGGTTAAATTAAATGCCCAGGAAAAAAAACTCGCCATACGCGCAGCCAAGTTGTTGGGGTTGGGTGTTGCAGGTGTTGATATGTTACCCACTTCAAAAGGGCTTATTGTGAATGAAGTAAATTCTTCTCCCGGGCTTGAAGGCATTGAAAAAGCGACAGGCGTTAATATAGCGGAGAAGATTATAGAATATGTTGAAAGAAACGAAGTACCTAACGATTAGTTCAGAACAGGATATGCAGGATAGTTCTATGGAGATTCTCCACCCTGAGCATTTTACGGAATATGAACTTATAGATTGCGGCGGTTTTGAAAAACTCGAACGTTTTGGCGACTATATTACTATTCGCCCCGAACCTCAGGCTGTTTGGGATAAAGCCATGAACAGCAAAGAATGGGAACATCGCGCTCATGTTCGTTTTGTCCCCAATTCCAGTTATGCAGGCACATGGAAAAAATATAAAGATATGCCCGATGAATGGGAAATAGGCTATAAGTTGCCTGATGGTCCACGGCTTAATTTTCATCTTGCCCTTACTTCATTTAAGCATGTGGGCATTTTTCCCGAGCAGGCTGTTCACTGGGATTATATCTATGAAAAATTAAGTTCGTTTAAACCCGGAACGCCAAAATTCTTAAACCTGTTTGCTTATACAGGTGGAGCCTCGCTTGCTGCAAAAGCTGCCGGAGCCGATGTAATACACCTTGATTCAATACGGCAGGTTGTAACCTGGGCGCGTCAAAATATGGAGCTTTCAAAATTGACAGATATACGCTGGCTGGTGGAAGACGCTATGAAATTTGTAAGGCGTGAATTGAAACGGGGCACCAAATACAATGGAATTATACTTGACCCCCCTGCTTATGGCCATGGACCAAATAAAGAGCAGTGGAAACTGGAAGAGAATATTAATGAAATGGTGCATAGTGTAATGGATATGCTCGATGAACAAAAACATATACTTATTGTCAATACGTATTCTCTTGGTTTTTCATCATTAATACTTGAGAATTTGATGGCAAAACGGAAAAAAGAGTTGAAATATGGTGAATTATACCTTCAGGCAGCTTCGGGTTATAAACTCCCGCTTGGGGTATTTGGTAAGGCTTACATGGGTGTTTGACCGGTAGGATTTTGAATAAAAGTTTGTTTTTTAAGAAATAGATATAGATTTTTGCCGGCTCATTTTGTAGAACCGGCACCTTAATTATACGCATGGCAAAAAATTTACTCATAGTGGAGTCGCCCGCAAAGGCAAAGACAATAGAAAAATATTTAGGTAAAGATTTTATCGTAAAATCCAGTATCGGGCATATTGTTGACCTCCCTGAAAAAGGTTTGGGAGTAGATATTAAGCATGACTTTAAACCAGACTATGTAGTTTCTTCCGATAAAAAGAAGGTAGTAAGCGAGTTGAAAAAACTTGCTAAAAGTGCCGAAATGGTATGGCTCGCAACTGATGAGGACCGCGAAGGAGAAGCTATAGCCTGGCATTTATATAATGAATTAGGTCTTGATGAGAAGAAAACCAAACGCGTGGTATATCATGAAATCACCAAATCTGCAATTGAAGAAGCCATAAAGCATCCGCGCAAGATTAATAAAGACCTGGTTGATGCCCAGCAGGCAAGGCGCATATTAGACAGATTGGTTGGGTATGAACTTTCGCCTATTTTATGGAGGAAGATAAAGCCTGCCCTGTCGGCTGGCAGAGTGCAATCGGTAGCTGTAAGGGTAATTGTGGAGCGCGAAAGGGAAATTACAGCTTTTGCTGCAAGTTCATTTTTTAAAGTAGTAGGATATTTTGCTTCAGGAAGTATAAGTTTTAAAGCCGAACTCGACAAAAAGTTCAATACAGAGGCTGAAGCAAATGAATTTTTAAAGAAACTGGCCGGAACCGATTTCTTTGTAAAAAACCAGGAAAAAAAACCGTCTAAACGTACACCGTCTGCTCCGTTTACAACTTCTACCCTGCAACAGGAAGCCAGCCGTAAATTAAGTTTCTCGGTTTTGCAGACCATGCGGGTTGCACAGTCGCTTTACGAAAGGGGAGACATTACATATATGCGTACCGATTCGGTAAATCTGTCGCAATTTGCCATAGATGCGGCCAAAGAGGAAATAGTGAAAGTTTACGGAGAGAAATATTCACAAACAAGACAATATAAGACAAAATCTTCTTCAGCCCAGGAGGCGCACGAAGCAATAAGGCCAACAAATTTTTCGGCCAAAGAAACAACCAGCGAAGATTATAATGAACAAAGGTTGTATGAACTTATCTGGAAGCGCACCGTTGCATCGCAAATGGCAGATGCGGAGATAGAAAAAACGATTATTACAATTGGCAATAAAGCGACTGAAAATAATTTTATAGCTACCGGCGAGGTAATAAAGTTTGACGGATTTTTGAAAGTATATATAGAATCAGATGACGAAAGTGAAGAGGAAGAAACTGAAGGCCAGCTGCCGATGTTGCAAACAAATGATAAAGTAAACCTTTCGTACATTGACGCGATTCAGCGATTTACACAACCACCTTCCCGTTATACAGAAGCCAGCCTTGTTAAAAAATTGGAAGGCCTGGGCATAGGCCGACCATCAACCTATGCTCCTACCATTTCTACCGTTCAAAAAAGAGGGTATGTGGTAAAAGAAAATCGTGAAGGCAACGAAAGAAAATATAATGTATTGACACTGAAAAATGGCGGTGTTACTTCTGTAACCCGCACTGAAATTACCGGTGCAGAAAAATCGAAACTATTTCCTACGGATGTTGGAATGGTAGTTAATGATTTTCTCGTTGACCATTTTGGAGAGATATTGGATTACAATTTCACTGCCCATGTTGAAGAAGAGTTTGATATAATAGCAGATGGGAAACTTAAATGGACAAAAATGCTCCATGAGTTTTACAATCCTTTCCATTCGACAGTGGAAAAGACTTCTGCTGTAAAAGAAAGAGCTTCCGGAGAAAAGTTACTGGGTAAGGACCCTAATGGGAAAAATGTGTTTGTAAAGATTGGAAGGTACGGGCCTATGGTGCAAATAGGCGACACTGATTCCGAAGAGAAGCCACGTTTTGCCAAGCTGCGCGGTGAACAGCGATTGGACAGTATTACCCTTGAGCAGGCGCTTGAATTATTCAGGCTTCCAAGGAAAGCAGGCATATATGAAGGCAAGGACATGGATGTTTCAATCGGCAGGTTTGGCCCTTATATAAAGCACGATGGGCAGTTTTATTCTTTGCCAAAAGAAGATGACCCATATACCGTTACTGAAGCGAGGGCGATTGAGGTAATTGAGGAGAAGCGCAAGAAAGAAAGAGAAAAAGTAATACAGATTATTAAACATGAACCTGAAATAAAAGTATTAAATGGAAGATATGGCCCTTATATAACTATGGAAAAGGAAATTTATAAAATACCAAAGGATAAAGAGCCTGCAAAACTTACATTGGAAGAATGCCTTTCCATAATCGAAGCCGACAAGGCATCGGGGAAAAAGAAAAGGCGATTTACGCCCAGGAAAAAATCCTGAACAAATAAGTGAAGCCACATGGAAATTGAGCAATACTTAACTCCCTCATTAATCAACAAAAAGGAATATGCTGATTTTGTATGGGGGAGCCATATCAGGAAAAATTCCCCTGTAGGGTTTCCTGATTTTGAAAATGTTCAGGTTGCAATTATAGGAGTGGGTGAAGCCCGCAGTTCATGTGGCAATGATGGCTGTGCATCTGCTCCTGATAAAGTCAGAGAAAATTTTTATGCCCTTTCATATATTCCTTCACTTATTGTTGCCGATTTGGGCAATATTGTTGCGGGTAATACCGTTAAAGATACATATAGCGCTCTTGAATTTGTTTGCTCAGAATTGCTTGTCAGGAAAATTATTCCGGTAATAATTGGAGGAAGCCAGGATTTAACATATGCGAATTATACAGCTTACCAGCGTTTGCAGCAGACTGTAAATATAGTTTGTGTTGATAATAAAATTGACCTGGGTAAAATAGACAGTGAAATAAATGCTGCGTCATATCTCAGTAAAATTTTACAATACCAGCCAAGCCTGCTTTTTAACTATAGCCTTGTCGGGTATCAAACTCATTTTGTTAACCAGAAAGAAGTGGAAACAATAAAAAAAATGTATTTCGATTTGTATAGGTTAGGCCAGGTTCAGGCTAATTTGGAAGAAGCCGAACCTATTGTAAGGAATGCCGACATTTTAAGTTTCGATATTTCGGCTATCAGAAGGTCCGATGCTCCCGGCACTTTGCAGTCTACTCCCAATGGCCTTTACGGAGAAGAGGCCTGCCAGGTATTAAGATACGCGGGTATGAGTGATAAACTTTCATCGGTAGGAATTTACGAAATAAATCCACTATTTGATGAACGTGAGCAAACAACAGGACTTGCAGCGCAAATGATTTGGTATTTTCTGGATGGTTTTGCAAACAGGAAAAGTGATTTTCCGGGCAGCCAGGAAAAAGATTACCTGAAATACAGGGTGACCATGAAATCAACTGACCATGAAATAGTTTTTTACAAAAGCATGAAAACGGACCGATGGTGGATGGAAGTGCCGTACAGAGTGGGTGTTAAGTCGAAATATGAACGTCACCATATTGTCCCTTGTTCTTATGAAGATTACCAATTAGCATGCACGGAAGAAATGCCCGATAGATGGTGGCAAACCTATCAAAAGCTAAGTTAATGATAAACTATTGATAATCAGCTTATTTTATGTTTTTACCTGAAAAATATTTGGTTATGAATGAAAAAATGATTAGTTTAGCATTCTCTTTCCGTAAGAAAGGGGGGTGTTTTTTTAACTAAATACGAGAAAAATGAAGAAGCTAATTACATCTGTGATGCTTGTGGGAATGGGTCTTATGGCTCATGCACAGCAAGACGCTCAATTTAGCCAAAACTTTTTTACAAGGCTAGATTACAACCCTGCTTATGCCGGTATGAGTCAGGCATATTGCGGAGGTTTAATATACAGGAACCAATGGATACAGTTCCCGGGAAGTCCAACAACCATTAATTTTAATGGCGATGCGTACCTTCCCATGATTGGTGGCGGAGCCGGACTTACAGTTTATGATGATAAGCTTGGTTTTCAAAATAACCTCGAAGCAAAATTGTCGTATTCATATCATTTAATACTAGGCCCTGGAGTATTAGGCATAGGACTTTCGGCAGGTTTTTATCAAATGGCGCTTAGTGGCAATTGGATGACTCCCGATGGCCATAGCCAGTCTGCGGGTAATATTAATGACCCGCTTGTTCCTGTTGGTGGCAATACAGTTTCTACGTATGATATCGGGTTCGGGTTATATTATGCAACTCCACAAGGATTATATGTTGGTATTTCCACTTCACACCTTCCTGCGCAAACTATACAAGGTTCGTACCAGCAATACCAATATGACATTGCAAGGCACTATTTTATTATGGCCGGTTATACTTATAACGCAAGCGCAACATGGGATCTTAAACCAGATGTATATGTTGAGTCAGATGCATCTTCGACACAGGCACAGTTGGACTTAAGGGCTGAGTGGAGCAAAACCATTTGGTTTGGCGCAGGCTACAGGCTTAATGACGCATTTGTTTTTCTTTTGGGTTATAAAAAAGCAATCGGCCAGGGAGAATTGCAAATAGGTTGTTCGTATGATTTGACCACCTCTGATATACACACATATAGCAGTGGTACATTCGAACTTGGATTGCAATACTGCTTTACTCCAAAACCGCCTTCAAAAATTGAATACCATCAAAATCCGAGGTTCTTATAATATAAGTATGAAAATTATTTGTAACTATTTATTATTATCAGCGTAAAAAAAATTTCGTACTATTTGTTTATGTTGCTCTGTACTATGTTTAATTTTAAAATAAGGAGGTCAATATGAGAAGATTATTGTTGCTTGCGTGCTTTGCCGCTCTTATTACAGGATGTAATAAGTTTGACGGGCAGTTAATAGGTGTGCAAAACAGGCCTGCATGGTTCCAGGCTGACCCATATGGAATGGTTTATATTCCCATGGGCAGTTATATGATGGGTGCCGACGACCAGGAAGTACCTTATGCCTATACTACCAAATCCAAAATGGTTTCGGTGCAGGCATTTTACATGGATGATTCTGAAATCTCCAATAATGAATACAGGCAGTTTGTATATTGGGTGCGCGACTCGCTTATGCACATAATGCTTGCTGAAAATGACCCTACACAGGTAATATCCCAGGATGCAAACGGAAATGACATTGAACCGCCTGAAGTTAACTGGAATGCCAAAATAAGATTAGATGATAATGCTACAATGGAAGCATTAACTGATGCCGGATTGTATTTACCTGCCCCTGAAAGATTTTATCAGAGAGTAGAAATAGATACCCGCAGGCTTAACTTTTTATTTTATACTTTAAATGTTCGTTTGGCTGCCGTAAAAAACAGCGATTTGGGTAACCGTTTTGTGCCGGATAAAGATCCTGCAGATAAAAAGGGGCAGCAATTTATTAATGGTAAAGGCCATTATGATGTAACTGATCAGCAGTACGATCCCAATCAGGCATTACCTTATAATCCCAATCTTGGTTATAAAGGGAG
Organism: Bacteroidia bacterium; assembly: GCA_052325425.1. Taxonomy (GTDB): domain Bacteria; phylum Bacteroidota; class Bacteroidia; order JABEUT01; family JABEUT01; genus JABEUT01. Next base: position 8,196 of record JBKQUY010000010.1, on the reverse strand, counting down.
GACCAGGTCAAAAGTTGACAGAAGTGTTTTTATTGATAAGCAGGTTATTAACGTCTATCCTGATACATTGGCCTGGGTGCACGATTTTACTTACTCATTTAATGAACCTATGACCAATATGTATTTCTGGCATCCGGCATACGACAATTATCCCGTTGTAGGCGTATCATGGAAGCAGGCAACCGCTTTTTGTGTATGGCGTACCCAGTTAATGGACAGCTACCTGATACGTACCGAGCAATCAATTGTAAATGATTTCCGTCTGCCTACAGAATCCGAATGGGAATATGCAGCCCGCGGGGGCCTGTCATTAAGCCCGTATCCCTGGGGTGGTCCTTATATCAGGAACTCGAGAGGTTGCTTCTTGTGTAACTTTAAACCCATGAGGGGAAGTTATATGGATGACGGTGGTTTCCATACCGTTGGTATATATTCATACAACCCGAATGATTATGGTTTGTACTGCATGGCAGGTAACGTTTCTGAATGGACCAGCAATGCATACGATGAATCAGCATACGACTTTGAACATGATTTGAACCCGAATTATGTATATGATGCCGATGATAAAGAGCCTCCGGTAATGAAAAGAAAAGTTATCAGAGGTGGTTCATGGAAAGATGTTGGATATTATTGCCAGACAAGTACAAGGACTTATGAATACCAGGATACTGCGAAATGCTATGTAGGATTCCGTTGTGTTGAAACATACCTTGGGCGCGCTAAAGGCGATAATATTGATAATGTATCATCTGCGCATGAATAATCAATTTAATTAACCGATAAAATAAATAAAGTAATTAACCTTTAAATTAAAAACAATTATGGGACTGGTTCAATGGCTAAGCGGAACTAAAACTGGAAAAAGTACAATGAACAAAATAGTTTGTTGGGGTGCTTCTGTGGTAATTATGGGAGCTTTATTTAAGATACAGCACTATCCTGGCGCCACAGCAGCTCTTATCTCTGGCCTTTCTACTGAGGCAGTAATTTTCTTTTTTTACGGACTTTTACCGGAGCATGAGGAGATAGACTGGAGTTTGGTATACCCGGAGTTGGCCGGCATACATGAAGAAGGAGGAGAGCATGGAGAAAAAAAAGAAGAAAAGAAAGGAAGCATTACCGAACAATTGGATGATTTACTGGAAGAGGCAAAAATTGGCCCCGAATTGATAGAAAGCCTCGGAAGCGGCTTGAAAAGCCTTAGTGATAATACCGCGAAAATGAGCAATATTGCCGATGCAAGTATTGCCACCAGCGATTATGCCAATAATATAAAAAGCGCTTCAAAAAATATCAGCGACTTGTCAAATAATTCTTCAAAGGCTGCCGAATCTCTTGGCTCTTTTGCAACCAGTGATATTTCGGGAACAACGAAAGATTATATTAACAAAGTTCAGTCAGTTACTGATACAATGAGTGAGTTGAATAGTTCTTCGAGCAAAGCTGTTGAAACCATTAAAGGCTTAAGTGTTGGAAATCCTACCGCGTACGTTCAGCATATGGAAAAAATGTCTGACAATGTTGCAGCGTTAAATTCAATTTACGAAATGCAACTGAAATCTTCCAATGAACAGGTGAAAGCTTCAGGTGCCTTATATGAAAGCATTAACAAGCTTGTTGAAAATGTAAGCGGCTCAATTGAAGATACCCGCCGTTATAAAACGGAAATGTCGCAATTGGTTCAGCACCTTGAATCTCTTAATTCTGTTTATGGCGGTATGCTTACTGCTATGAATGTCAGGAAGTAAGAGGGTGTTTTTTCTTAAAAATAAATAGATTGTTAACATTTCATAATAAGATTTAGTTTATGGCACTACCCAAGGAGCCCCGGCAGAAGATGATTAATATAATGTACCTGGTACTTACGGCTTTGCTGGCGCTTAACGTATCGAAGCAGATTGTGCATGCGTTTGTTGTTGTTAATACCGGTTTGCAAAAAACAAACATGAATACAATTAGCCAGAATAAAGCCCTGCATGATAAATTTAACAGCGCCTTTGACAAAGACCCAAGCGGAACCAAGAAATATAAGGACGCTGCTGATGCTGTAACAAGGAAAGCTGACGAGATGGTAAAATATATCCAGGATTTGAAGGCTAAATTGGTTAAGACTGTTGACGAGGACCCATGGACTATGGATAATGCCGATACTATGTTAGAGTATGTTGCCAAACAGGATGACTTTACCACTCCAACAGGCATATTGCTTGGAACCGGTGAAAATGCAACCGGCAAACCTGCTAATCTTCTGAAAGTAAAACTTGGGGAATTCAGAAAAAGCCTGGTAAGCATGTTCGCAGATAAGGATATATCCTTAAACGGGTATGCCGATACCCAGAGAGTCAACCTGGGATTACTGACTCCAAGTATTTATTCACCCGGTGAAGGTAAGCAAACCTGGGAATATTACTATTTCGGGGATGCTCCTCTTGTATCTGATGTGGTAACATTTACCAAGTTGCAGAGCGATGTGCGTAATGCCGAATCGGCAATGCTGAACTATTTCTATACCGGTATTGGAGCTAAAGATGTTAAAGTAAGTTCATTTATCGGAAAAGTCCTGCCAGCCTCCACTTATGTTTTGCTTGGCGATAGTGTTAAAGCTGATATTTTCCCTACGGCTATTATGAAAACTCTGCCTCCTAAAATTGAAGTGGGAGATTCAAACTTAAATGTTCCTGACCCTACAAAAGAAGGCGAACAGGTAAAGGTAGGCCCCGATGGTGTAGGCAGGTATGCTCACCGGACAGACCATGAAGGCCCGGCTAAATTATATGGTATTATCAGAATTCCGGACCCTGTTACCGGGCAGCTAAAGCCTTACCCTTTCTCAACTACTTATATTGTGGCAAAACCTTCGGTAACTATTTCTCCTTCGCAAATGAATGTGTTTTATGCAGGTATTCCTAACCCGGTTGATATTTCGGCAGCCGGTTTCGATAATTCTGCTTTACACCCTTCTATGAGTTATGGTTCAATTTCTGCATCAGGTCCCAAAGGGCACTATGTTGTAAATTGTACTGCTGATGCAATAGGAAGGGACGCTACTATAACTGTTAGCGCTACCCTGCCAGATGGTTCTCATAAAACTTTGCCGGCGCAACATTTCAGGATAAAAAAGATTCCTGACCCAACTACCTATACCGGTGGTAAACCGGTTGGCCCTATGAGTAAGCAGCAGCTTCAGGCTATTCCGAAAGTGGAAGCCAGAATGCCCGCGGATTTTGATTTTGCCGGTGTAAGTTTCACCGTAATTTCATTTACCATGGCTGCCCAAAGCGCCAGTGGTATCTGGCAGAATGAGTCGTCAAACGGTCCGGGAGGCAGGTTTACGGGTAAAATGAACAATTTAATTAACCAGACACCCCGTGGCAGTTATATTATTATACAGGATGTAATTGTAAGAGGCCCTGATGGAAAAAATCGTCCTATTTCCGGAATGTCCATAAAGATTAATTAATATTTAAACCCGCGAGCCATGAAAAATATGATGAGATTAGCAATAATAGCTGGTTTTATGTTTTTAGGGAATGAGTTGTTTGCCCAGCCCGGTGTACTTAGCCCGCAGAGCCAAATGCAGGATGCTTTGTATCAAAATGAAAATACTCCCAGCAGAAGAGTAATAGCATATTCATATTTACGCCAGGCTGATGTGATATGGTCGAAAAGAATATGGAGAATAATTGACTTAAGGGAAAAAATGAACCTTGATTTATATTATCCTGAAATACCCAATGCAAACAGGAAAAGTTTGTGGGATGTTATTATTGCTTCAATGAAAAATAAGGATAATGGCCTGAAGGTATTTGATTTTAACGGAAATGACCTTGACCAGTCTTTTACAGTACAAAAAACGAAAACAGAAGCAGACAGCGCTTTATACAGGTTAACTTCACTGGTTGATTCATCCGGTAATGCGCACCAGGTACAATCATCAATTGATTCGAGGGACGTTCTTCAGTATCTTTTAAAGGAAGACTGGTTTTTTGATAAACAGCGTTCAGTGATGGATGTCCGTATTTTAGGAATATCAGTGCTGGTAAAAAAATTCGATGATGCAGGTAATGAGGTTCCGGGCCAAAATTCAACATTCTGGATTTATTTTCCCCAGTTAAGGCCAATACTTGCCAATGCTGAAGTTTTTAACGTGCATAACGATGCGGAGCGCCGCACCTATGAAGATATTTTCTGGAAACGCCAGTTTTCAAGTTTCATTATGCAGGAAAGCAATGTGTATAACAGGCCGATAGCAGCATATATGACAAACCACCTGGATGCATTGCTTGAAGCAGAAAAGATAAAGGGCAACATGTTCAATCTCGAACATGATATGTGGCAGTACTAAATAACAAATAGCATTAATAATAAAAAATCCCGCAACAAGGCGGGATTTTTTATTGGCAATAAGTAAATAAATCAGTTGTTTAACATCACCGGCATAACCAGCATAAGTATATTTTCCCCCTCTTTCTGAGGGTTTGGGGTAATTACCCCTGCACGGCTGGGGCTCGACATTTCAACCTTTACTTCTTCGCAATCGAGGTTAGTAAGCATATCTAACAGAAACCTCGAATTAAAACCTATTTCCATATCATCGCCAACATATTGGCAGGCTATGCGCTCATTGGCCTCGCTTGAGTAATCAAGGTCCTCGCTGGTCAGTGTAAGGGCATTGCCCGAAATTTTAAGCCTTACCTGGTGAGTAGTTTTATTGGAAAGAATAGATACCCTTTTCAGCGAGCTGAGAAAGGAATTCCTGTCAAGAACCAATTTATTCGGGTTGTCTTTAGGAATAACAGCGTCATAGTTTGGATATTTGCCGTCAATAAGCCTGCATATCAACTGCACATTGCCAACTGTGAATGAGGCATTGGTTTTATTATATTCTACTGAAACACCGCCATCTTTTACAGTAAGGATATTTTTAAGCAGGTTCATGGGCTTCTTGGCAATAATCACAGCATTTTCAGCAGTTATTCCCTTTACCGGCCTGATGTATTTTACCAGTTTGTGTGCATCGGTGGCCACAAAAGTTATATCCTTGGCTGAGAAGTTGCAATAAACCCCCGACATTACCGGCCTCAGGTCGTCATTGGCAACCGCGAAAATAGTTTTGTTGATGGCTTCTATAAGCATTTCGGCGTCAACCTCAATTTTTGTAGGCGCTTCAATGGCAATCATCTTGGGGAATTCTTCCGCATCATGGCCGGCAATTTTGTATTTACCCGATTCCGAATTGATTTCAATAATAAATTTGGCGGTATCTACAATAAATGTAAGCGGCTGGTCAGCAAAGCTTTTCAGCATTTCAATAAGCAGCTTGGCGGGAATGGTTATTTCACCTGAATCCTTGGAATCTACAGTAACAGTAGTTTTAATAGTGGTTTCAAGGTCTGAGGCAAATATGCTTAGTTCTCCTTTATTCAGTTTAAAAAGGAAATCATCAAGAATGGGTAGTGAATTATTGGCATTCAGCACACCGCTGATTACCTGCAACTCCTTGAGCAGTGTATTACTCGATACAACAAATTTCATCATTTTCAGTATTTATTAAGTTCAGAGAACGGCAAATGTAGAAAGGCATACATCAATGCGTTACTCAATCGGGAAGTATTTATTCACTTTTTTTCAACATCTGGCCCTGTGTGGCGAATAAAGTAAGACGGATCCTGTAAAAGCTTGCCAAAAACATAGTATTGTACCAGCGCAAAATCTTTACCGTTTACAAGGGCGTAAAGCCTGTCAGGGTCATAGGTATAATCCTTGCCATATTTCTCGTTTTCGGTTTCCGAGGCTTTCCTGTTATACAGCCTTATGCTGGTAACCTTGCCCAGGGTATCGGTAACTTCCATAATGTTTATAGGGGTGGAATTGATGATAGAATCCTTTTTCTCAGGATTCACAACCACTTCCCAAGCCACAAACTGGAAATAAGTTAAATATTGCCTCACCGCCATGGTATCGAAATTGGTCAGCGGCTGGTGGGTAAGCGGGTTTTCAATGGTGAACCGGTTATGGTTAATTACATTTATGGTGAAACTGTGGTCAGCCTGGGGGTATTTAAGCGTAACCGATTTAATCTCATTAGGGTAGTAGCGAAAAATAGTCCTGTCTCTCCAGCCATCTTCCTGTGTAAAGTAGCGGGTAGTGAGGAACCCGTCGAAACCGGGAATATACGTAACATAGGGCTGGGAATAGTTCTCATCGGTGCGCGGGTTAACCATCAGCATATAGGTACCCATGTGGTCGTGTGTCTGGCCGCCTACGAAGTAGGATTTTATTTTTTTATCGCCGCTGTATATATCAACTTTTACCGAGTTTGTAGCCAGGTCCTTAATAGTATTATCCCAGGCGCGCGGGTCAATAATGCTTTTAACCGTGACCATTCTTATGGTATAGAGTAAGGTATTCAGGCAGTCGGGGCGAACAAAATAGCGGTCATTTACCCTCCATTGGCCGGCATTAACCCGGGTAAGTGTAACCTTTTGATTTTGCTTGTCGGCAATGGTTATTTTGGTAATGGAACCGGTGTCAATAACGGCAAATTCATTGTCTTTTTCGCCAAGCGTGCTGAAGCTGTTTTTAAAGAAAAGGAAATAAACTGAAATAAGCAGCAGAATTATTACGGCTATTAGCGTGCCACGGTTTTTTTTCATGTTTTGTTTATCATATTAAATAAAATGTTCCACCTGGAACATTCCTATCGTCACTGCGAGCCCTGGCGCTTTGGCCGGGCGTGGCAGTCTCAGTATATATGTATTTTACCGCAGAGATGCGCAGAGCAAACAGCCCGCAGAGTTTTAAAGAGTACTTCATATCTGTTTTCCAAAAATAACAATAAAATTAACAATAAATAACAATTGTAAAGCCTCATATTATGAGGTTTATAGCTTTACAATCGAGAAATCCAATGGCTAAAAAGCAGAGATGTGAGCAACATAAAAGTGCCATTATGGGAAAAGGGTAATAGTAGACTAATCAGTTATTAAACCTGAAATGCATTATATCGCCATCGTTAACCACATATTCCTTACCTTGAATCATAAGCTTGCCCACTTCGCGGCAGGCCTGCTCTGAGCCATATTGTATAAAATCATTGTAGCTTATTACTTCTGCCTTGATAAAGCCCTTTTCAAAGTCGGTATGTATTACACCTGCCGCCTGCGGGGCCTTTGCGCCCTGCATAATTGTCCATGCCCTTACTTCCATAACACCCGCCGTAAAGTATGTTGAGAGGTTAAGAAGCTTGTAGGCCGCTTTAATTAATTTGCTTACCCCCGGCTCATCCAATCCCATTTCATCTAAAAACGCTTTACGGTCCTCCGGGTTTTCGAGCTGCGCAATTTCTGCTTCAATGCCGGCGTCAATAATCAGCATTTGGGCATTTTCATCTTTAATGGCATTTTTAACTGCATCGGTGTATTTATTGCCCTTAAGCGAACTCTGGTCAACATTGCAGACATAGAGCACCGGTTTCATGGTAAGCAGTTGCAGGCCCTTAACATACTCTTTGTCCTCATCAGATAATATTACAGTGCGCGCCGATTTTTGTTCCGAAAGGCATTTATAATAGATGTTCAATATTTCAAATTCTTTTTTCGCCTCTTTATCTGTTCCTGTTTTTGCAGCTTTTGCGACCTTTTGCAGGTTTTTTTCGACTGTCTCAAAATCTTTTAACTGCAGTTCAATATCAATAATTTCCTTATCGCGTATGGGGTTAATAGAGCCTTCCACGTGTATTACGTTAGGGTCGTCGAAGCAGCGCAGCACGTGTATAATTGCGTCGGTTTCCCTGATGTTGGCTAAAAACTGGTTGCCCAGGCCTTCGCCTTTGCTGGCGCCTTTAACAAGGCCCGCAATATCAACAATCTCAACCGTTGCAGGTACAATCCTGTCGGGCTTTACAAGCTGCTCCAGTTTAAGCAACCTTTCATCGGGAACACTTATAACCCCAAGGTTAGGCTCAATGGTGCAAAAAGGAAAATTGGCCGCTACAGCCTTTGCATTCGACAGGCAATTAAACAAGGTGGATTTACCTACGTTGGGCAATCCGACAATTCCGCATTTTAGACTCACTTTCGATATATTTTTTGCAATAGTATCCTAAATAATTTGAAATAATGAAAAGATTCCTCACTTCGTTCGGAATGACAGCGTTTTTATAGTTCTGAGGAGGAGGTGGCGGCGAAGCCG
>JBKQUY010000009.1:0-43273 GCA_052325425.1 Bacteroidia bacterium | reverse complement strand
CCCCCCCCCCCCCCCCCCCCCCCCCCTCCTCCTCCCCTGGTAACGAAAAACTGTCATGCCGAGTCCCGCAGAATTGCGGGAGCGAGGCATCTCGCTCAATTAAAAAGGTTAGAACGCTATTAGTATTTTATGCAAAAATAACCATACTTGCCGGATACCAAAATAGTTTTCAACATTCGTTCCTTCTTTTCAACAAATAAATAAATTTCCATGAAAAGAATTTACTTTTGAAAGCGTATGAAAACTCTTTCGTAATTATTGATTTTTAACCCGTAATTAATACAAATGCCATCAATAGCAGAACTTAAAAAGGTGTGCCCGCAGGTGCGCCGCGATATTATCCGGATGACAGCGGCGGTTCAATCAGGGCATCCCGGCGGCTCATTGGGCTGTACAGAATATTTTGTAGCCCTCTATTATGAAATCCTGAAGCACAACCCCGCAAACTTCAATATGGATGGAATTGGGGATGACCTGTTCTTCCTGTCAAATGGCCATATATCTCCTGTGTGGTACAGTGTTTTAGCGCACAAAGGGTATTTTCCCGTAAAAGAACTGGAAACCTTCCGCAAGCTGAATTCAAGGCTACAGGGGCATCCTGCCACGGCCGAGCATTTACCCGGGGTGCGGGTAGCATCGGGTTCACTGGGGCAGGGACTTTCGGTTGCTGTTGGCGCAGCGCTTGCCAAGAAGCTGAATAATGACAAAAATTTTATTTACAGCCTTCACGGTGACGGAGAAATGCAGGAGGGACAGATTTGGGAAGCGGCTATGTACGCAGCCGGTAAAAAAGTAGATAACCTGGTTTCTACCATTGACTGCAATAATGCACAGATAGATGGGAAAACAGAAGATGTTATGCCTTTGGGCGACCTTAAAGCCAAGTGGATGGCATTCGGATGGGATGTGCTGGAAATGAACGGTAACGATATTGAAAATGTAATTGCCACTCTAAAAAAAGCGCAGACGCATTGCGGCAAAGGCAAACCGGTTATGATTTTGATGCATACCAAAATGGGCATGGGGGTTGATTTTATGACTGATAATTACAAATGGCATGGCTCCGCGACCAATCCTGAACAAACTGCACAAGCCCTTGCCCAATTGGAAGAAACGCTGGGAGATTATTAAAAAATAATTATGTATAAAAGTTTCTCGCAGAGTTCCACAGAGTTTTACGCGAAGTCCCGCAGATTTAATTATTTTTTCTGCGAAACTCTGCGCGTTAATTTGCAGAACTCTGCGAGAACATTACTTGCTTGTTTCTTATCAGATATAAGCGCTTTTTAAATGAAGAAAATTTTATACATAGCTCTGGTTTTTGCTTTTTGTACACCTCTGTTTAAGGCTCAGGGGCAGGTTACCACAAGGGTATTGTTCATATTCGACGCCTCATATAGTATGTATGATACATGGGACAAAACACCCAAGATTGATTTTGCAAAACGGGTATTGGTTGAATTGGTTGACAGCCTGAAAACCGTTCCCAACCTTCAAATGGGGTTGAGAACCCTTGGAGCCGATTACCCGCTTTACCCCAAGCGTAATTGTGAAGATACAAGGCTGGTAGTACCGTTTGCTGCCAATAATGCTAATGATATTGAATCGCAGATAAAGGCCATTGAACCCAAAGGAACTACGCCCATTGCCTATACATTGGGCAAATGCGTTGATGATTTTCCTGCCTGCACGAATTGCCGTAATATAATTATTTTAATTACCGATGGTATTGAGGAATGTGGCGGAGACCCGTGTGAGGCAGCAAAAGAAATGCAAAAAAAAGGCATATTGCTAAAGCCTTTCGTAATTGGCATCGGCAAGGAAGAATTCAGCAGCGCATACACCTGTGTGGGGAAATTTTTTGATGTAAAGCAGGAAGAGGATTTCAGGAATATACTGAAGGTGGTAATATCGCAGGCATTGAACAATACTACCGCCCAGGTAAATCTTTTGGATGTTGACGGCCATGCCACAGAGACCGATGTGGCCATGTCATTTTATGATGAAAACACCGGTAGGCTGCTCTATAATTTTATGCACACCATTAATGATGCCGGTAATCCCGACACAGTTACCCTTGACCCGAATACGACATATCACATGGTCGTTCACACCATTCCCGAGGTTGAAAAGCATAATATAACTCTTACATCGGGAAAGCACAACATTATTGCTGTGAAAGCGCCCCAGGGCTATCTTCACCTGGTAATGGAAGGTGATAATGAATATAAAGCCCTTTTTGCCATAATCAGGAAAGAAGATGATATGCAAACATTGAATGTGCAGGGAGTGGAATCAACCGATAAATATATTGTAGGTAAATATGACCTTGAAATACTTACTATGCCGAGAATGTATGTAAAAGGAGTCAAAGTAAGCGAAAGCACCACCACTACGGTAAAAATACCGCAGGCAGGATATGTCAGCATTACTAAACCCGGCCCGGGCCCGTTAAGCCTTTATTTGGACGATGGCGGTAAAATGCAATGGGTTTGCAATCTTGACGCTAACCCTGTCCAGGAAAATGTAATTATGCAACCGGGCCATTACCGCGTAGTTTACCGCTCGCTCAACATTAAGCAGACTATTTATACAGTTGATAAGACATTTGATGTTAAACCCGGTTCTTCAACAGTTGTAACCCTTTAAATTGTTATTTCAAATCATGAATAAATATACCTATACCGAAAAAAAAGATACCCGTTCAGGATTTGGCTCCGGCCTGCTTGAACTGGGGAAACAAAATCCTAAAGTAGTGGCTCTTTGCGCCGACCTTACCGGTTCGCTCAAGATGGATGCTTTTGCAAAGGAATTTCCTGCCCGTTTTTTCCAGGTGGGCATTGCCGAAGCCAATATGATTGGTATTGCCGCGGGACTTACCATAGGCGGTTACGTACCTTATACGGGCACATTCGCAAACTTTTCTACCGGCAGGGTCTATGACCAGATACGCCAGTCGGTTGCATATTCCGGTAAAAATGTAAAAATATGCGCCTCTCATGCAGGGCTTACATTGGGAGAAGACGGCGCCACTCACCAGATACTGGAAGATATCGGGCTGATGAAAATGTTACCGGGTATGGTGGTTATCAATCCCTGTGATTTTAACCAGACTAAAGCTGCAACCATTGCCATTGCAAACCATAAGGGCCCTGTTTACCTGCGTTTTGGAAGGCCGGCGGTTCCTGTATTTACCCCCGCTGACCAGGTATTTGAAATTGGCAAAGCCATTACTTTCACCGCCGGTACCGATGTAAGCATTTTTGCAACCGGGCATTTAGTCTGGAAAGCCCTTGAAGCTGCGGAAGCGCTTAATCAAAAAGGTGTTTCGGCTGAAGTAATAAATATTCACACCATAAAACCTCTTGATGCTGCCGCTATACTTCAATCGGTAAAAAAGACAAAATGCGCAGTATCGGCTGAAGAACACCAGATGAACGGAGGGCTGGGAGACAGCATTGCTCAGCTTTTAGCAAGAGAATATCCCTGTCCGCAGGAGATGGTTGCCGTAAAAGACAGTTTTGGAGAAAGCGGCACCCCCGATGAACTGATGCGCAAATACGGCCTCGATACACCTGATATTATTAAGGCCGCCGAAAAAGTTATTGCCCGTAAAATGGTGGAGTGCGAGCGTTAAAATTGCGCCGAAAGAATTTCCAGCTTCAGTAAATGGTCTGCATTTTTATGCGCTATTTTTTCCCTCTCTTCAAGGCTGACCGGCAGCATGTTCAGAAATTTATAACCATCGGCATTGGAAGCGTAAGGATAGTCCACTGAAAACAGAATATGGTCGGGCCCCAATATTCCATAAGCGCAGTCAAATGGCGCTATATCAAAGTAACCGCTCGTTGTAATATAAAAATTTTCGCGGAAGTAATCCATTAGCCTTCTGCCGAAGGGAAGGTTACCATCATCATTAGCCATTCCACTAAAAACCCTGTCGGCCCGGGCAATATTAAATGGCAGGTGGTCACCCATGTGGCCGACAATTATCCGTAGTTTGGGGAACCTGTCGAAGATGCCTGAAAGCATAAGGCGGAGGCAATGCAGCCCAGTTTCAGCGTGCCATCCCCAGCCGGCCATGGAAAGGCCGAAATTAATGGCGGGAGGCATTCCGCTGTAATATGCGTCAGTTACTGCCTTGGGAGGGAAGCCCGGGTGCATATATATAGGAATATCCAATGCCTGCACGGCTTCAAAAACCGGGATAAAGCGCGGGTCGTCGAGAAAAACTCCATTTACCGTACCCATTACCATTAAACCTTTGAACTGAAGTTTTTTGATACAACGCTCCAGTTCTTTTACAGCTTGCTGGGTATCCTGCAAAGCTACGGTGGCAAATGCCGAGAACCTTTCGGGGTAATCTGAAACCACTTCGGCAAGCTGGTTATTGATGTTACGAATCAAGGGTGTTGCAATTGCTGCATCAAGATTATATAGCCCTGCGCTGGACAGAGATAAAACCTGCATGTCAATATGGTTGGCATCCATATCTGCAATTCTGCCTTTTCCAATATCCAGAAGCCTGCTGTTTACAGCCTGCATCCAACTGTTCATCCGGCGGCTGTCTTGCCCTGTCGCTTTTAAAAATTCTGTGGTGGTGAAATGTTCTTCTAATGTTATGGTACGCATATTGAATACTATTAATATTTATTTTTCTTTGTTGACCAATACTTCTGATTTCATAATGCAAAATAAGAGCAGCAATAAGAAATTTAGAATGAGAGGTGTCAATGCCCTATATGATATTAATCACAGGGCATGGAAGTATTAATTGTTTTGTCATTTCACTTTTACCTGGTAACAACAAAGCGCGTTGTTTGGCGGAAATCAGTTCCGGTAACGGTAGCTAAATAGGCCCCCACGGGCATTTGCTCTGAATTAATGCTAACGGTATGCAACCCCGGAGCCTGGCTTGCGACAGGAATTTCCTTTATAAGCTTGCCATTAATACCATAAATAGTAAGTGTGACTTTTTCACACTCAGGCAAAGTAAATGCTATAGTTCCAGCAGAATTCATCGGGTTGGGATAAACCTTGATATTTGCTTCCTGGTTCGCTGCGGTAACCTGATTAATACCAGCAGGAACATAGAAAGAGGAATCAACATAAATTCCCCTGCCATCGGTTCCAATGTAAATCTTGCCGGAATTATTACAGTTCCACGGGGGCAAAGTTTGCTGCTTAATAGCCAGCACAATTGTATTGGCAGTTCCTGTATTGCATTCAGTCCATGACGGAGAAGCCGCAGTTACATCGGTTGTTGACCATACACCATGTTCTGTTGCAATTACAGCTCCATTGGGATATGGACTATTGATTACATCAAGTATAGAGCCATATACAGGCATTGCTGGCAAATTACCCTGTACAGATGTAAAAATTGGCGACGCGCTTAAAGCATTATTGCTATGGAAAACATAACGTGTTTCATTATAATTACCAACGGTAACCAACATATTATTGCCATTATTTGGGTCAATGGCAATACTTAATATATCTCGCCCGGAAACTCCCAATGCGGATGTAAGGCTTGTTGATTTTACTCTTGTATATGGATTAACCACTGGAGTGGCTGAAATATAGGCTATTGAATATATTCCACCTGTAATGTATGAAGTATCAATAATAGAATCGAGGTTGGAGAACCTGTAAAACTGACCTTCTTCTGTACCTACAAAAAGAGCATCGCCGTTCGGAGAAAAAGCCATGCAATGTACAGGGTCTGAACCGGTAAAGGCATCAGGTTTTGATTGAGGTCCTCCGATGGGCATCCAAATAATATGGTCGTTAAAATTTGAAGCCTGCATAGTTATCCAGACACCATTGGATGCAGAAAATGCCGTAGCAATTTTAGAAATAACCCTGTTTTGCACCTTAATCGTATCACCTTGTGATACAGGCTTGTTAAGTTTATATGGAAACTGGATATATCCATTAGGGCTATATGGATAAACGGTATCGCCTGCATTGTATGAATTATCTGCAACCCATAAAAGAGAATCAAGGGTTGTTGTATCATATGGATTTTCATATAATACCAGGGGAGTAACATAACATCCGGAGCCAAACCCGGAAACACTTTCAATATCCGCACCAGTGTTCAATCCCGTAGTACTTGTATAACTATTTACAGGTGGAAAAAGGTTACTTAAGTTACACGAGCGCATAAGATTGCCACCGGTAGTTGTTACAAAGTAAATATTCGGATTAAGGGTAGAGAGTGCACATTGCCCGCCATTACTCCCGGTTAAGTCAACTCCATCCTGGAAGTGATAATTATTCCCGCTTATATATTGATTGCCGTTATCCTGCGTTCCTCCCAAAATACCCTCGCCGTTTGTATTGACATAAGGAGCAAAAGCGACGGAATAAAACTGGGTTGCATCATAGTAAGTATCAGCTTTCTGAAACGTATTTGCACCATCTGAACTTTTATAAATACCGCCATCGCAACCTATATAAACATTGTCGGAGTTATTAGCATCAATGGCAATAACATGGTCGTCCGGGTGAATATAGGTGGGTGTGCCAATAGAATCATATGCATCAGAGCTTAAACCGGCCCATCCGCCCATAGTGTCAGATGGTGAAGTTTGTGCCCATAGCCATAAGGTTACTCCGCCGATTATTGCTCTGCCGGGGTTGTTTGGAAATACTCCAATGGTATTATCATAAGTACCTTGATCTTGTACTCCATTAGAATAAGGGTCGAAGGATAAACTGCCCCCTTGCCCAATTTCATACCAATATCCACCATTACCTGAGTCAACAGCAGACATAGTCATAAAAATACCGGCACCTGGGTTATCAAAAGTACCTTTAGTAATAACTGAGGCATATACATAATTTGAATTGGTGGGAGAAATGGCAAACTCTATTCTGTTGCCATTTGAAGAAGGAAGTTTACCTCTACCCGACTGATGCATTTCTGTAAATGCTGTATCATTGGCGGAAGAAGGATACAGATAGAACCCATTACCGCCGACACACGCCACTACAATTTTTCCGTCAAGAGAAGCCTTAACATCAAGTGAGTTAACACTTAGCCTATGGCCGGAAGTATTTGTTGCATAAGAAAAGCTTGCACCCGCATTTCGGCTAACCATAAGACCTGAGGAGGTTGCAGCATATATTAAATTGGGATTGTTATGTGGTATAGCTATGCGGTTGGTATATGCCCAGGTTGCATTACCGTTATTGGCGGAGGAAGGCACCGTTGCGGGAAGCGCGTTAAAAGTGGCCCCATCATCTTTCGACTCAAATATACCTCCACCTAGCTCAGCAGTATTAAACCCTTCTCCTCCAAGATATTGGGAGAAACCATCACCTGTGCCTATGAAAATATTACCATTTAAATCCTGTGCAATACATGAAACGCAGCCATTAGATAAATTGGTTGCAGTAGTATCCCATGTTGCTCCTCCGTCAGTAGATTTCCAAAGGCCGCCTGAAATACACCCGGCAAAAATTGTTTGTCCTGAAGGGTCCCTATTATCAATCAGTATTGCCCTTGTTTCTGCTCCAACGTTATCTGGTCCAAGGCTTTTCCAAAATAGCCCCATAGCGCTCATTGCCTTATGGTTTCTGTTTGTTTTTTCAATCTGCTTCGATGTTTTTAACATAGCGCCATAATCCATGCTGTTAGTCATGATATTTCTACGGGCATTAAAAAAGTATTGGTAAGCGTTAGCTTTTTTATTATCTATTGCTTTAGGAGTAGGTTCGGGGCTATACTGCTTATCAAATGGTTTGGTATTGAAAAAGAAACCGGAAAACATCACTATGACTAGCAAAATTACAGGAAGTGGTAATGAAGAACGAATAGCAGTAGTTTTATTTTTCATAAGCAGTATTTTACTTTTCCAGGATAGGCAATTTTACAATATAGCCAATTATTCTGAAGATATTTTACATACCATAATATTATTCAAATAGATGAAAAATTTTAATCAAATAAACCCGATATTTATTCTATTGCCAGAATGGATGAGTGAATGGTGAAAATGTTGGCGTGAATTACATTAACAAGCTACTCCACTAACCACTTGTATTTAGTAATACCTCCCCGGCACCAGGTAATTTCTGACATAATCGTGTATGCCCTGTTCGAGGGTATTAAAGGGCTGGTCGTAGCCAATAGAGCGTATTTTAGACATATTGGCTTCTGTAAAGTACTGGTATTTATCGCGTATATCTAAAGGAGTATCAATGAATTTTATCCTTGGTTCTTTATCGAGGGTGTAGAAGATATTATTTACCAGATCGAGAAAAGTGCGCGCCTTGCCTGAACCCAGGTTATACAGACCGGAATTGCGCCTGTGGTGCAACAGGAAATAGCAGATATTAACGACATCCTTTACATATACAAAATCCCGCTTTTGCTCCCCGTCTTTATAATCGGGCCTGTGCGAACGGAACAGCTTCACTTCTCCAATATCCTTTACCTGGTTATATGCATGGAATATTACAGATGCCATCCGTGCTTTGTGGTATTCGTTAGGGCCATAGACATTAAAAAATTTCAACCCTGCCCAAAAGTAGGGAGCTCTTTTTTCTTTCAGCGCCCACTTATCGAAATCATTTTTAGAAATGCCATAAGGATTCAGCGGCTGTAGCTTTTCAACCACATCATGGTCATCATCATAACCGTTTTCACCCGAACCATACGTAGCTGCTGAAGATGCATATACTAAAGGCAAGCCAAATTCAGTACATAAATTCCAGACCTCTTTGCTGTAATTAAGGTTGAGTTTATCAAAAATGGCAACATTCATTTCTGTAGTATCGGTGCGTGCGCCAATATGAAATACAAACTGCACAAAACGGTGGTTCTGTTTCAGCCAGGTTGCAAAATCATCACGGTGTACCTGCTGCACAAACTTTTTACCTTCGAGGTTGTGGTCCTTTTTTTTGTTGGAGAAATCATCCACCACTACAATATCGAAAAACCTTTCATCATTGAGCTTACGCACCAAACAACTTCCTATAAATCCGGCAGCGCCGGTAACAACTATCATTGTTATAATGTTTTTGGCAAATATAATCTATGCTATGATTCTGCCCTTGTTTTGGCAATCTTTTCATCAATTGCCTTTTGCAGGCAAGCGGGACAAAGGCATCCGGCTTCAGGATTCATGGGTATTACCTGGGGCAACCGGCTGCACCAGCAATCAACCGTGCTGCAGGTAAAGGCCGTGGAACATTTGGGGCATTGTTTTTCCCTATGAATAACTTTATTTTGCATAAGCAGCTTTTGGGTTACATGACTGCGAACGTTTACTGGCAAATTATTTTTGCAGGAAATTACAGAAAATGGATTCCCGGGTAAGCCGGGTTATGCTGCCAATACAGTAAATCTCTTCTGAGCCCATTCAAAGGCGCCAAACATCAACCCGCCAAATACAAGGTTTGAAAGCAGCATCTTTTGCAGGTAAGGAAGTGCCGCTGCATAACAGGCAGTAAAACCTTCCCATGTTAAAGGGTACATAGTGCCGCTTATCCATAAGCCGAAATCAGTAATGATATAGTGCAGTAATGCGGTAACTATACAAGCCAGCACCACATTACGGATATTTACTTTTTTCATAAATGTACCTGCCATCACCATTAAAGCAAAGGCGCCGTATACCCATGCAAAGCCGCTATAGAAGAAAGAAAAGTGATGATAGAGGAAATAATTTATAAACAAATCGGTGAGCCAAAGAGTAAGCAATGGAACCAGGTAGGCTTTCCATTTATCGGAAAAATAACAACCTCCGAAAAGTGCCATGGCCCCGATCGGAGTAAACCCCAAAAGCGGTGTATAACCGGATACGATAAGCCTGAATACGCTGGCCGTTAAAATCATGGCCACTATTACTCCTGTCCTCGTTTTAATGATTGTTTTCATGCGTTTATTGTAATTTGATAGTGTAAAGATAATATATGATTTGATTAGAAAGCATACCTGAGGTTCAAATAAAAGCTTCTGCCAATGGTTGTGTACCCTAAAATTTCATAATAAGTGCTGTTAAGAAGGTTTTCTCCCCTTGCCATTACTGAGAAATGTTTGGTGAAATCATAGGATGCAAAGGCATCGAGCAAGGTATAGTCGCCTACATTAATAAACGATTCAGCGCCATCCGGGCCTAACGCATAATTATATTGGGCATCCGACCTTGTCCCGACATATCTTACCCTTAAGGTAAGCGCAAGTTTTTCAACCGGATGCCAGGTTAGGCTGAAATTAGCCAGGCTTCCCGGTCGGCGAAGCAGCCCTGTGCTGGTTGAACTGCCATTGAGGAATTCCCCGCCGTCAAAAATCTGTACCCAATCTCCATGCGTCTGCGACAAATCTATATTATTGGGGTTATACTTTAAGATACTGGATAATATGCTTACATTTCCTGCCATATCAAGTTTCGGAGACAGTTTGAGTAATATGTTTAATTCAAATCCCTGGGTGATTTCCTGCCCAAGATTCAGGTAGGTATCACCAACATAATTAGAATCCGTTAAAGTATTGAATGGCCTGTTTTTATTCCACAGATACACATAGTCAATGTGATTATTAACAACCGTTTCAAACCATGATAAAGTGAAGAATAAGCTGTTAGTAACGCGGCGTTTCAAACCCACTTCAAATGAACCGGATGTTTCGGGGGTGAGTTTGCTGTTACCCAGAGTAACAGAGGTTGAAATGGAATCTCCGTCTTTATCGGGTGAATATAATTCATATAACGATGGGGCGCTAAAACCGGTGGAATAAGAAAGATATAAAGTAGTATTAGGGTTAACTTTATAATAAGGGTTTAATTCATAACTGATATTATTTCCGAACATAGAGTTAGAACTTAACCTGGCTCCCAAAAGCAGGGAAAATGCATTTAATCCCGGAGCAAAAGCCGAGCCATTCAGGTCCGCCTGGGCAAATACATCATAAATTGTCTGAGATGGTTTTATGCTATCCAGGTTAGAAGTATATGGAAAGCCATCAAAAACAAAATCTGTGCCGGCATTCATTGTTTCATAATTACTTCCTCCGCCTAAAATGAATTGGGATGTTTTGTAGTCATAATCCAGTTGAACATCATTTGTAAGTGTTTTGCTGGTATAATATTGCGATTGATATTCTTTATCATTATAAATGTCTATTACAGTAGTATCCTGTAAATACTTTCTTTCCATCGGGGAATAACTGCCGGTATACTGAATGTGCAGATTGGGCGATAAATTATATCTCGCAAAACCGGTATAGAAATCTCTTACAAGTTGGCCATTGTAGTTGTTTGCCGGTTGAAAAGCCCCTTCGGGAAGCCCGAATGTCTGGTTTGTATTACGATACTCAAGATACACACTCAGGTTTTGATTTTTGTAACCTGCCCTTGAAAAAAAATCTCCCTTATCCAGGTTATTTTTTGGGGTTTGCTGGTAAGGCAAAGGGTTTTTAATAGTATCTGTAGCAGCGCTCAGACCTTTATCGTCAAATCTGTGGTAGCCTGCTTCAGCATATAAACCGCCTTGAAAAGTATAATTAAGGAAAGCACTCTCCTCAAGTGAATTTGTTCCCGGACCAAACTCTCCACCTGTTACGCTTATATTTCCATGCAAGCCCGGCGTATATTTATTATCTGTAATGATGTTGATTACTCCCCCAATAGCGGAAGAGCCATATAATGTACTGTGTGAGCCCCTTATTATTTCTATTTTATCAACATCGGCCAATGAAAGTTCAGAAAGGTCAAGCGCACCGTTGGGATTGGATGGGTCGCTTATGGGTACTCCATCTATCATTACAGTGGTGTGGTTATTGTCCGCTCCCCTCAAAAACAAACTCTGAACACTCCCCGGGTTCTGCCCGGTACCTGCAATGAAAATACCTGCCTGCTGAGATAATAATTCCGCCAGTGTGTTACACGAACTGTTTTTTATCTGGTCAGGCGTAATTACGGCAACATCCCTGCCCACCTCCATCACATCTTTACTGGTACGTGTCGCGGTAATGGTTACTGTTTTAATTGAATCATGCAGGTTTGAAAGGCTGTCAGAAACTGATTGTCCTGAAACCTGCGCATGCACACCTATAGTTATGCCGAGGCATAAAAATAGAACTTCACTTTTTTTCATTTGATTTTTTTAAGGTGTCAAACATTAATTGTTTTTAACACGCTTAACGGATGATAAGAAGAATAGAAAAGTTTTGTAGTTTTCCTATCCGTCGCTTTTTACCCGAAAGCGTTGAACTAATAATTTTGCATTGGCAGGTCTTCTGACTTACTCTGTTTTTGAAACCTTCCCGTCCCGAAGTATTGGGGACAGTGGCTATAGAATTCAAAAACTTTTTAAAGAGCTTACAGCAGCGGGAACTGTCCGGGATTTACACCCGGTTCCCTTTTCATCCCCTTTGGTTTATAAGGCCATTGGAGAACCATTGCGCGGCAAATATAATAAATTTATTTGCGCGGCATCAATAATACCTTATTTCAACCGGTCAATAAGAAACTGTTTAAATTTATCGATATAGAATATGTTTCGACAAGCTCAACATGACTGTTTCATTGCCAGCCTGAGTTTATCGAAGGCCTGCAACATAAGCTGAAATTAAATTTAAACAGTTTCTAAGAAAAACCCTATTTTAATACAGGCAAAATAATCCTGGAAGCGTTCACTGAATTATGATAAATAGTAATGGTAGATTTAATAAGGTCTTTTGTCAGACAGGTATAGGGATTAATAAATTGTTGCGGATTCCTGTCGGCCAGAGGAAACCAGGTGCTTTGAATCTGAACCATAATCCGGTGGCCTTTTTTGAAAGTATGAGCAACATCGGGCAATTCATATTTTACCTCACTTATTTTGCCCGGTACAAATGGTTCCGGTTTTTCAAAACTGCTGCGATACCTGCCTCTCATAATCTCTGCCCTTACAAGCATTTGATAGCCGCCCATCGGGTAATCTGTTTTAACCGAATCCGGGTAATGGAAATTACCCGGGAAAACATCAATCACTTTAACAACAAAATCGGCATCGGTAGTTGAAATAGAAGTGAACAAATCTGCAATAACAGGGCCTGTAAATGTTATGTCTTGTTGCAGTGTATCAGTGCTGTAAACCAAAACATCGGGCCTGCGTGAGGCGAAGCGCTGGTCATCGCACATATACTCTGTTGTTCTATCCCTGTGTACCGCATCAGTATAAGGAACTGGCTTCATAGGGTCGCTCACATAACTGTCGGAACCTGTTGGCAACCCCGGTTTCTCAAAAGAAAGAGTTCCATTTTCCTGTAAGTATAAATCGGTTGGTGAAACACCTTTAGGCGGCCATTGGTCAAATGAGTGCCATTGGTTTTCACCGGTAATAAAAATGTTTGCCTCTGCCAGTTGAGACAGGTCTCCATCGCCTTTCAGGTAATAATTAAAGAAGGGCAACTCGAAATGCTGCCTGTAATAATATGAGGTCTTGCTTCCGAACCAGACATTACCCAGTTTCTCGCCTGTTGAGCGGCTCCAGCCTCCATGAAACCAGGGGCCTTCCACTATTTTGCAATTGGTGGCCGGAGATTGGGCTTTAATTGCCTTATAGGTGTTCCATGTCCCATAAAGGTCTTCGGCATCAAATAATCCTCCTGTAATAAGAACGGCAGGCTTAATATTTTTGCAAGCCCTTCTTGCATCTCTTGCCTTCCACCAATCATCGTAATCGGGATGGCTGGCAAGCTGGTTCCAGAATGATATAGAATCGCCATTATATTTTTTACTTATTTCACTGAAAGTGCCTATATCGAGGTATAATTTATAGTTGTCATCTGAAGGAAGTTCAGTTACATCGGCATCATGTGTGGTAAGTCCCTTTCTCGGCGCACCGAATGAAATGTCAAAATCAAATTCATCCATGATAAACAAACCCCCTTTGTGATGGGTGTCATCGCCAATAAACCAGTCAGTAACCGGCGCCTGGGGACTTACCGCTTTCAACGCCGGGTGCCCGCTTAACGCGGCCATAGTGGCATAAAAGCCGGGATACGAAATTCCAAATACACCCACATTACCGTTATTACCCGGAATATTTTTCACAAGCCAGTCAATGGCATCGTATGCATCGCTCGCTTCATCAATATCCTTATTTGTTTTTTTCCCGGCAATAAATGGCCTTACATCTACAAATATCCCTTCGCTCATATATTTCCCCCTCACATCCTGGGTAACCATGATATATCCCTCTTTTAAATAGGTGAGATATGAAGAATTCCAGATTTTTTTAAAATTCTTTTCACCATAAGGGGCACATGAATAAGGTGTGCGGGTCATGAGTATAGGGTGTTTATGCAATGTATCCTTAGGAATATATATGGATGTAAATAATTTTACGCTGTCGCGCATGGGTATGCTACGTTCAATTTTGTAATAATTATTCATTACCCATATTGAATCGGCATTTACCTTTTGTGCAAGCGTAAAGCGGGAAAGAAAAACCGACAGTGCCAAAAACAAAATATATTCAGGGAGAAAATATTTTTTCATGAGAATTTACGGTGAAATAATAATTAGGTGGATAAAAGTAGTAAATAGTGCGATAATTATTCAGATTTATATAGGTTACTAAACAATATTCACTTTAAAAAATCAATTCATATTTTTACAACATATTTATACTCTGAATATTATTCTATGACTCAATTTATGTCCGAAAATCCGGTTATTTCTATTGCCATGCAATGGTTTGATGCGTTTAATGAACACAACCTGGAAAAATTGCTTGCTCTTTATGATGATAATGCGCAGCATTACAGCCCTAAGCTTAAAGCAAGGAGCCCCGGAACAAATGGGTTGATTAAAGGAAAAAATGCCCTGCGATTATGGTGGAAAGATTCTTTTGAACGCTTGCCAACATTAAAATATGTTCCGCAAAAATTTATCGCCGATGATTCAAATGTTTTTATGGAATATACCCGTTATGTGGAAGGAGAAGAAAACCTGGGGGTAGGCGAGGTGCTTGAGATGAAAGACGGAAAGATTGTTTCCTCTCGCGTGTATCACGGATGAGTTGCATCGCGTGAAAATAAATTAGGAATTTCAGTCTGGCATTTATACCTTTGATTCCGCTAATTTAACCGATGACCATGCACAATAATAGAGATAGATTCCTCACTCCACTTCGTTCCGCCCGGAATGACAGTTTTTGTGTTGAAAATTACCTTATCATGACTGTCATTCCGAAGCGTAGCAAGGAATCTCTGTATTACACGATTTTTCATTTTTTACTTAACATACTAATGCCATGAAAACAGTAAGTCCGAAACAAGTCACATACCCTGCACATAAGAACAGGGTACTGAAAGAAAATTTTAAAACAAGCGCCAACTTTTACCACAGCGATAAGATTTTCAGGAACTATCTCCGCCATAATATTTCAAAGGAAGGCCTTTCGTATATGCACGACAAGCTTGAAATGCAGGGCAAAGAATCGGCTGGGAGAATGAACGAACTTTCCTTGACTGCGGATAAAAATGGGCCACAGTTAATAAAAAGAAACCCGTATGGGGAAACAACAGGTGAGTTAGGATTTCATCCTTCTTATTGGGAATTAAGGAAGATAGCGGTGCAATCGGAGATGTTTAGGGTTAAATGGGATCCGACTTTAAGAAAAAAGTTTCGTGGAGAAACGCACAGCCTCGGATTCAGCACAGGCTACCTGTTTGCTTTGAGTGAAAGCGGCCAGTATTGTCCCCATTGCATGACCGATGGTGGTGCGCGCCTGGTAGATTTGTATTGCGACGAAGAAGATAAAAAAAGAATACTTCCGCATGTATATACAACCAACTCATCGGAACTGTTTACAGGTGCCATGTTTTTGACCGAAAAAACAGGAGGTTCTGATGTGGGAGCCAATATTGTAACTGCCACGCACGACGAAGGCAAATACTATCTGCTGAACGGAGAAAAATGGTTTTGCAGCAATGCGGGAGCTGATTTCATTTTAGTATTGGCACGAACAGATTCATCGGTCACAGGAACCAAAGGGCTTTCTATTTTTTTAGTGGACAAATATTTACCCGACGGAACAAAGAACCCCATTGAAATAATCAGGCTTAAAGATAAATTAGGTATGCGTTCCATGGAAAGCGCTGAATGTATGCTGACCAATACCCGCGGCAAACTGATAGGCAATGAAATGGGTGGATTTAAGCTGATGATTGAGATGATTAATATTTCGAGGCTGTATAATTCGGTGGCGGCATTGACTTGTGCAAGAAGAGCTTTGATAGAGGCTTACCAGTTTTTAAGCTTCCGCAAAACTTTTGGAAAAGACGCGCTGGAACATGCCCTGATTAGAACAAAGCTTACCGAACTTGGTTCACTGCATGTAGCTAATTTTTATCTTGTATGGCGGGCCATAAAAGCGCTCGACCTTGCAGATAGCGGAAATGAAAGAGAGAAACAACTTTTCCGGATGATAGTTCCTATGTCAAAAAAATGGTCTGCAGAGGCAGGTGTATATATTACGCGCGAAAGCATGGAACTTATGGGCGGGCTTGGGTATATTGAAGATACGGTTATTCCCAAAATAATGAGAGATGTGATGGTAATGCCAATATGGGAGGGTTCAGGAAATATTATCATACTGGATATGATACGGGCAATGGTAAAATCACAGGGATTTGAAGTATTATGCGAAGAAATAAGCTCGTCTGCCGGTAAAAATAAACAGCATGGAAGTTGGATAGCAAAAGAATTGAGCGTTATGGCAGCATTCCCTAAAAAACTCTCAACCTTGCCCCAGGATGAAATGGAAGCTACAGCTAAGGTATTTTTCGAAAAACTGATTTCATTGTATCAAATATCACTGTTGGTAGATGCCCTTAATGATGAAAGCAGCCAATGGCTGGTACCCGCAATTGATTATTTGAAAAGCAAATATGAGCCTGCTGTATTAAAAGAGCAGAAGCCCATTTCTCCGGATGAAGTGAGAAACCTTATTGCCTGGGAGATTTAATGTTATCCTGTTATATAAGCAAGTTCATATATAGGGGCTTATAGCCTGTCTTTCCGTATTGGCGTTAATGTTAAACGTTACATTTATTTGCGCGCTCGGCCAAATTGGAAGGCTGAATATAAAAAGCAGGATGTAGGTTTTTTTCATTTGTATGGATTGAGGAAACAGATTATTCTTTACAATGATACACACATTATTCTTAATCGAAAAGTATAATTTGAATAATTAAAATAAAATTATATATTTGGAAAAGAGTACTTGTCGAAGTATTAATATTTTTAACCATAATCATGAAAAAGAATTTACTTTCCTTATTATTTTGTAGTATGAAGTATGTCGTGTTATGCTTCATATTCATTTTTAGCGTAGCGCTTATTAAAGCCAAACTCCTTACACTGCGAAATTTACGAACGTAAATGGCACACAAGTAGTAACTACCGATGCATATATTTGTCCTTCCTCCGGTGGTTCCGCTACCCTGGAAGCTTATTCAGCCTGGCCTTTTGGGGCAGGGTACCAGGGTAACACATTTTTATATATTCCCAATGGTAGTAATGTTTTTATACCTTGTGGCGCAGAGGCAGATTATGATAGTATTCGCATTGATGCGGGTGGAACTTTGACTATACAGAATTATAACGGAACCGGTGCCGGAACGGCAACTGGTAATCCCTGGACTATTATTGGTTGCCGGGGCTCTTTCGTTTTAAATGGAATAATATTATGTCAAAATGATACTGGTATTGGAGGAACCTGGACTTTGAAGGAACCTGATAGTTTAGGAATCTTAACTGATTCAACAACTACATGGACAATTGCCCATAATAACGTATATATTGTACAGGGATAGCTTAGGCAATGGGAACTGGGATTCTATTAACTATGTACCCGGCAATCAATATACAATGTCAGATGCCGCTTATCTGGCTAATCCGGGTAATTTTCCTTTAGCAACCAGGTGGCGTGTTGAAGCTATATTAAGCGATTCGGTAAATACAGGATGTACTTTGCCCGATTTAAGGCCTGAACATGTCAACAATACAACAACGCGCAGCAATACGCAACATAATACTATTTTTACATCAACATCAATATTAACCTCTGCCTCAACTTCAATCTCAGTCTATCCCAATCCTGCAAACCAAAATCTGACCATTAAATTTAATAATGCAAAACCTGAAGATGCAAGGATAAATATTGTGGATGTTACGGGCAGAGAAATTTTAACTTACTCCTTATCCCTTACTCCATATCCCTTGTCAATGGATGTGTCTGCTCTTTCGGCAGGAGTATATTTTGTGAAGGTAGTAACTAACACCTCGTCGCAGGTGGTGAAGTTTGTAAAAGAATAGGTTGCTAAAGCAAAATATATTCCCTATTCCGTTACCAGCATTGCGGATGAACTATAAAAATATCGTTGGGGTAACTGCTATCTGACTATATCAATCTTGTGCATAAGTGTATTACCATCCTTAAGTTGAAGTTTGACAATATAAATTCCGCTTGCAAACCCGCTAACAGGCACGGTAATAGTTTTGTTGGTTAACAATGTTTCATTCCATATCATTTCACCGGTAATAGAATATATGCTGACTGTCTGTGCTATTGCGGCGCCGGTTAATTCAATATGAATTTCGCTATTTACGGGGTTAGGATAAATCCTGAGTTCATTATCATTCTGTACCTCGCTTATTCCTGTAACAGAATTCACTTTACGGACCCTGAAATTAACCTGGTCGGCCACATAAATATCGCCTAAAGCATCTATAGCAACTTGTTCGGGGGTAAGGAGTTCTGCGGCAGTAGCCGGTCCCCCGTCGCCGCTATAGCCAAGTGTGCCATCGCCGGCAATGGTACTGATTACACCCGAAGAGTTTACCATTCGTATCCTTGCATTCTGGGCATCCCCGATATAAAAATTGCCGTTTGCATCCACCGCTATTCCGAATGCGACTGATAATTCTGCGGCTGTAGCCTGCCCTCCGTCTCCGCCGAATCCGCTTACACCGTTACCGGCAACAGTAGAAATTACCCCTGATGTATTCACTTTGCGTATCCTGTTATTCTGGCTGTCAGCAATATATAGATTACCATTTGCATCTATTGAAACTCCCGTTGGTTCATATATTTCAGCGGCGGTAGCCTGGCCTCCGTCACCTGAGTAACTTCCTGTTCCGTTGCCTGCAATTGTTGTAATTATGCCAGATGTATTTATAATACGGATTCTCTCATTGGCATTATCAACTACATAAACATTTCCGCTTGCATCAACCCCTATTCCTTCCGGGCCGTTAACTTCAGCAGCCGTAGCCGGCCCGCCATCTCCTGAATATCCAAAATCACCTGTACCGGCAATGGTAGTTATGATGCCGGTGGATGATACCATACGTACCCTGCTGTTTTGGTTATCGGCAATATATAAATTACCTTTAGCATCAACAGCTACCTGGAAAGGGGTAAATAATTCTGCTGCCGTGGCTTGTCCTCCATCTCCCGAATAACCTCCTGTTCCATTGCCGGCTACCGTAGTAATAACGCCTGATTTATTTACTTTCCGTATCCTGTTGTTTCCCTGGTCGGCAATGTAAAGATTGCCTGAAGCGTCCAGCGCTACTCCTGCCGCCATGTGTAACTCTGCCGCGGTGGCTTGTCCTCCATCGCCGCTGTATCCTTCTATGCCATTACCTGCAACGGTATTAATATAGCCGCTTTGTGCCTGCACTGAAATAACCGAACCTGCAATGCAAATAAGTAAAAAAGTAAATTTCTTCATGATGTAAGTGAATTTTATTGATTATTGGTGAAATAATTTCAGTAAAAATAACATTAAAAAGGACAATTGCAAAGATTTTAAAAGGCAGCTATCTGACTACCCTAAGTACAGGAGCATCTTTGTTGTTGAAATATTTAAACTTTTTGTGCATATATTTTAAATGAAATGATTATATTTGTATTGCGGGCCACAAATAATGCTAAAAAACTTAGTCGCAACATTCAAACTCTTAATAACCAATACAATGCAATTTTATACCCCTCCCAATTCCCGCAGTTTTCCGCAATTTTCCGCAGTTTTTGACTTGGGTTTACACTTTTGGGGTATGAAAATGGAATTTGTTTTGATAATCAATTAGTTAAGCTAAAAAAATACCTCAAAAAGTGTAAAAATGTATAAACCCAAGACGCTTTAATTGCAATTTGGAATTTCGACTGATAACTTACTCCTTATCCCTTTTTCCTATGCCCTATGCCATTATGACAGACTATTTCGTAAATTTGCAACCCTCAAATAATAAGTAAGCCAATAAAGAATGCAGGTTTTAGAGAAAGAAATATCCGTTGAAGAGCCAAAAGCCTCTGTAAAAAAGTTTTTCCTGGAGACTTATGGATGCCAGATGAACTTTTCTGACAGTGAGATTATTGCTTCTATATTAAAAACTGAAGGATATCACAGTACATCCCAGCCATCGGATGCGGATGTGATTTTAATGAATACCTGTGCCATAAGGGAAAATGCCGAGCTGAGGTCGCGCCAACGCCTGACTGAATTCAGGTCATTGAAAAAGGCAAAGCCCTGGTTAGTAATAGGTGTATTGGGCTGCATGGCTGAGCGCCTGAAGACAAAACTACTGGAAGAGGATGACCTGGTTGATATGGTTGTCGGCCCTGATGCGTACCGGAGTATTCCGGCTTTAATAGGCGAAGTGGAAGAAGGCCAGAAAGCGGTTAATGTGCTATTATCGAGGGAAGAGACCTATGCAGATATAAACCCGGTAAGGACATCGGAAAATGGAGTAACAGCTTTTATTTCCATCACGCGCGGTTGCGACAATATGTGCACATTCTGTGTGGTTCCTTTTACAAGAGGCAGGGAACGTAGCCGCGACCCTTACACTATTGTTAAAGAAGCCAAAGCTCTTTTTGATAATGGATACAGGGAAGTTACGCTCCTTGGCCAGAATGTGGATTCGTACCTGTGGTACGGCGGTGGATTAAAAAAAGATTATGATAAAGCCACCGAAGAGCAAAAAAAGAATACGGTAAATTTTGCAGGATTGCTGGAAATGGTTGCCAAGGTTAACCCGCTATTGCGTATCAGGTTCTCCACATCTAATCCCCAGGATATAACGGATGAGGTATTGCATACCATAGCCAAATATGAAAATATATGCAGGTATATCCATTTGCCCATGCAATCAGGTAGTTCGAGGATACTGAAACAGATGAACAGGGGATATGACCGCGAAAAATATCTTGACAGGATTAAGGCGATACAAACAATTATACCCGGTTGCGGGTTATCTGCCGATATTATTTCTGGTTTTTGCACTGAAACAGAGGAAGACCACAACGAAACTCTTTCACTGATGGATATAGTGAGGTACGATTATGCCTATATGTTCAAGTACAACGAACGTCCCGGAACACTTGCTGCCAAAAAGCTTACCGACGATGTGCCGGAAAATATAAAATCGAGGAGATTGCAGGAGATTGTTGATTTGCACCGTAAGCACTCTCATGAGAGCAATATGAGCGATATTGGTAAAGTTTTTGAAGTATTGGTGGAAAGTGTGTCAAAAAAATCTCATGATGACCTATTCGGCAGGAATACTCAAAATAAAGCCATTGTTTTTCCGGGGGAACACTATAAACCCGGTGATTACGTTACTGTAAAAGTCCATAGTTGCACATCGGGAACGCTTATCGGACGAATAATTAAATAATAATGAATATCGAACAAGGAATATTAAATGTTGAAGTGAACAGCCCAAAAATAGCTATCAGCCAACAGCTATTAGTTGATAGCTTTATTTCGAAATTCATTATTCAATGTTCAATATTCGATATTCCATTCCAGAATAAATAAGCGAAAATGACCGTCCAGGAAATAAAAAACAGGTTCAGGATAATAGGTAACGCAGTAACGTTAGACAGGGCCATTGATATTGCCCGGCAGGTTGCAGCTACCGATTTATCAGTTTTAATTACCGGCGAAAGCGGTACAGGGAAAGAAGTATTTCCGCAGATTATACACCAGTTAAGCCCGCGCAAGCACAACCAGTATATAGCCGTAAACTGCGGCGCAATACCCGAAGGAACGATAGATTCAGAATTATTTGGCCACGAGAAAGGTTCATTTACCGGCGCCCATGAAGCGCGGAAGGGCTATTTTGAAGTGGCCAACGGAGGCACTATCTTTCTTGATGAAGTGGCTGAATTGCCATTGCCTACACAGGTAAGGTTATTGCGGGTCCTGGAATCGGGTGAGTTTATAAGGGTAGGCTCTTCAAAAGTTATGAAGACCGATGTCCGCATTGTAGCCGCAACCAATGTGAATATGCTTCAATTTATTGAAAAAGGCAGGTTCAGGGAAGACCTCTATTACCGCCTCAATACTGTGCCCTTGCATATACCGCCGCTGCGTGAACGCAAAGAAGATATTCCTTTGCTGTTCCGCAAGTTTGCCACCGATTTTGCCGACAAGTATAAAATGCCTCCCATAAAACTTACCCGCGAGGGTGAAGATATGCTCATTAATTATTACTGGAAGGGCAATGTACGCCAGCTTAAAAATGTAACCGAGCAAATATCAGTCATAGAGAAAAACAGGGATATAAATCCCTCTATTCTCGGCCCTTACCTGCCCGATGGTACTTCTGTTTCGGTGCCTGCATTGTTCAGGCCCGAACAAACTGTTGGCAGCGCTGAATTTACGGAAAGAGAGTTATTGTACAAGGTGCTTTTTGAGATGAGGAAAGATATGGTTGACCTGAAGAGAACTGTTCTCAACCTGCTGGAAAATGAGGAGCAGAACCTGTCGAGGAAGCTGCCGGGAAATGCGCAGGTAATACATAAACTGCACCAGGACCTTGATAAATCGCAGGAAGAGCCGATACAGATACAGCCATTTACAAACAGCGCAAAACCAATCGTTGCCGATACATCTGCAAATGCTGAAGAGGCGCTTTCATTGCAGGAAAGAGAAAAGGAATATATACTGAAAGCATTGGAGAAACACCAGGGCAACCGCAGGGCTGCCTCCAAAGAGCTTGGCATATCGGAACGCACCATGTACAGGAAAATAAAAGATTATAATCTCGAATAGGGCAGATGAAATGTTTTTTCGGTTTATTGTTTATAGCATTGTTTACAGGTTGTGGAGTAGGTGTGTCATTCACCGGCGCTTCCATTCCGCCTGATGCCAAATCAATTTCAGTTCAGTATTTTCAGAATAATGCCGCACTTGCAGGGCCCACTATGAGCCAGACTTTTACCGATGCATTGCGTGATTATGTTACCGCTCAAAGCCACCTTCCGCTTGTTACCAACGGCGACCTTGACTTTGCCGGTTCCATAACAGGCTTTTCCACACAGGCTTCGGCTGCAACATCAGGCACAACCGGGCAATCTTCCCTTACGAGGCTTACCATTACTATTGAAGTTACTTTCTCCGATAAAAATGACCCCAAGAAAAACTTCACCGCCTCTTTTTCACGTTACGCCGATTTCCCCAGCAACCAAAACCTTGCCAGCGTTCAAAATGACCTGATAACGCAGATAAACCAGCAACTGGTGCAGGATGTATTCGACAAGGCTTTCAATAACTGGTAAACAGAACGCATTGAATACAGAATTTTTTATCGCCAGGCGGATTATTAAAGGCAGAAGAGGCCGGAAGAAGATTTCGCGCCCTACTGCCCGCATTGCTATTGCGGGAGTTGCTATCGGACTTACGGTAATGATACTTACCATATCCATTGTTAAAGGGTTTCAGCTTTCCATACGCGATAAGGTGGAGGGTTTTAATGCCGATTTGCAAATCAGCAATCTCGATAATAATAATTCTTACGAACCGGCTCCTATCCTGAAACAACAGGCTTTCCTGGCAGACCTGAAGAAGTTTCCCGATGTAAAGCATATCCAGGTTTTTGCTACCAAGAACGGAATTATTAAAACCAAAAAAGAAAACGAAGGGGTCATTCTTAAAGGTGTAAGCAGCGACTACGACTGGTCCTTCATCAGGAAGAACATGGTGAAAGGCGATGTGCTAAACCTTAATGATTCTGTGCCTTCTACAGATATAGTTATTTCCCGGTCCATTGCTTCGGCGCTTGATGTGGATATTGGTAACAAGCTTTTAATCTTTTTTGTCACCAAAACCCGCGGTTCCGACAGCGGGCAATTCAACTACGAACAACGGGTGAAAACCTTTTATGTGAAAGGGATTTACCATACCGGGCTTGAAGATTTCGACAGGCAGATTGTATTTACCGATATTGCCCAGATACAAAACCTCAATTTCTGGAATCCCAACCAGGTTGCAGGTTTTGAGGTGTTGTCAAATAATTTCGACAATATAGATTCGCTTGAAGATAACGTGAAGAATATAATCGGAGCCAACCTGAATGCACAAAGCATTAAAGAGATAAACGAACCTATGTTCTCATGGCTCAGGTTGCAAAACACCAACGCCGCAATTATTATCATACTCATGGCTGTGGTCTCAGCTATTGCAATGGTTTCGGCGCTTATTGTGCTTATACTTGAAAATACCGGCATGATAGGGCTTCTGAAAGCGCTCGGATTAAGGAACCTCAACATACAGCAGATATTTTTAATTGACGGCGCTTACCTCATTTATTGGGGAATGCTCATTGGGAACATTATCGGCATATCGGCTTGCCTGTTGCAGGAATATTTTAAAATTGTTCCACTTGACCAATCTACCTATTACGTGCCTTATGTGCCCATTTACTTTAACTGGGTTTATGTGTTGCTGCTCAATATAGGCGCATTCTTTGCCTGTATGATGATGCTCATTTTGCCTTCCTTTATTGTATCGCGCATTACGCCGGTTAAAACGTTGAGATATAGTTAAGTCCTTCCCGACACGAATTGTTCACTGATTATAGGGCTTTTCATCCTGCTATATCGCGCCTCACCGGGAAAGACAAAATTAAGCAGGGCGAATGATTTGCCATTTTCACTCTTCCCTTTCCAATATATTTTATATTTGTACTATAATCGCCAAAGCCGGATGAAAAGCTTAATTTTTCAAAAAGCCTCAAACCTATTTAGGATACTGATATTTGGTTCATTTTTTGTTGTTTATACGGCGTGTAATAAAGCAGACCCTTCGCCAACAGGAATAACTATGCTTCCTCCAGGGAAATCGTCCGTACCTACTGGCCCTTCTGCATCGTTTACCGGGTCAGTTAATAGCAGTTCCACTATGAATTTTACTTCAGCTAAAAGCACTTCAGGTGGCACAACCACGCTTTCAGGAACCAATTCTTTTTATATCATAAAACTCGATTTCCCCGCTACAACAGGGCCTGGTACTTACTTTTTTACCAGCGCAGGATTTATGGCAAGTGTATATGATGGCGTGAATACATATATTTCTAACTCCACATATGGATCAGGTATTTTAATTATAGATTCAATTCCCGGGGGCTATTATTACGGTAGTTTTAATTTTACAGGTGAACTTCCTTCTTTTGCAACAGAATCTGCTACAGGTAATTTTTCACACTTATGAAACCTTCACCACATCAAACTATAATGTTTATTAAGAAAGTTAATTTAAAGCTGTCTCTGTTTTTTGCATTTTTACTTATTACTGTTTTATCAGGCAAGGTTTCAGCGCAAAATGATTTTCCTATAGAACCGCCAACCAGTGATTCAACGATGAATTTAAAGGATAGTGTCTTTTTCTGGCATGGACTTTACATTAGTCCTGATATGGGAGGGGGTTTATCTAAGCCCTTTTCCGGCAATGGCATTGAGAATGGCTTTTGCTTTAATGCAGGCGCAGAGGTAACTTATATGTTTAATAATAATTTTGGAATTTCCTTAGGAGCTCAATTTGAACAATATTCTTTTAAATACAGTTATTCGGATGTATATAATGCTGCTGCCCTTCCCGTAATTAATACAATTAACCGTTCCGCCGCGTATGATAGTATTGGATTAGGTGGCTATGCCACCGATGCCACCTATACCTTTGATTTTATAAGAATACCTTTGCTTGTAAGGTATATTAGCAGCCCGCAAAATAAAGTTGGCTTATTTGCTGA
Source organism: Bacteroidia bacterium (assembly GCA_052325425.1). Classification (GTDB taxonomy): domain Bacteria; phylum Bacteroidota; class Bacteroidia; order JABEUT01; family JABEUT01; genus JABEUT01. The sequence goes on along the minus strand of JBKQUY010000009.1, from coordinate 17,222 downwards.
GGCAGGCATTGTGGCGGATATTTTGATGAGTACGACAGTTTCGGGTTCTGCAAGTGAAACAGAATACGATTTTCACCAGGATGCAAATGTACCATATTACAATCTCAACCCAGGTTCGGTTATTAATACTTCAGATTTAGGCAGTTCAGCTCCAAATGCTGCCAAATTCAATCTGGCCCTTCACACAAGCCTGGGTACAATTATACCCGTCGGTAATCGTACCTCACTGGTGCTCGCTTACTATTATGAATTTGGATTATTAAACGGAGGTACTGGAAGTAATGATGTTGTAAATTTTAGTGATGGCACCTATTATTTTTACGGGAAGAACAGTAATTACGGCAGCTTAAATAAGCAAGCGCTTGAAATAGCCCTTATCTTTAAATTATCCCATTAGTAAAACTTATCTCACCAGAATCATCACCACGTAATTCGTAAGTGTTTTTATTTTTTCTGTAAGGGGCCTGTTGGCTAATGAATTATCAGATGGCAGAGTAAACTTTGCCGGTATTGCATCCAAAAAGTTTCTCAGGTATGAGGATTTAATTGCGTAGTTTACATTTTCATCTCCCCTGATACTGGCATTAACCACACCAACAATGTTTCCGTCGAGATCAAAAAGCGGACCACCGCTGTTACCAGGTTGTATAGGAACACTTATCTGGTACCATTGCAATGCGCCTTTAAACCCGGTTTCAGAACTGATTTTTCCATCTGTATACTTTGCTTCAACTCCCAGGCTGTTAGCCTGTGGAAAGCCTATGGTATATACATCTGTTGCCACGTCAGCGCTTTCAGTTTTTAAATTATATGGTAATGTTTTATAAGGTTTAAATGCGGTATCGCTTATTTTCAAAACAGCAAGATCATTTTCTTTATCTGTTGAAACTATCTCTCCTTTAAAAGATTTTCTTTCTCCGTCAACAACCACAAAAATTTGCAGCGTATTGGCATCTTTAATAACATGATAATTGGTTACCAGGTAGCCCCTTGGGTCAATAAAAAAACCCGAACCTTCACAAATCCAATGCCCTTTAAATGCATCTTGCGCATCAGGGGTGTTTGCACCTTCAGTCTGCTGGGTGATGTCATATTTATCTATACGCTGGTGAACAATAATATATTTAAATGTGCATTGTTGGGTCTCATCCACATCAAGCATAAAACCTGTGTAATTTCCTTTTAATGAGTACATTAATGCTTTATCCACAATATACCGGCGGGTAGTTTGCTTTGTATGCATTACTCCTGTACCACCTGCTACGCCAATACCGCCAACCCTGTCCGCATATCCCACCCCTGAAGCAGTGCCCCTGACAGTGTTTTCAGTAACCATATAGGGAGTTTCAACATCCACTGCAACATTGTTTATTGAAAAGGTAATAGAGTTTGGTACTTTAATTATTTTCAACAGGTTTGCATCTTTACCTCTTTTTATGCTGCGGGTATCTCTTTCTTTTACAGTATAATGTATTATTCCATCAATTATTGCTCCTGTACTAAAGCTGCCATCTGCAGAAATAAAAAAGAAACAATAATTATCCCAATCCTTAAACCCCCATATCAATCCATGCCATGCGTCTTCATGCCCTCCGTTAAATTGCACCATTGCCTCAATACTATAATTCTGTAACTGATCCATAGGTAAGTTAATAGCCTGGGCAACACCGTTGCCTGTATAAGTTGCCATAAATAGCCCTGTGTCCCTAAGTATCTTGCAGGAATGTTTATCATTTGTATTGAGCGGCCAATCATAGCCATTGCCTTTATCAAAATGATCCTCGAATACTTTTTCTTCATTACCGTATTCATCCCATTTATTATAAAATTTTTCTACCACAATGCCATTCCTGCAATGCATCATTTGCTGTATTTTGCCCGATTCATAATAACGTGTGCTAACACTGTCCCGTTTACCATCTTTATTATAAAAGTCAACTGAGCGGACACCCCCAATTTTATAATAACAGGTGCGTTTACCCCTCCAGGTCGTTTTTGTATCATCTTTTGTATCTACTTTAATAGCAGTACCTATTCCATATACCTCACCGTTCATAAAATAATCTTTCGCAGTGTCGCCTGAAATTATCCTGTAATAGGAGGCATTGTCCTCGTTGGTTCCTTTTCCTTCGACATCATAAAATATTTTGTTTTGGCCATAACAAAACCCTGAAAGCAGGATTAGTGAGAAAAAAGCGTGAATAAAACGCATATTGTTCATTTGTAACAGCTAATAGTCATTCACAAATGTAATATTTATTAGTAAAACACAGGCACAATAATCAGTTTGACTTCACCTTTTATTCGGTCAATACTGATAGGAGAGTTCCGGCAACATTTTGTAATGGAAAAGATATATGTTTACTGAAAAATAAATCTAAATAATTATGCAATAGGTTGCTTACTTTTTAGGGCTTTTTAGCACCAACATTACATCGATATAATCTTCCTGCTTGCTGGCCTGAAGTACCATGACACGACGATAAAAAGGGTCTGAAAAACCGGGCCAAGGATTGCTTTTACGCCAAAATCGCTGCATGCCAAATGTGAAATAAGCGCTCCTGTCATCACAAAAAAGAAACCTGCATAAGCCCATTCTTTAAGAAGTTTAAATCCCGGAATTAAAATAATTATAACTCCAAGGATTTTCCAAACGCCAAGTATGGTCATAAAATAAAGCGGGTAACCCAAAGCGCTTACCATATCAACCATATCTTTTTGCCTGAACACTTGCTGCAGGCCGCTTGAGAACATTCCCACAGTAAATAAACCTGTAGCAACCCAATAAGTAATTAATTTTGTTTTTTCCATAATTTATTTTCAATTTTTAACTTTCAACTTCTTAATCATTTATTCCCTTACCCATCATAATTTGCTGCATGTATTTTTCAACTCTTTCTACCCGGGTTTTCGATTGTTTGGCCTGGGAAAAATAAAAGATGTAGCCTCTTTGCCGTCCCGGCGTCAAAGCATAGAAAGCCTTTTTCAAGGCAGGGTTTTCATCTAATTTATCTTGAAATTCTTCCGGTATTTTGTATTCTGAAGTCTTTTTCAACGTCACTTTCAAACCTGCCTTTTCCACTTCAATGGCTTCTTTAATATAGGCTTTCAGGATAGGCGCCAGCTTTGCAATTTCTTTCACATTGGTAAACCTTATATGCCGTGGCACCTGTACATTAGGCGTTTGCTGTATCAGGATACGATGCTCGTCTTTTAGCAACGCGCCTTTAAAAAGCAGGTAGGCGCAGTACTCTTTAAACCCATGTATCAGTACTATGTTTTTACCGCCCAATGTGTAGCATGGGTTGCCCCACTTCAGGTCTTCAGTGAGCCCGCAATCAAGCGCTATTGTTCTCAATTTCCCGTATTCTTCCTGCCACTTGGTGGGCTTGGTGAAGAACCAGTCAACCTTAGGATTAAATTTATTCGTTGTCATAGTATATTATTTTAGTTTGCCCATAATTTCTTGCACCCTGTCATGCGCCATACTTAAACCTTGTGCAAAAGGCATCTTCAGCAACTGGTCGCGTATTGCGGTAGATTCAAAAATTACGTGCATATTAAGTTTGCTGGCCTTGTCAGTCAGTTTTTCAAATTCATAAATCTCCAACTGAACACCCATAGGCATATTCTCCATTTCAAATGTACGTGTGATTTTCCGGTTCGGGATAAACTCATGGAAGACTCCATTGGATTTGAATACCACTTTCCCATTTGCATCGGTCGATTCCAGTTGATAACCTCCATGCTTTTTCCCTTCGAACTTAAGCGCTTTGGCTGTCGCATAAGGGTTCGACATCCATTGCTCAAGGAGTTCCGGTTCTGCATGAGCTTTAAAAAGCAGTTCCACGGGTAAATCAAATTCCCGTGTAATCATTAATTCCTGCTTGCCGTCTTCGGCGTTTACTTTTGTTTTCAGTTCCATGTTGTTTGTTTTTTAATTTATTTTATTGCGGTATCTGTAACAATTCCTCAAGATTTCCAAGTGCAGATGTAAAGCCGGTTTCAAAACCCATTTCAATCATCTTCTTCATACGGTCGAGAGATTCATTTATAATAATAACGCACACTTTTGTCGTTCCGTTTTGTTGGCTGAAATTTACATCCCAATCCGAGCCCGGCAATTCAGGGTTTTCATCTTTGTCCGCAAAAGCATTCATCATTTTGAAATTGGTTTTTGGGCTGATGGAAGTATATTTTTGGGTTGACCAATGCTCTTGCCCTTCGGGGCTTACCATTGCATAAAATCTTCGCCCGCCAACTTTGAAATCCATAAATTTTGTTTTTGCAATGAAAGGCTTAGGCGCCCACCATTGGTCTAATAAATCACTCTCGGTCCATGCACGCCATACGTTTTCAAGCGGTGCATCAAACACTCTTGTAATGGTAACTTTTTTGTTTTGTAAATCCCTTACAAATTCTGTTTTGCTGTTACTTTCCATCTTTTTTTAAGTTTTTTAAAACGGTTTCTAATTTATTAAATCTGTCATCCCACATTTTGCGGAATGGTTCAATAAAGTCGGATACTTCTTTCATTTTTTTTGCATTGATTTGATAGTAGATTTCCCTGCCCTCTTGTTTTTGTTCAAGCAATTTACACTCGGTAAGTATTTGCAGGTGTTTTGAAACTGTTGGCCGTGCTGTGTCAAAATTTGAGGCTATGGCTCCTGCCGTCATTGATTGCGTTGCAACCAGCAGAAGTATAGCCCTTCGGGTCGGGTCTGCTATGGCCTGGAAAACATCGCGTCTTAAATTCATTATGTAGTTATTTGGCTACAAATATACATGAAGTTATTTAACTACATAATTTTTTTAACATTTTTTATAAAAGGCCCTGCTACGAAATGTTTAGCAAAGCTTGACCTGCTCCTATAAATTATTCGTAATAAAATCAGTCAACTGGTTGAAGAGATAATAACGGGTATTGCCACCATAAATGCCATGGTTTTTATCAGGGAATATCATCAGGGAGAATGGCACGTTAGCGGTTTGTAAAGCGCGTATCCACTCAATACTGTTCTGGAAATGCACATTATCATCTCCTGTGCCATGTACAAGCATATAGTGCCCTTTCACCTCATCGGCAAAGAAAATGGGTGAACCGTCTTTGTATCCTTCAGGATTCTCTTGCGGAGTCCGCATATATCGTTCGGTGTAAATGCTGTCGTAAAAACGCCAGTCAATAACGGGAGCGACAGATATAGCGGTTTTAAAATATTTAGCCGCTTTGCTGATGCACATGGCAGCCATGTATCCGCCATAGCTCCATCCCCATATACCTATACGGGTAGCATCAACATAAGCTTTTGAAGCCATATATTTTGCTCCTTCTTCCTGGTCTTCCACCTCGTATTTGCCCAAATGCAGGTAAGTGCATTTCTTAAATTCCGAGCCTCTTGCCAAGGTGCCCCGGTTATCAATGGAAATTATTATATACCCCTTTTCAGCAAGCATCTGGAACCACATACCATCGCCGGCATTCCATTCGTTATTCACGGTATTGCTTCCCGGGCCTCCATATACATACATTAATACGGGATATTTTTTAGCAGAGTCAAAATCGGGAGGCTCAATTATATACCCGTTCAGGTTATTGCCTTGGCTGGTAGTAAAGGTGAAGAAAGTCTGCTTGCTCATGTTGTAATGGCTCAATGTATCAATCAATGCCTGGTTATCTTCGAGCACTCGTATTTGTTTACCGTCGCTGCTGTGCAGGGTAATCAGTTCTGGCCGGTTAGCCTCAGAATAGGTATTGATGTAATAATGATAAGTGGAACTGAAATCGGCATTGTTGGTCCCGGTTTTCTCCGAAAGTTTTTTCTTGTTCTTTCCATCCCAGTTAATCGAATATAAATCTCTGTCAATAGCTGATGTTTCAGAGGAAATATAGAATATGGTTCCTGTTTTTTCGTCAATGCCTTTAATATCCATAACATCCCATTTACCCACCGTTATTGGGTTCAGTAGTTTTCCGCTTATCGAGTAACGATACAGGTGGTCGTAGCCGTCGTTATCGTTCATCCAGATAAACTCCTTATTATTGTTGATGAAAGTAAGCGCGTCATTTATGTCAATATATGTTTTGCTGCCTTCAGTAAGTATAGGTTTAGCAAGCCCGGTATTGATATCGGCAAGCGCAAGGACAAGCGAATCCTGGTGGCGGTCCATGTATTGAACCGAGAGCAGGTTAGGATCTTTTGTCCATGTAACACGGGGAGTGTATTCGTAATTCTTTGGCGCTTTAATATCAACCAATTTGCCCGAAGCCACCTGGTAAACATGTACAGTGACTGTCGGGTTTGTTGAACCTGCTTTGGGGTACTTAAAGCTGTAAACGCTGGGGTAAAGCGAATCGTGATACTCATTCATGGAGAAAGTGGTTACTTTGGTGTCATCGAAATGATAATAGGCGATTGACTTGCTGTCGGGTGACCAGAAGTAAGAACGGGTAAGTTCGTATTCTTCTTCATAAACCCAGTCGCTTATACCGTTGAATATTTCATTACTGCCATCCTGCGTTATCCTCGTTATTTTACCATCGGCAAGGTTTTTTATGTATAAATCGCTTTTACAAACAAATGCCGCCATATTTCCGTCTGGCGATATGGTGGCATAAACTTCCTTTTCTCCCTCCATTAAAGGGGTTAAGGTTTTCTTCTCCGTATTCCATATATAATAGTTGTAAATGACAGAATGGCGGTAAATGCGTTCTCCGGCAGCGCCTATAAGTATGCTCTTTTCGCCGGGGCCAAGCTGGTAGGTCTGAATAAGAAACCCTTTACCGTTATTGGCTTTCATAATATCTGCGGTGGTGAGCAATGTGTCTGTTGCTTTGCCTGTAGCGTAACTGTATTTTACAATTGCCTGAACAGTGAAAACTTCGGCAAGTGAGGTATAATGGTCGCCATCGGAAGTTGATTGCAATTCATCTATACCTCTAGCTTCAAACTTATATTGCTGCCATATCTCATCGAGTGTGATGTTTCTTTTTTGGGCGTTAAGCCATAAGCCCAGCGCAAGTGTTACAATCAGTAAAAATGTTTTTTTCATAATTGATTTTATTTTTTTCCATGTGCCATTATTTCATCAAAAATTTCCTGTATTCCATGGCTGGGTGGGTCGGCAGGCGACTTTACAAACTTGCCTTTCGGGTTGACCAGGAAAAATTCGGGCATAACTTTTACATCGTATTGTTTAAGCACCTTGTGCCCATCATCGAACAAAAACTGCCAGTTATAAATTTTATTCTGGTCTAAAAAATGCTGTAAATCGGTATAATTTTCATCTTCCGAAATGCAGACAAAATTTATCTTCTTCCCATATTGCCTGCGAAGCGCCGACATCACGTCCAGTTCGCTCATGCATTCGCTCACAGTGCTTTTAAAAAAGCAGAGATAAAGATATTTTCCCCTGAAGTCAATCATGCTGGTCAGTTCTCCCTGCGAGTCTTTCAGGGTAAATTCGGGCGCGGGGTTCCCGCTTTCAATATCTGAAAACGAGCTCAGCATATCCTGCGCGATAACTTTATCCTCATCAATTTTAGTGAGCAGAGACATATTATGCAATATGGTTCTTATGTTATCCTTGTTGTAATCTCCGCTGTAATACAGCTCATATAAGCCTTTAAGAAGCACCAATTCACACAACGAATCATTGCTTCGCAGAAGAGGGTTAATCTTCAATACTTCCATCAGGTTGGGATAATCATTCGCCTTTATGAATTTATTCACGTCATCGCCTTCATTTACACGCTCAACGGCAAACTGGCCCAGGTAATCTTTAAAATAGTCGTTAAAAAATTTCATGTATTCGTAATTGTGATAAAGCACAGGCTTGTTTTTTAAATACCTGTTGGCCAATGTTTTTTGCCCCACAAGTATATTAATCTCAATTTCGGCAATAGTATAATTCAAATATCCCCGGAAATAATCATTCTTAACATCTACGTAACGCTGTTGCATGGTTATCCTGAAGCTATCGAGAACGGCAGTGGCCTCTTTCCTGACAAAATAAGTGTAATATTTCCTCCAGAACAGGTCCCACTGCTCATTAAAATCTATAACCATACTGTTAATATTATCGGCCTTACAGTTCAGGAAAACAAGGTCAACCGGGTGTGTAACGAAAGGGTTTTGATAATGTGTGCTGTCGGGCGGCGGGAAAATAACGTGGTATGAATCTCCCGGTGAAATATAAATGGATGCATCGAAATTTTCAATGTTCAGGTATATATACTGGCTGACAGTTATGTTGGGTAACGTGATTTTAAAATACCCGCTGTCATTCACTTTATCCGAAGCGACCATTAAAGGCATATAAGTAATAAGGTCGCGATAAGTATATGCTGCAATGGTTTTACCTTTATATGTGTTGGCATGGCCTTCAATTACAACAGCCTGAGTAAATGCAATCGGGGATAAAAGCAAGAAACAAAAAAAGAGGTGTATTTTTAACCTGTGCATACTATTTTAAAACTATGCCCGAAGGAATAAATTGCTTCGCATTGCCTCCGTGTTTTAAAATATCACGCACTATAGTGGAACTGATGGCAGTATGTTCAGGAAGGGTGAGCATAAAGATGCTTTCCAGCGCGGGTTGCATCATTTTATTCATCTGCGCTATGTTGCTTTCAAATTCATAATCGCCGGGGGTTCGTATTCCTCTCAGAATATAACCTGCACCGGTTTTTTTGCAAAACTCTACCGTAAGCCCGGAATATTCCTCAACTTTAACCTGCTTGTGGCCTGCAAAAGTCTGCTTGAGCCATTTCATTCTTTTTTCCAGTGGAAACATATATGTCTTGGTAGAGTTGTTGCCTATTGCCACAATAATTGTATCGAAGAGCGGCAATGCCCGTAACACTATTGATTGATGCCCTATGGTAACAGGGTCGAATGAACCCGGGAAAACAGCTATGCGCGCCATTTGAAAAAGTTTAACAGGTTATATACCCGCAAATATAAGGATTAATCAATCCTCAGTTGTCAGTCTACAATTGTCAGTTATCAGTCTGAAACTTTCTTTTTCAGCAATAATAATTCTGTTTTTATCTTTTCCAGTGATTTATACAAGGCATCTTTATTGTTCGCTTCTTTGCGATTTTCTTTTTCCCTCAGGTGCTTTTTAGCACCCTCCAGTGTAAAACCCTGAACTTTTATAAGGTCGTGCAGTATGCGCAGTTTTGAAATATCCTGTTCGGTGAATTGCCTGTTACCTCTTGTGTCTTTGGAGAAATGCAATAAGGCGGAAAATTCTTTTTCCCAAAAACGGATAAGCGAAGGATTGACATCGAACATTTCTGCCACCTCACCTATGGAGTAAAACAGTTTCAGGGTTTCCTTCTCTTTGTATGGCATTTTTTTTAAGTTAAAAGTTTAAAATGAAAAGTTAAAAGTACTTATGTGCAACTATTATCTTATTGGATTTTTCACTTTTAGTTTTTCACTTTTCACTACCTGACTCCTTGTTTGAATTTCGAAATAAAATTCCTGGTAAATTCCGATAACACAAGCTTGCCGCTCATTTCGGCGCGTTCACTTAAAAGTTTGTCCCAATCATCAGTTCCCTGCCAGAATACTTTCTTTAGCATTTCCATTGCTTCCGGGTTGCTCTGTGCCAGTCTGCCGGCAATTTCATCCACCGCCTTATCCAATTCTGCAATAGTTGGATATATATATGCATACAATCCTTTTTCCCTTGCCCATTCCGCGCTCATCCATTCCGCGGCGTTTATAGCCATAGCTGAGAATGCCGCAGTTCCGATTTTCCTTTCTATTGCAGGCCCTACAACAAACGGGCCTATTCCCACATTAAGTTCGCTCAGTTTTACTGATGCTGCCTCGGTGGCAAGCGTATAATCTGCCGCGGCTGCCAGCCCGACTCCGCCGCCGACGGCTTTACCCTGTATGCGAGCTATGACGAACTTCGGAGATTTGCGCATGGCATTTATTACCGATGCAAAACCGGAAAAGAATTTCTTACCTGTAGCCATATCTGAAATGGAAATCAATTCATCAAAAGAAGCGCCGGCACAAAACGTTTTTTCCCCTTCGCTTTTTAATACAATTACACGCACATCTTTATTATTTCCGGCTTTTTCAATTTCTGAGGCCAGGTTCATTAATAAAGTTCCGGGCAACGAATTGCTTTGCGGGTGCATAAACTGAACCGTAGCTATTCCATTTTTGACAGAGGTTTCTACTTTTCCTTCGCTCATAGTTAAAATATTTTAAACCGGTTGGGCAACTTTTGTTTGCGGATTTTCATCTGTTACTTCGCCTTTTTCGCAACGCAAGGTACGGGCAGGGAAACGTTGGGTAAGCAACAAATTATGAGTAGCCACAATAATAGAACGCCCTGTATGGCTGATATCAATAAGCAGTTTCATAATATCTTCCGCAATATCCGGGTCAAGGTTTCCTGTAGGTTCATCAGCAAGTATTATTTCAGGGTCGTTAAGCAGGGCACGTGCAACGGCAACCCTTTGTTGTTCACCTCCCGAAAGTTCATGCGGCATTTTAAATCCCTTGGTTTGCAAACCTACTTTATCGAGCACATCATTTACCCTGTCCTGCATGGCTTTAGCATCTTTCCATCCTGTGGCACGCAAAACAAATAGTAAATTTTCTTTTACACTACGATCTATCAGTAATTGAAAATCCTGGAAAATAATTCCAAGTTTTCTCCGCAATAATGGTATCTGCTTTCTTTTTAACGTTTTAAGGTCAAATTCAGCAATGCGTCCTTCACCCTCAACAAGCGGAAGTTCAGCATAAAGAGTTTCAAGCAGGCTGCTTTTTCCGCTGCCGGTTTTACCCATAAGGTATAGAAATTCTCCTTTTTTTACTTCAAAATTAACCCGGCTCAAAATAAGCGTATTGTCCTGGTATATGGAAACATTTTTTAAACTTATGGTTGTATCTAAGTGCATATTGAAAAATTAAATAGGACAAACAATTTTACGAAAAAAAGTGTACCGGCAAAACTATCTCAGAACATCTTTTTCAACACCCTCAATGTATGCGTGTAACGCTTTTGTGTTTCACTGTATATACCCAAATGGTCAAATTTATCAACATGCACCTTGCCCGAAGCATGTATTATCTGTCCTTTTTCAAGTATAATGCCTACATGGGTTATATCGCCATTTTCATTATCGAAAAATGCTAAATCGCCTGCCTTCGCTTCTTCCGGAAAACTAAGTGCCTCGCCCTGTTCTACCTGTTGTGATGCATCTCTATTAAGATTCATTCCGTTAAGGCGGTAAACCATCTGGGTAAAGCCTGAACAATCTATTCCTAAAGGAGTGCGTCCACCCCATAAGTAAGGCGAGTTCAGAAATGTGAAAGCATCTTCAACCAGTTTACTGCGTTTTATTTTACCTGCGGGAGTGATTGTATTTCCCTGGTAGGCGTATTTTCTTTTTTCAACCACTATTTCTTTGTTTTTTGAAAAATGCAGCAAACTGCCAATGGTAACAGGGAAAGATACATTATCGGTTTCATCGGTAAGAACGCCGAGTATATCGGCTACCAGTGCGGGGGAATGCTTTTTAAGGCTTTGGTATGTTTCTTTTGAAACGGGGAGATATTGTTTCGAGTCTATCCATCCTTCATATCCGTCAATTCCAGAACGGATGCGTAACCAGTTTTTATACTCTTCAAGCACCTCAAAATATTCACCGAACAAAAGTTGGGTAACCATTTCGCTTCTGTCCGAAGTATCCTTCCGGCAGGGGATAATACTGAGATTACAAAACCCGCAAGAATTCATGCACCGGTATTACATATTTTCGATAATAACTGCGCTTGCGCCGCCGCCGCCATTGCATATTGCCGCCGCTCCATATTTGCCTCCATGCTGTTTAAGCACATTAATCAGGGTAACCATTATTCTTGCACCCGATGAACCTAAAGGATGCCCCAGGGAAACTGCGCCGCCATGAACATTAACTTTATTTGGGTCAAGGCCTAATTCTTTCATGTTGGCAAGAGCTACTACCGAAAATGCTTCGTTTATTTCAAAGAAGCTGATATCACTTGTTTTCAGGTTTGCTTTGGCTAAAACTTTAGGCAGAACTTTTGAAGGCGCTTTGGTAAACCATTCGGGAGCCAGGGAAGCGTCGGCGTAACTTACAATACTTGCCAACGGTTTTAACCCAAGTTGTTTCATCTTCTCTTCGCTCATCAATATCAATGCTGAAGCCCCGTCATTTAAAGTAGAGGCGTTGGCAGCAGTTACAGTGCCATCTTTCTGGAATACGGGAGGAAGGGAAGGTATTTTCTCGAAATTTACATTTTTATATTCTTCATCCTCGGCAAATATTACCGGGGGGCCTTTACGCTGAGGAACTTCAACAGGTACCACTTCATTTTTAAAATAACCGTTTTTCCATGCTTCTGCCGAATGCTTATACGATTGGATTGCATACGCATCCTGTTCCTGGCGGGTAATTTTGCATTCTTTCGCACATAATTCGCCTGCATTGCCCATGTGCAAATGGTTAAAAGGGTCGGTAAGCCCGTCATATACCATGCCATCAATTATAGTGCCATTGCCCAAACGGTAGCCTTTGCGGGCTTTGTCAAGATAATAAGGAACCTGCGACATGTTTTCCATCCCGCCAGCCACTACCACTTCATTGTCGCCAAGCATAATGCTTTGAGCAGCCCACATTATTGATTTCATACCGGAAGCGCATACTTTATTTACAAGTGTCGCAGGAACAGTATTAGGTATACCCGCGTTCAACATGGCCTGTTTCGCGGGTGCCTGGCCTTCGCCCGCCTGTAATACGTTGCCCAAAATCACCTCATCAACTTCGGCCGGAGTAAGTCTTATTCTTTCTATTGCCGCCTTAATCGCAATTGAACCTAAAGCTGTGGCCGGAACTTCAGATAGCGCTCCGGCAAAACTCCCAACAGGGGTTCTTACTGCTGAAACAATGTACACTTTTTTCGTCATAAACTCTTGATGTTATATAGTGGGCTCAAAAGTAATCTTTTTGATATGACAACAGATTGAAAATAAAGCCTAATTTTGAAAAAATCTGGTAGAATACTTATATATAGTATGGCTAATAAAAAGGCTGTGTCCCAACCCAAAGTTTCTCCTGCTAAGGTTGTCCCTTCTGCTCCGTTTCATTTTACAGGAATGTCTTTTCATTCCATGTTTATCGGCATAGTGGTGGTTCTGTGTTTTGTTCTCTATGGGAACAGTATTCCCAATGGCTACTCACTTGATGATGAATTTGTGCTTCATGGCGATTCAGTTGTGCAAAAGGGAGTTAGAGGCATACCGATGTTGTTTAAAAGCCTTTATGCCTGGGACCAAAAGGGTTCCTATGGTTACAGGCCGGTTGTAAAAACTTCCTTTGCCCTTGAATACCAGTTTTTCGGGGTTTCACCACATGCCGGTCATATAATTAACATAGTTATATATGCCTTGGTTGTAATATCTCTTTTTTACTTTTTACGCAAACTTTTATTCCGGCAGGTAAGCGATTATTTTCTATTTCTTGTTGTAGCGCTTTTCTTAACGCATCCTTTACACACAGAGGTTGTAGACAGCCTGAAAAACAGGGATACCATGCTGAGTTTCCTGTTTGGCTTTTTTTGCGTTTACGCATTTGTTAAATGTTTTGAAACCGGTAACCGCGTTAAGCAGGTATTATGGGTGATAGCGGGTTGCATATCTATAAATCTTGGTTTTCTTGCCAAGCCCGATGCAATTATATTTTTGGCAATTACACCCTTGGTTCTATATTTCTTTACTACCAAAAACTTAAAAAATATTGCCATATCAGTAGCCAGCATAGTGGTGAGCGGAATTTTAAGAGGGCGGATTATAAGGCACATAAAGCCCCCCAGCAATTATCATCGTACTTTCCAGTTTTTTGAGAACCCTTTAATGGGAAGCCACTGGTACCAGAGATTCCAGCTAGGGTTTGCTTCGCTTTGGTTTTATATACATAAACTTATTTTTCCCCGGGATTTGGTTTCTTATTATGGATATGATGAATTTCATCCGTTCCCTAAATGGACAGATGCTAATGTAATAGCAGGGGTAATGGCTGCCGGAGTAATATTATGGTTTCTGTATAAGGCCTTGTCGGCATATTTAAAGAAACAGGAGAATGGCATCTGGCTCTTTTCCCTTCTTTTATTAACGGGCACTATTTGTGTGTTTATAAATATATTCCAGGTAGGTCCGGGAATAGTAGCAGAGAGGTTTATGTTTCTTCCTTCAGTAGGTTTTGCATTGATTGTTTCGCTCCTGCTCTATCGTTTATTTAAAGCCCCATTAGGGAATGAAATTACCATAAAGAAATACGGCAGCTTATTTGCCGTAAGCGGGCTTATTCTGGTGATATACTCCGCCCGCGTAATTATACGCAATCCTGATTGGAAGAGCCATTTATCGGTATATGAGCATGACGCCAAAGAGGCGCCCCGTTCTGCCAAATTGCAATCATTGCTTGCAGCAGCATATATTGATGAAATCAAAAAAAACAGGAGCCTTACATCCGACGAGATTGGAAATTACTACCAACTTGCTGAAAAAGCTTTCCAGGCTGCGGTTGATATTTATCCTAAGTATGCAACTTCATTAAATAACCTGGGCATGATTGAATACCTGTATTATAAAAATATGAATTCCGCACTCGATTATTTCAGTAAAGCTATAGCCTGCGACAGCAACTACACGGAAGCATGGTTTAACGAGGGCTCAGCCTACAGGGAACTTAGAAATATTCCTATGGCTGAGAAATGTTTTTTACATGCCATTGAAGTAAATCCTAATTATGATATGGCATACACATATCTTTCGAAGCTTTATGAGGCAGAAGGTAAATATGACCAGGTTTTGAAGATTAACGAAGACGCCATAAAAAAGGGACATGCCACGGATGCCATATACATTAATATTGGAAAAGTTTACCTCGAAAACGGTGATACGGGAAAAGCGTTAGTATATTTTGATAAGGCGCTGAATTATTTCAGCAAAAATGAAAGGCTATGCCGTTGGCTTGCTGAATATTACCGCGAGAAAGGAGATTCGGTAAAGGCCCGACAGTACCGTAAAATGAGGGAGGAGGCAAATGATTTTACCAGTAAAATAGGCAGGTAAAATATTGGGTTTGGTTTATTGGCGTTTAAGCTATACATTTGTGTAATACTTATCATCAAAATGAAAAAGATAGCTCTTTCAATAGCTTTGCCAATGCTGGCAGTTGCACTTATATCTTCTGTGTACCATTTTACGAAAAAAAAAACCATTGCCGGCACAGTTAAAATAAAGGAAGGACAGGATGCTGAAGACTTTATTAAATGGGACCAAAAGCGCCTGGCAGACCCGGCTACAGGAAGAATACCTGATAATATAAGGGCAAAAGAGCTGGCTTTTGCCGCTACTTTGCCAAATGACGCACAATTTGCACATAGAATGGCAGGAACAAATACCTGGAACATGCGTGGCCCCTGGAATGTTGGCGGAAGGACCCGTTCCTTTGCCGCGGATGTAAATAGTGAAGCTATATTGCTTGCCGGCACCTGTGCCGGAGGAATGTGGAGAAGCGCCGACTCCGGTAAAACCTGGACGCTTACAACTCCGCTTGCTACTGAACAAAGCGTTTCATGCCTTGCCCAGGATACGCGCGCAAATCATTCGAATGTCTGGTATTATGGCTCGGGTGAGTGCTACGGCACTTCTGCCAGCGCCGCAGGCGCTTTTTATTTAGGCAATGGCCTTTACCGTTCATTGGATGACGGCCAGACCTGGAAAGTGCTTCCGGCCACAAATGTCAATTCCAATTCCTTCAAAAGTTTCTGGCAGGCATTGTGGAATGTGGCTACGGACCCATCAGCCCCCGACTCTTTAAGTGTTGTCTATGCATGTTCAATCGGCGCGGTTTACCGTTCATCGGATACAGGAAATACATGGAAAACAGTATTGGGAGGCAGCACTTCATCATATTCCTATTATACCGATGTTCAGGTATCTGCAACGGGAGTGGTGTATGCCACATTAAGCAGCGATGGCCCGCAAAAAGGGATATGGAGGTCAACCGATGGCATTCATTATACAAATATTACGCCTCCCGGCTTTCCGGCATCCTATAACCGGATAGTAATCGGTATATCGCCCACTGACCCCAACCAGGTTTATTTTCTTGCCAATACCAATGGCGCTGGTATGCCTGATACCAACTTCCTGGGAGAGGTTGAATGGGATGGATTATGGAAGTATAAATATTTATCGGGCGATGGTGATAGCGCGGGAGGCGTATGGTGGAACTTAACAGCAAATCTTCCGCATACAGGGGGCTTATTTGATAAATACAACAGCCAGACATCGTATGATATGATAGTAAGGTTTTTCCCTACTGATACATCTACAATATATATAGGTGGAACAGATTTGTTCCGCTCCACCACCGGTTTCTTTGACGCTGACCATACCGCACATATTGGTGGTTACGGAGTTGGAACAAGTATTCCGGCTATACAAGTTTATCCCGGCCATCATCCTGACCAGCACATGGTATTTTTCTCGAATAGTAACCCTTATATAATGTATTCGTCATGTGATGGTGGATTATTTAAGACGCTTAATGATACTGCCTCGAATGTTTCCTGGATAACCTTTGACTATGGCTATGTAACTACCATGTTCTATACGGTGGCTTCCGCTCATGATATTCCAGGCAGTTCAGTATTGATTGGAGGAGCCCAGGACAATGATTGCCTGTTTGATAACTCAACCTCGCTTACCGCCCCTTGGACAAAACCGATTTTTGGGGACGGATCATTTGTTGCCATTGAAGACAGCGCGAAAACTTTCTATTATTCTTCAGAAGATGGTAAAATGTATAAAGCGCAAATGGACACAATTGCCGGCACTGTTACAGCCTTTAACCGTATTGACCCCATTGGAGGAAAAGATTACCAGTTTGTAAACCCTTATGCTATTGACCCCAACAACAGTAATATTATGTATCTGGCAGGTGGCAAATATTTATGGAGAAATAATAATCTTTCCGGCATTCCTTATGCCAATCAATACGATTCCATAAGCACCAACTGGATTCAGTTTCCGGATAGTGTTCCGGTAGCAGGCGTTACCATATCTGCAGTTGCGGTTTCAACGGTACCTGCAAACAGGGTATATTTTGGAACCAGTGACCAGAGGCTATATAGAATTGACAGTGCCAATACCGGCAC
>JBKQUY010000008.1:0-115997 GCA_052325425.1 Bacteroidia bacterium | reverse complement strand
TGATAAGGTATGGCTGTCTTCAATAGAAAAGCAAGCAAACAAAAACGGTATTTCTGTTGATTCCTGCATTACCCTAAACGCAATCTGGTTTATTGAGCATGAAAAAAAATCTAATTAATAACGTCTTTCGCGGTTTACAGATAATTTAAATTGACGCTGGATTACATTACTAAATTTAGAAAGTAATGAATCATTCAGGTTGCTTCTCTTCTTTCTAAAAACAAAATGCAATACAATTGAAGGCATATTTCAATTAATATTATCTTAGACGTTTTTAAACCTATGGTATTTAGCAGTATACTATTTCTCTTTTACTTTCTGCCGGTATTTCTTATAACTTATTTTATTGCTGATAAGAAATTTAAAAACATAATTATTCTTATAGGCAGCATTATTTTTTACAGTTGGGGTGCACCGCGCTTTATATTTGTAATATTAGGCACAACCTTCGTTGATTTTCATTTGGTAAAATTGATGAGCGTTATTCAAACCAGGTGGCAACGCAGGTTATTGCTCACCATATCGGTTTTTATCAATCTTGGTTTATTGGTTTATTTTAAATATTCTAACTTTTTTATTGAAAACATAAATGGGGTACTTTCTTATTTATTTCATATTAAGGGCATAACATGGACAAAACTTGTGCTGCCCCTGGGAATTTCATTTTACACTTTTGAAACTATTACTTATGTAGTGGATGTATACAGAGGAGTCCACAAACCGCTGACAAAATTCCGGGATTACCAGCTTTACATCATATTATTTCCAAAACTCATTGCTGGACCTATAATCCGCTACCATGAAATTGCCGACCAGATTACTGACCGCTCTCAAAATGACACCGCTGATAATAAACTTATTGGCTTTTACCGCTTTATACTGGGTTTATCGAAAAAAGTGCTTATTGCCAATCAAATGGGAATTGTAGCCGACAGTGTTTTTGGGTCAGATTATCATACACTTGATTCCCTGACAGGCTGGATTGGAATATTAGCCTATACCTTCCAGATATATTTTGATTTCTCAGGCTATTCAGATATGGCAATAGGATTAGGGAAAATGATGGGATTCAAATTTCCGGAAAACTTTAATAATCCTTATATATCGCAAAGCATTACAGAATTCTGGAGGCGGTGGCATATTACACTCGGGAACTGGATGAAAAACTACCTGTACATTCCATTAGGAGGCAACCGGGTAAAAAGCAAACTCAGGTTATATTTCAATCTCTGGATTGTTTTTCTGGCATCGGGTTTATGGCATGGAGCCTCCTGGAGTTTTGTCTTCTGGGGCGCATATCATGGTTTTTTCCTGGTTATAGAAAAAATATTTATGCTAAAAGTGTACCGTAAAATGGGTAAATTCCTCAGCACCCTAGTTACTTTCCTTATTGCAGTTGTGGGATGGGTATTTTTCAGGGTGGAAAAACTTTCCGATGCTTTTATTTACCTGAAACGAATGTTCAGTTTTGACTTTAAAGGCAGTCATCTGAATGCATCCGATTCCGAGTTTTACACATTTTTTATTATTGCAGTTCTATTTGCTTTTTTTGCATATTTCAAACGCGGGCAAAAAGTGCAGGATGCTGTTTACTTTGGCGAATACAACAATACACGGCATAGCATATTAACAGGTACATCAATCATCCTGCTTGTATTATCAATCAGCTTTATAGCTTCTAATGGATTCAACCCGTTTATATATTTCAGGTTTTAAATGAATTGGACAGGAAAAACATATCCCGTTATATTATTATTAATTTTCTTAGGCATATTTTGCCTGCCAAAAATCCAGGAAAATTTCAGGATAGTTGATGTAAACCCATTATTGGGGGCTTATGATGAGCCACCCAGTGATATACAATACAACTTCAATAATTGGCTAAAAGGAAACTTCCAGGAGCAGAAAGAAAAGTTCATCAATAATTCCTTTGGGCTGAGAAATATTTTTATCAGAATTCATAACCAGTTTGAATATAGCCTCTTTAACAAAGCCAATGCAAAAGATGTTATTGTTGGCAAGGATAATTACTTATTTGACGACAGGTACATTTTTGGTTATTATGGTACAGATTATATTGGAATTGACACCATTAGAGCAATGATGAACCGCCTGGAATTTATTAACGATACACTGAAGAAATTAAACAAAACCCTGATTTTGATTTTTGCACCCAATAAAGCTGACTTCTATAGTGAATATATACCAGACAGATATAAAGTCCCGATTCAAAACACCAATTATGGAAGCTATTTGAAATTAATTAAAGAATCCGGTATTGATTATATTGACTTTAACAGTTATTTTATTTCTCAAAAACAAAAATCAAAATACCCATTGATTCCAAAAAACGGTACTCATTGGAGCATGTATGGAGCAGCTTTAGCCGGTGATTCACTTGTGAAATATATTGAAAAAACAAGGCACATTATTATGCCAAGCCTTATTTGGAAGAGCATTAAAGTACGTACGGATACCTTGTTTGACATTGATATAGAAAACTCAATGAACCTTCTGTTCAATTTGCAAAGCCCGCTTATGGCTTATCCTGAATTAAAATTCGGGAACGATTCGGCTAAAACAAAACCCAATGTACTTGTCGAAGGCGATAGTTATTATTGGGGCTGGCAAAACGAGTGTTTCAACATCCGCGATGGATTGTCAGCTTCGAGTGATTTCTGGTATTATTTCAAGAAACTGGAACACAAAGAAGTAAGCCAAAGTGAACTGAGGGATGCAATTGCAGGTAAAGATGTAATCATTATTTTATCTACAACGCATAATTGGAGCGGCATAGGTTCCGGATTTATTGAAAGTATGTACAACATGTTTAAAGGTGTTAAAACAGTTACGAAAACTAATCCTGATTATGCGAAGAGGCTGAATGATATTCGCGCCTCTATTAAATCTAACAGGGACTGGCTTGCTCAAATAGAAAAGCAGGCGAATAAAAATGGAATTTCTGTTGATTCATGTATTACAGTGAATGCTATGTGGGTCATTGAACATGAACATAATAAATAGAAAGCAGAAAGTATATTTATAATAATTTCCCTTTATATCTTACAATCTTTAAATCATCAAACCAGACCGGAGTATTGCCTGAATTCCATGCATAAATTTTAAAATTACTATGGTCGGCCGGAACCCTGACATATGCAAATAATTCCTTCCAACCTTTCGAATCCTGTGAAACAGGGATATTATTGGCAAGATAAAAATCTTTTCCGCAAGAAATTACAAGATAACCCCTGTTGCTGTCATTTTCAGCGTATCTCCATATACTCACGGCCAGCAGGGTTCCTGTGGTAAATGCAGTGTCACTCATTGTCATTCCATAAGGATTGTCTTTAGTAATCTTGCATGAATATTTACCATTCCTGATTTTTATACTATCCAGTGTACCCGGGCTCGAAATCATTTCTCCATTTGATGCCACTAAGTTTTTTTTGTCTGAATTGTAAATATCATTATTGCAAGTTATGCTGTCAACCTCATTAACCCCAGTTGACCTGTGCTCTTTTTTAAACAGAATAAAGGGGTACTCGTCCGCAATAATTTTCCACTCGGGGCTAAATACATATTTATAAAATTCCTGGTTATATTGCCCCTCACCTACATTATAATAATCATGAAAAGAAAAAACCGCAATATATTGAGCATCATCAACCTGGGGAAATTCATAGATATTACTCCTTTGAGCAAGATGCGGCACTATTGAAGCAGAGGCAGATACTTTTGCATCGGCAGGAATTAAAGACAACGCCTGGTGAATTTTGCCTGAATTATAATCAGCAGTAAAAAACCCGGGATGGAACATAGACTCTTTAATTGGTTTAGCCCAGGTTATTTCCCGATGTTTGATATCCATTTTATAAGCTGTCATAAACAAAGTCATTGCGCATATAACTGTTGAGAGAATATACTTTAATTTTCCTTTTTTCAGAGTCGACATAATAATAAAAACAGCAATCGGGAGCATGGTTACCACTTCAATTGCATAATGCACTTCAATACTCCACCTTATGGGTTCATCGTTAAGCATTTTTTGGGCTATAAGGGGTATAAACCATATAAAATACTGGGGACGTAAAAAAAGCATAAAGCCGCCCGAAATAAGATAGATTAAATAAAATTCATTTTTCACCCCATTATATTGGGCATCTCCGCTTTGATTAATAAAAAACAACCTGGCAGTATTAAACGGGTGTTTTAAAACATATTTAAATGCCTCGTAAGGAGTATCTCCCAAAGCAGAATAATTAAAGAGATTATAGTGCTTCTCTGCTGTTTCAAAATGAGGTATTATAACTTTAAATAACAGGGCAAAATACACGAGTGAAGCTAAAATAAAGGCAGAGCATATCATTAATATTTTTTTGTCCTTGCGATGCCATAGCATAACAATAAGGAGGATTGATATAAACCATAACGGTATATTTTCCCTGGAAAAAATAGCGAGGACAAAAATGACAGATGCCAGAATGTACTTTTTCAATTCAAAATAATAAAGAAACATGGGGATAAAAGAGGCTGATATAACAGCTATGTTGCATTCCCCTTCAAAAATGCTATAGTGCCCTTGCAGCAAAAAGTAGTAAACAAGCGAGGCGATACCAAGCCAGGCATCAGATGTTTTTAAAACGATTAATCGGTATGTAGCCCAACCTCCAACCAGTATCATAACCACCTGGATGATCGCCAGCGTATATGTTCCGGTAAGCCAGTTAATAAGCCAATAAACAGGAACAAAATACATCAATGTCAATGAGAAGTGGTCTTGCAAAAAATTCATATTGGTATAATACAGAACAGAACATTTGCTGATATGAAAATGAGCATAGTCCCAAAAGGCAAAATTGTATACCCCATAATCTTCATTGGTGGTACGGAACAAGTAGTGGTTACCTATTGCGGTTATAAAATAGGCCAATGCAAAAACCGACATAATAACATAATACCAAAACTTGTGACTGCAATAAATTCTATTGCTTGTAATATCTGTCATTAGTAAACATATAAAGTTCAAATATACTTTTAAAAATTATCAGGTATTATTATTTAAAATGATACTGACAAAAAGAAAAGCCGGAATGCGAAACTTTAAAACTGAAAGCCATATATTCTTCGTATTGTTTTTATATTTGCGCCAAATTGTCCCAAACAAACAGTGAAAAAATTATACATAGTTTTTTCTTTTTTTATTGTGCTAAGCGCCAGTGCTTTTGGGCAATTTGAACAGGCAGTAGCTCATACCAAGGTCATATTTATTTACAATTTCACCAAGTTTATTGAATGG
The DNA here is from genome assembly GCA_052325425.1 of Bacteroidia bacterium. Classification (GTDB taxonomy): domain Bacteria; phylum Bacteroidota; class Bacteroidia; order JABEUT01; family JABEUT01; genus JABEUT01. The sequence continues at coordinate 110,698 of JBKQUY010000008.1, read as the reverse complement.
CCACCCGATTATCGCCAGGGAGATTTTGTAATAGGCGTTATAAATGCCAGCCCGGTATTACTAAGCGAACTTAACAAGTTAGCGATGCAGAAAACGTCTGGTAATCAGAAATTTGTAATAAAAAACTTCAAATCTGTTGAAGAAATAGATAAATGCAACATTCTCTTTATACCAGATGGGAGTAACAATATGCTCGCTGAATCGTTGAAGAAATTACACGGCTCAAGCACCCTGTTAATTACTGAGTCAGAAGGAGATGCTAAAAAAGGGGCCGCAATAAACTTTATATGGAAAGACAATAAACAAGCTTTTGAACTAAACAAGTCCAATGCCGAAAAGAACCACCTAATAGTGAGTTCGAGCCTTAAAGCTCTGGCAGTGGTAAATATAGAATAAATGAGGTATTTACGCTATATATTATGTTTTTTAATGTTGCTTGGCAGCTTCTACGCTTCTGCGCAGACTGACAACTTTACAAAAGCATATAACTGTATGCAAAGGGGCAGTGTTGACAGTGCGAAAATATATATTGACAGGGCAATAACTGAACCTGCAGCCAGGAAGGATGCTGAAACATGGTATGTTCGCGGATTTGTATATAAAGAGCTTTATAAGAAATACGAGTCCGGTAATATAAAATCACCTGACAGGGATACTGCCGTAAATGACCTGTTTATTTCATACCGCCTTGATTCCAGCAAGGATAATCAAACATCTGTATTCCCTACTCAAAAATATATAGCCGCGACTTATTACAATGATGCCGTTTCAAATATGGATTCTTTACATTTTCACCTGGCTATGATTGCTTACAACAAGCATAAGATTATTATGAGAAAAATAAATCATGCTGCTAACTTCAATACTCTTGACATACAGTTTTATGATGCCCTGGGTGAAATTTATTCGGGTTATTTCTTCAGTGTTTCTTCGTTTGATGAAAAGAGAAAATATCTTGACTCGGCAAGAAAGGCATACGACGCTGTACTGGCTATTAATCCCGATGATTATAGCGCAAACTATGGCATCGGAAGGCTCTATTATAACCAGGCCGTTAATATCATTACAGGCCTGAAATTTGATGCCCCATTACCTGAAGTTAATAAAGCGCAGGACACCTGTACACACCTGGCAAAAATTTCTTTGCCATACCTCGAAAAAGCTCACAAACTTGAACCCCTGAAAATTGAACCTGTAAAGGGCCTTGAAGGTGATTACTACATGCTTCACGACAATGAAAAGTTTCAATTAAATCAAAAAGAAGAAGAAAAGCTGAAGCAACAGCAACAGGGGCCAAAGAAATAATATTACCTTTGCTGTAGATACCCATTCTGTTTTTTATGAAGTTCCGCTTTACGATAGGAAGAAGAATTGGTACCGGCTTCGGTGCCCTTATTGTGCTTACGATAGGTGCATTCATTTCAACCAACCTGACGTTGAAAAATGGGCGGGAGAAGACCAATGAGGTTACCGCAATTTATACCCCCTCGGTGGCTTTGTTAAAAGAATTAGACCTGTTATTAGTTAACGCTAAAATGCTCATTACCAACTGGGTATATATTCAAAACCCGGATGATGTTCCAGGCAAAACATCCATGAGAAGACTTCTTAAAGAAGATTATCCTGAACTTAAAGCAAAAATCAAGCAATATGAGAAAAAGTGGACCAACGAGCACACAAAAAAAACAGTAGATAGCCTGTTTGTGCAGATTGACTCCCTTTTCTATACCGATAAGATGATAATGCAGCAACTGAATTCATTTGCCAGTTATGAAGATGCTTCCGTTGATTTCCTTATGAGGCCAATGGTTGATGAAGATGGACCGGTAACATTACAATCGCAATCTATATTAAATAAACTGGAAGAGGTAATTGAACAGGAACAGGATGATGCAACACAGGTAACATCACAGATGTTGAATTCATTCAGCGTTCTCGACAGAATAGTACGTTTCCTTGGTATTGCATTGCTTATTGGCGGTATTATAATTGCATTTTTCACTGTAAGAAGCATTGTAAGGCCTATACGGCAGCTTAGGGACATGCTTCTGATTATGGCAAGAGGCGTTTTTCCGACCTTAAAAACCAAAGAAACGAGAGATGAAATCGGAGAAATGTCAGCGGCCATGAATAATATGGTCGAAGGCTTCAAACGCACTACTGAATTTGCCAATGAAGTGGGGAAAGGAAATTTTACGTCAATATATCAGCCGCTTAGCGATGAGGATACTCTCGGACAAGCCTTGCTAAAGATGAGAACGGAATTATACGAAAATGAGCAGATACTTGAAAGAAAAGTTATTGAAAGAACAGAGGAAGTAGTAAGGCAAAAGCAGGAAATTGAAGTAAAAAATGGTGAGCTCGAGGTTCTATATAAGCACGTAACCGATAGTATAAGGTATGCCAAGCGTATCCAGGAATCTATTTTGCCGCCTGAAAATCTTATTCACAGGTTATTACCCGATTCATTTGTTTTTTTCAAACCAAAGGATATAGTAAGCGGAGACTTTTATTGGGTGAGTGAAAAAGATGGCAAGGTTTTATTTTCAGCTATTGATTGTACAGGGCATGGAGTACCCGGTGCGTTTATGTCGCTGGTAGGTTATAACCTGCTTAAAGAAATAACTGACAGTCCAGGCCAGTTGCAGCCTGCAAAAGTATTAGACGCCCTTAGTGAAGGAGTACGTAATACGTTGCACCAGTTTGATAATAAATCTTCTGCAAAAGACGGAATGGATATAGCCCTTTGCCTTCTTGACAACAAAAAAATGGAATTGCAATATGCCGGGGCTATGAACTCACTTTATTTAATCCGGAACCGCAACATTCAGGAAATAAAGGCCGATAAGTTATTTATAGGCTATTCATACAGTGAGGAACAAAAAACTTATACCAATCATTCCGTTAAACTTCAAAAAGGCGATTGCATTTATATATCTTCCGACGGCTTTGCCGACCAGTTTGGTGGACCAAGAGGCAGAAAATTCATGCTGAGTAACTTCAGGCAGCTTCTGCTGGAAATTCATCAGAAACCATTGAATATTCAGAAAGAAATCCTCGAAGTTAAGTTTGACTCATGGAAAGGCAACCTCGACCAGGTTGACGACATTTGCGTTATGGGAGTTCGCATTTAAATTATTGCCTATTCTCTTTTATGGCGAAATATCTTTCCCTTTCGTGTCTCAATAATTTTCAGGACAAAGAAATTGCAGCCAATATAACTACCCAGTGAAATATCATGCTTGTTTCAATAGCAAGTGGGTAAAACAAATCGGGCCTGCCCGGCTTACTTAAAGGCACTATTATGAACGCCTCAAGGGCAGAAACACATAAAGCTGAAGCGGCATTTATGTGAAGATGATAATATTGAAATTGAATTAATACCAGAATCATAAAAACCAAAAGGAGCAACCTGGCAATTCGAATGGCAGAACTAACGCCTAACAGAACAGGAAGGCTTTTAATCCCATTTTTATAATCGTGCTGCAGGTCGCGGATATCAAATGGAATTACAAGCACAAAAACGAATATAAGGCTTCGAATAAAGACAAATAACACATCGGGCTTTACTATATCACGAAATCCCGAATGATAAACAACAGGCATAAATGTGGTGAGCCAGGCATACGCAAGCGATATCCAGAAAGCCTTTAACCAGGAAAGGTCTCGCAGGCGCTTCCAGCCACTCTTTAGTGGTATTATGGGCAAAGTATATCCGAGGCCAAGTACACCCCCAGGTATAAGCAAAATCCATACCCTTAAAGGCATAGAGAACATTAATACAGCAGCAGAAATAAACGAAATAAACGTAATGGAATAATAAATGACTTTATGTTCATCGGCCCATGTATGTCTCGCTTCTGCCCTCTCCTCCGGCAACATTTTACTACGCTTATAGAGCCTGTGAAAACTATATAGAAAAAGTGTCGCAAAAAACACTAAGATGTTCACCTTCCAGTCTCCGTTATTGCCATAAAGCAATAATGATGTTTTGGCAGTAAAGGTTAAAGCGCATAATGAAACATATATGTTTGAAAAAACAAGTAAACGAAATGCAGAAAGAAAAATCTTCATAATAAAGACTATCCATTGATAGCAATTGGCTGACAGTTTTTCACGACTTCCGGAACTTCATCATTAATTATTCAATGTCCGGCATTTATTGTGTCCTGTTAATAATTTCAATATTCGCTATAATCCCGCCTGCAATACCAATACCGCCCCAAAGAAGAGAACGCAGCATTCGTTTATTACTGGCAACTAAGTAATATCCATATAAATAAGGGTCAGTATTTGCAATTTTCAAATCCTTTACGGTTCTGTGCCTTACATGTATGACAGGGTAAGTCATAATGCCCTCAAATAAAAAGGGCGGGACGAAAGAAAAAATGTCTCCGCCGAATGTTGCTCCTGATGCGAACCCAACCGCAAAAGCTGCAATAGATATTCCAATAGCATGATATCCTCTTTGAGCGTCCTGCTCTCCCGCAATAAATTTCCGCACTTCATCCACTGTAAAATCATTGCCAATTAATGTATCGTATGTGTAATAAATATCTTCTTTGCCTGTGCTGCCAAAACGAATGGAGAAAATGGCTTCTTTACTTATTTCAATTTTTTTATGTCGGCGCGAATTAGGCTTTATTACTGTTATGTCTGCCCCGGATGTGTCCATTATATTGGTTACTATTATTTGGCCGCTATTTAAAAGTATAGTATCCTGGGCCGCAATTGCAGACACAGACTGTGCATAAGCACAAAAATGCAGCAATAAAAACAAAAATGCAAATACGGGAACTTTCATTATTGCAAAGATATGGATTGGAATTAAATCCTGATTCCTATCAGCAACACATCGTCAACCTGGTCAAGGCTGCCTTTCCAGCTTTCAAGAGCCTGTTCAAGCAATTGCTTTTGTTCGGCCATTGGTTTTTGATAAATGGCCAATAACTTTTCCTGTAGTTGTTGATATTTGAACTTCTTGCCTTTAGTTCCTCCAAACTGGTCGGCATACCCATCGGTAAATAGATACATAGTATCGCCCTTATTAAGCTTTAATGTATGTGTGTTAAATGGCCTGGTAGTGTCAAATTTACCTATAGGCTGTTTATCGGCCCCAACTTCATGAATCACTCCTTGCTGAATATACCATAGCGGGTTATATGCTCCGCTCCATTGCACCTCGCAGGTATGTATATTTATGCAACATAATGATATATCCATGCCATCCTGCACATTGCTTTCACTCTTCTCAAAGGTCTCTAATACAAGTTCGCGTACTTTATCAAGTATCTTGCCGGGTTCAGTAATTTTAAATTCCTTTACAGCCCGGTTAAGCGCATTACTGCAAACCACACTTACCAATGCACCCGGTACGCCATGCCCTGTGCAATCTGCAGCTGCAATTAATATATTGCCTCCTGCGGCCTCCATCCAGTAAAAATCTCCGGCAACAATATCTTTAGGTTTATACAGTACAAATGATTCAGGCAGGTATTTCTCAATAAGGCTCAAGGGTGGTAAAATAGCATCCTGGATGCGCTTGGCATAAGTAATACTGTCTATCATCTCTTTCTGGTGTTCTTCAATTAAATGCTTTTGCTGTTCAATTTCATTTTTTTGCTTAACAATTTCAGTAGTTCTTAAAGTCACCTGCTCCTCTAACCTTACGTTCTGAGATTCCAGTATCTGTTGTTTTTCCTTCTCCTGCTTTATTGTTTTTTCCGACAGGGCCGATACATTGACTAGTTCTCTGGCTAGTTGTTTACTTGTATTAGTATAATTATTTACAAGGGCTATTGAAACAGAAATGGGAATAGCAGCTATTGAAAGAGCAAAACAACTGAATGACAAGTTACCCTTCAGCAATCCATTTGTACTTAAAATAAAAACAACCACCAAAAGAGAAACCGATATGAGAACCCCATATATAACCGGTTTTATTCCCTTTATTTTTCTTTCGCGGCCAATAAAAACAACCCTTACTCCATCTATTAAAACAAATAGGGCAAATGCAATCAGTCCAAAAATAATGATACTAAAAAATTGAAAATCATAGATATAAAAGGAAGCAATAACTATTGCAAGCAAAACACATACAACAAAAATCCATTTCAAATATTTTTTAACCTGACCAAAAACCAACTGATGCAGAAAACAGAGAAACGTGTAAAATAAGAAAACCGTGCTTGCCACTTCAAGTGAAGAAAGAACAGTATCTAATAAGTGATTTTCAGTATTAGCTATATCAGCAGCTGTAAAAAAAGTAAAAAATATAAAGAAACAGAATAACGAAAAGTAGAGATTAGCTTTAATTTTTCTATCTTGAAAAAATAAATTAAGATATATAAAAAAGAATGCAAAGAAAAATATTCCAAGAGCAATATCAATAGTATCCGACACAGAATCTGACTCCATATTCTTTTGCTGCTCCTTATCGCTCCAAATGGAGAAACGAATTGAAGAAATATCTGAAATAGAACTATGGTTTGAACTGCGAATAGTAAGATAGTTATATGGTTTAGTAAAAGTAGCGTAGAAGTACCCAAATCCATGACTAATGATTTCATCATTTTTATTGGTTGATACAATTCCTTTTTTTACCATTAATTTTCCATTAAGATAAATTTCAAATGCCGCAGTTCCATGATAATGAAAACATAGGGGCTGGTTTAATAATGCTGGTGCAATTTTTATTGGAATAAGGTACCAGATATTTCCCTTATACCTCATTTTACCTATTGCCTGCTCATCCGCAGCTATAATATCCGCTTCCAGCGAACTTGCTGTGTCCGCTTTCTGCCATTGCAGTGTATTCGTATCAACGATCCATTTTATACTATCTCCCACCTTAAAATACCCACTACCTGAATAATGATTAAAATGGTATTTATTTATATCCAATGAATCTAATAAGATAATATGTGATTTTTTAACCGGTTGCATCACATAAGTATTACCAGCCTTAGAAACCTTAACATGAAAAAAGGTAAATGCTATAGTAAAAAAAAGAATAAACTGCTTTGTGTTAGTCTTCATCCCCCTTTATTCTCAGTAATCTGCCTGGGCTTTGCTGTTATGGCAGCAGCAATAAGACCCGCTACTGCTCCAAAGAATATTCTTCCCAAAAAACTAAATATGAACATGGTAACCGGAGAAAAAGAAGCGCTCATCATCTTGATGGTCATTTGTCTTTGCTCTGGCGACATGTCCTGCTTAAGCTGTTTAGCCTCAGTATATTCTTTCAGCTTATCAACATAGGAAGGGTTAATTTGGAGAAAAACCAGAAAATAAACTGTTGTAATAACAGCAACAACAAGGGTTATTAGTAATCCTGCTTTATACAATTCACCAAAAGAACCAAAACCACCATTGGCTTTATTACGGTATTGAATCATTCCGGCCAGCAGCCCAATAAACATAATTGCCATGGTAAATATTAATTGGGCAGAACTTGACATAATACCGGCTAAGTAAAGGCCAAGCTCTAATAAACACATAACAATTGAAGTAATTAAACTCCAAATAATTATTACCGTTGATTTTTTCATTGTGGTATTTTAAACTTTTTTTGCGCTGAATTAGTTTATAATATTTTTGTTGAACTTTTATTTCAATGCATATTTATGATATAAATCATATTACAAATATACATTTATTGATATACAGATTATCCGGAATATGAATTGACGGAAAAGCTGGCAGAATTAAAGCTTATACTGATTATTTTAATTGGTAAGCATTAATTCTTCAATTTCAATTTTCAGTTCACTCCTTCAAGCTTTTTTTATAGATTTGCGGCCTTATATCCAGGTAAAGTAAACCCATGAATTACGAAGTACTTACGAATACAAATAAAAAAATATAAAACAGACTCATGATTAAAACAGACAGTTTTGAATACCGCCACCTTGGCCCACGTATAAGCGATGCAAAAGAGATGCTCAATAAAATTGGCTATTCCACAATTGATGAGCTTATTTCTGCCACCGTACCTGAATCTATAAGGCTTAGCAAGCCTATGAAATTGCCTGAAGCCATGACAGAACATGAATATATGGCACACATAAGCGAACTGGCGGATAAAAACAAAGTTTTTCGCAGCTATATAGGACTTGGTTATTATAACTGTATTACACCTGCTGTAATACGGCGCAACGTATTAGAGAACCCGGGATGGTACACGGCATATACTCCTTACCAGGCCGAAATATCACAAGGCAGGCTTGAAGCCCTTCTTAATTTCCAGACTGTGGTATCTGACCTTACCGCAATGCCAATTGCCAACGCTTCGTTGCTCGATGAAGCTACTGCCGCAGCCGAAGCCATGATTATGCTATACCATTCGAGGCCTAAGGAAAAGGAAAATGCGCATACTTTCTTTGTCTCAAACGATTGCTATCCACAGACTATAGATGTGCTCATCACCCGTTCTGCCCCGCTTGGAATAAATGTTGTTATTGGAGATATTAATAAAGCCCAATGGGATAATGTTTTCGGAGTATTGGTTCAATATCCTGCCTCTAATGGCAGGGTAAATGACTATAGTTCACTGACCAGAACATTGCATGAAAAGGGTATTTATATCGCTGTAGCCTCAGATTTATTAGCCCTTGCCCTGCTTACCCCTCCCGGAGAATGGGGCGCCGATGTGGTTATAGGCAACTCCCAGCGATTTGGAGTGCCGATGGGCTATGGTGGCCCTCATGCCGCATTTTTTGCAACCCGTGAAACATTTAAACGCCTGTTGCCTGGCCGCATAATAGGCGTGTCGGTAGATACCGAAGGCAACAGGGTATTGCGCATGGCGCTGCAAACCCGAGAACAGCACATTCGCCGTGAAAAAGCCACTTCGAACATATGTACCGCCCAGGCATTACTCGCTGTTATGGCAAGTATGTATGCTGTTTATCATGGCCCGCAGGGAATAAAGAATATTGCCAAAAAAGTTCATCAATATGCAAGCTTTTTAGCGCATACATTAGACAGGCTTGGGTATCTTATTTCGAATCGTGATTTTTTTGATACCATAGAGGTAAATTTACCCAATGGGGTTGATGCTGAAACAGTAAAAAGCCTGGCGCTTAAAAATGGCATTAACTTCAGCTATGTTTCTGAGCAAATAATCTGCATTAGCCTCGATGAAACAACCTCACAAAATGACCTTGGCGATATCATTAATATTTTTGCCCTTGCAGCAGGTAAGGATAATGTTGAAATTACCCTTAACGAAATACAGGCAACTGAGAACTTTCTGAAGCAAGACTCATTGGTCAGAAAGAGCACATATATGCAGCACTCTGTGTTTAATACCTATCACTCGGAAACCGAAATGATGAGGTATATTAAACGACTGGAAAACAAAGATATATCGCTGACTCATTCAATGATTTCATTAGGTTCATGCACCATGAAACTTAATGCTGCGAGTGAACTGTACCCCATAAGCATGCCGGGCTTCGCAAATATCCATCCTTTTGCCCCGATAGACCAGGCTAAAGGCTATACCAAAATGATTGATAGCCTGGAGAAATATTTATGCGAAATTACGGGTTTTAAAGCCATTTCTTTTCAGCCCAATTCCGGAGCCCAGGGAGAATACACCGGCCTGCTTGTAATCAGGGCATACCACCAAAGCCGGAATGAAGGACACAGGAACATTGCTCTTATACCTGCATCGGCACATGGAACCAACCCGGCAAGCGCGGCCATGGCAGGCATGCAAATTGTGGTTGTAAAATGCACCGAAAACGGTAACATTGATTTGACAGACCTGAAAGAAAAAGCTACCCTCCATAAAGACAATCTTTCCTGTTTAATGGTTACTTATCCTTCCACTTACGGAGTTTTTGAAGAAACTATTTCAGAGATAACTAAAATAATTCATAAAAGCGGAGGACAGGTATATATGGATGGCGCCAATATGAATGCCCAGGTAGGGCTTACCAATCCTGCCCGCATTGGCGCGGATGTTTGCCACCTTAACCTCCACAAAACCTTTGCAATACCTCATGGCGGCGGAGGGCCTGGTGTAGGACCTATTGGAGTAGCAAAGCATTTGGTATCTTTTTTACCCGGACATAATTACCTGCAAAATAACCCCGATGCCATTCATGCTGTATCTGCAGCCCCATGGGGAAGCCCTTCTATCCTGCTTATTTCATACGGATATATAAGAATGCTGGGGATTGATGGATTGACTGATTCAACCAAGTATGCTATTCTTGGAGCCAATTACATTAAAGCCTGCCTGAAAGACTACTATAAAATATTATATACCGGTACATATGGCAATGTTGCGCATGAACTGATACTTGATTGCAGTGAATTTAAACGCAGCGCAGGAATTGAAGTAACCGATATTGCCAAAAGGTTGATGGACTATGGCTTCCATGCCCCGACTGTTTCTTTCCCCGTGCATGATTCACTTATGGTTGAGCCTACCGAAAGCGAGTCGAAGGAAGAACTTGACCGTTTCATTGAGGCAATGATTTCCATTCACAGTGAAATAATGGAGGTTCTAGACGGAAGAGCCGATATAACTGATAACGTATTAAAGAATTCTCCTCACACGGCAAAGTCTGTAATATCTGATAAATGGAACCATAAATACAGCCGTGAGAAAGCCGCCTATCCTCTGCACTGGCTCAGGGAAAATAAATTCTGGGTTCCCGTATCCCGCGCCGATAACGCTTATGGCGACCGCAACTTAATATGTACTTGTCCTGCCATTGAAGAATACGAGACATTACATTTAATTAAAAATTAAAAATGAAATATATAATGCGAATCAGGAGTCAAAAAATAATATCAATAATGAATCCATATGAAAACCTTAGTAGAAAAATATCCCATCCTTAATAAGGCATACCTTATTATTGCGTTTTGATAATGTTAAGGTAATAAGGTCATCTATCAACGGGCTGGCATTATTCTACTAAGGTTGAGAACGAAAATAAAAAATGTCCTGATAATAAGCGGAACTCATGCATATTACGTCGTAATTTTTAATTTTTAATTCGTAATTTATTAATTAATAAAGATGCCATATAATAAAGACATTAAAAAAGTAACTACCCATGTCCTCCAGGAAATGAAGGAACAGGGAGAGAAGATTGCCATGCTTACCGCTTACGACTTCTCAATGGCCAGGATACTGGACCATGCCGGCATTGATGTAATCCTGGTGGGTGATTCCGCCTCAAATGTTATGGCTGGACATGAAACCACGCTGCCTATTACCCTTGACCAGATGATATACCATGCATCTTCGGTAATACGGGCAATTGACAGGGCGCTGGTAGTAGTTGACCTTCCCTTTGGTACATACCAGGGCAATTCAAAAGAAGCCCTCTATTCTTCTATCCGTATTATGAAAGAATCGGGTGCGCATGCGGTAAAATTAGAAGGCGGTAAAGAAGTGGAAGATTCTGTAAAACGTATTATTTCTGCCGGAATACCGGTAATGGGACACTTAGGCCTTACTCCACAATCAATTTACAAATTTGGTACCTATACAGTAAGGGCTAAAGAAGAAACCGAGGCTCAAAAACTTATAGAAGATGCGTTGATTCTCCAGGAATCAGGGTGCTTCGCAATAGTTTTGGAAAAAATACCGGCTAAACTCGCTGAAGAAGTGACAGGCAAATTATCAATTCCTACTATTGGCATCGGGGCCGGAGGCGGTTGTGACGGACAGGTGCTTGTATTGCACGATATGCTTGGAATAACCAATGAATTCAATCCCCGGTTTTTACGCAGGTATCTCAACCTGTTCGATGAAATATCAGGGGCGGTACAACATTATATAGGAGACATTAAGAAAAGGGACTTTCCTAACGATAAGGAACAATATTAAACCGGCGCGGTTTATTTCATTTCGGTGCCGTCTTCATTGTACTTTTTTGAAACTTCAGGCAAGCCGCTGTCGTACTTGGTTTCGCTCTGTATTTTTCCATCCGGGTAATAATACCTTTCTACTCCTTCCTTTTTGCCATAAACATAAGGGACCATATAGCTTAACACCCCGCTTTCATAATAGTTTTTCAAAACCCCATCTATATGACCATCTGCGGAATATGGTGTTTCACTGTATAACTTGCCGGATTTATAATATTCTCTTACTATGCCAACAGGGTTGCCTGCCTTATATTCGGTAAGGCTATAATAAACTACCTGGCTGGTATCAGAAGTTGTATCCTGGTTTTCATCGAAATATTCAACCCATTTACCCTCTTTTAAACTGTCTTTCATCATATTTTTTGCCTCGGCCTTATTGGTAAAACCATTTTGCGCTGCAGCGGGAAGCACAGCCCAACTTAAAGCTATTATAATTGATGAAACAAATTTTATTTTCATGGCACTGGATTTTTCCGGAATTAAAGATACAAATATAGCAGACTACTTACCTTGTCAGAATAAAAACCTGTAACATTATATTGGTTTTCTTTTTTCCGTTTTTTCAGCAGTTTATTTTCAAATATTTTTGCATTATGCAATTTGAAACAAAAGGTAGCTTTTTCCCTGATTTTTACGTAAAATTGTAAACTTCATTATTTATTACTCAACTTATTAGAGTATATTTACGCTAAAATAGACAATCTGCATTAATAATGAAGGCTTTTGTTATTATTATATCCATTATATTATCAATTGTTTTACCAGCTAAAGTTTATGCGCAGGCAAGCGAGATACGTACAATTGACAACAAGGCCTTTATCAGGGGTGAGAAACTCAATTACAGGGTACATTACGGATTTATAGACGCCGGTATTGCGTCAATAAGCATAGAAAATGAAAACCAGGTGATTGGCGGAAGAGATACATACCATATTGTCGGGACCGGAACTTCAACCGGCGCCTGCAATATTTTTTTTAAAGTCCGCGACAGGTACGAAACTTTTATTGACGAAAAAGCCTTATGTCCGCTCATGTTTTTAAGGCATGTTGATGAAGGGGGGTTCAGGTTTAACCAGGACCAGGTATATGACCAGGAGTACCATAAAGTAAACTCTAATGGAAAAGTATATACGGTGCCCTCTTATGTCCAGGATATGTTGTCTGCCTTTTATTATGCCCGCACTTTTGATTATTCTAACGAAAAACCCGGCAAAATTGACAGTGTAATAGCTTTTGTTGATGATACAGTATGGACTTTACGGATAAAATTCATAAAACGTGATACATTAGATTCAGATATCGGGAAAATACGATGCATGGTATTTGAGCCTCTGGTGCAAAAAGGGCGAATATTTAAACACAACAACGATTTACAGGTATGGATATCGGATGATGTAAACCATGTACCTATCCGCGCCCAGGCAAATATATTAGTCGGTTCTGTAAAACTTGACCTTGAATCCTATTCGGGGCTTGCGACTGATTTGTCCCTGGTAAAATAGCCCTATAAATCGGCCTGTTTGGCAAGAATTCTGCCCGTAAAATCCTTATCATCGGGGCTTATAATTATGGTTTCCCCCTGTTTGGTATGTATTATAACCAGGTTATCCTGCCTGGTAGCATACCACTTCATATCACCAAGCCGCTTGTTATAGTAGTTTCCATAATAGCCAAAAAGGCCGCCAGCCCCAAAAGTTCTGCCGGTTCCTTCCATCTCGTATTCTTTTACCGGGCGTATTTCAAGAATATCCTTCACATGAATAACCACATCTCCTGCCGGGCGGCTAATGGCTATATCAAAATTCCCAAGCACATATTTCCGAGGGCTGTATATATAACTCCCGGTAATAACAGAAATGAGAAGCAATATAATAAATGAATGTATCAGAATCGAGGTTATATCTCCGGCAGCCTTGCGCAGCGAACGGATACTCCAGAAACACAAACCGGCTGAAATTGCCAAAGCAAGAATTGTAATAATTTTTGCTCCATTATCAAGCGAGGCAGTATAAATTATATTTACTGTCATGGGGTGAATGTTGCTTTATTTATTATCACTTAGTTCCACATGCCTGGGGTGAGGATATTTGTTCGGGTCCACTCTTCTCAGGGGTATATTGGAAACCGGGTTAATAATCATAGGTATTTTTTCAATACGCGTCTCGCTTGTATCAAGCCCGAAAGCTTTGGTTTCAGACTGGGCTAAATGCTTTATATAGAAATAGCTGCGCAAAATAAAGCTTTCCCTCAGGTCAAATTCATTTTCATAGGAAAGGAATTTTTCAAGCAACACAAATTTAAAATCAGATGCGAGGTGATACTTCTGCAATGATGGATAGCGGCTCACAATATTCAGTTCCTTATTCTGAACCATTTCCTCAACCACTTTGCGGAACAACACATTTATTCGGGCCTGCACCCTGAACCCAAGGCGGAACTCAACCCGGATTACTTTGTCATCCTCCATTTCAAGCACGCTGTATTCCATGGTATAGGGTTCATCGGTGCGCTCAATATGGACAAACCAATAGATATCGGCTCTTTTCGGCTGGCGGCTGAAAATCGAGTAAATTACCTTTTGTTCAATTTCCTCAAAATTATTGGCTTTGGTAAGGTAAATAAGGTTGGACGAGAATTTAGCTACGGTTGCATCGGCGCTCAGGTCTTTCAGTAAAGGTATTTGTTCGCGCAATGAGATAAAATTAAGAAAGCGGTTATTTATTTTCCTTGCCTTATACCATATATACATGGTAAATATCAGTCCGAACTCAAATACCAGGAACATCCACCGGTGAATAATTTTTACGGCGTTAGCCACAAAAAACGAGCTCTCCACAGAGACAAATACAAGCAATATAGGTATAACAACGAGCCATGAATAGTGCCTGCGGTACCTGAGGAAGTGGAACATGAGTATTGTTGTCATCAACATGGCAATGGTAATGGAAAAACCATAAGCTGCCGTCATAGCTTCAGAAGTACGGAAATAAAGCACCACCAGCACGCAGCCGAGGCATAATATCCAGTTGATACTGGGAATATAAATCTGGCCGCGTATGTCGGTAGGATATTTAACGGTAACCCTTGGCCAGAAGTTTAAAATTATCGCCTCAGAAATAAGTGTATAGGAACCGCTTATTAATGCCTGGCTGGCTATAATTGATGCGGCAGTGGCAATAAATACACTTGGAATAAGGAACCATTGCGGTACAACCGCAAAAAATGGGTTTATATCGCCTAAATCAGTTTTGTTTTGCAATAATACCCATGCGCCCTGGCCCAAATAGTTCAGCACAAGCATTATTTTCACAAAAATCCAGCTTACCTGTATATTTTTCTTCCCGCAATGCCCCAAATCGGAATAAAGAGCCTCGGCGCCTGTGGTGCAGAGGAAGACCGCTCCCAGCAACCAAAATCCCTTAGGGTGATGAAAAAGTAATTGCAGACCGTAATGAGGGCTCAACGCAGTAAATATCTGGGGATAATGCATTATTTGATTTACTCCCAATACCCCCAACATGGAAAACCATATAAACATAATTGGCCCAAAAGAGCTTCCTACAACTTTAGTGCCAAAACGCTGGAAGAGGAATAATGCAAGCAATATGGCCAGAACAATTCCTACAGTCAACTCCTTACCCGGAACTATAGTATTCTCCCAGCCTTTAACCCCATTTAACCCCTCAACGGCAGAGGAAACCGAAATAGGAGGAGTAATAATACCGTCGGCAAGCAGCGTGCCGGCGCCAATAATGGTAGGCAAAAAAAGTCTTTTGCCATAGCGTTTAACAAGGGCATACAAGGAAAATATCCCGCCCTCACCATGGTTATCGGCCTGGAGGGTAATAAATACATATTTGAAAGTGGTTTGTAAAGTCAGTGTCCAGAATACGCAGGAAATACCTCCCAGAACCAGTTCAGGAGTGGCTCCTCCACCATCCTTTAATATAGTCTGGAAGGTATAAAGCGGCGAAGTTCCTATATCGCCGAATATTATTCCCAGGGTAACAAGTAAGCCGGCAGTAGTTACTTTTTTAAAATGTTCTGATGACATTTAATTTTATATTGATGGAGATTTTTTTGATATTTTGACCTGTAAACCGTTTTAGAAACACGTCAGACTCTGCATGTTTCTTTATTTTCAAATGCTTTTCAGGTATTAGGTTCGCGCCCCCGGTAAAAATTTAGAATGATGTAATAATCTGTGAACCTGTAGGAAGTTTCCATAATGAGAGTTATTTGCGGGTGCAAAAATACACTAAGTAAGCCCTGCTTGATACTTTATGTAACTATTTATTTTTTTAATCAATTATATACATATAAGTATTCCAAATTTGATATATTCCCGCACTTTTAGCTTATTACCAATATAATTCATGTCGGGAACTTATATAAATTCGCAACAATATTCATGTCATAATGAAAAAACTCCTGGTTCTGTTTGCATCAGTAATAATATTGCAGCATCTGAATGCTCAATCGTTTGATAAAGGTTCTCTTGTAATTTCTGCAAATTGCGGATTGGATGCTTACGCAATAAAAGAACACAATGTAAATAAAGCAACTAATACCTCCCAGGATACCACCGGCGCCGCTGCCTCGACTAACTTTAACCTTGGAGCAGAATATGGAGTATTAAAATGGCTTGGTTTAGGATTACAGTTTAAACTCGATAATTATATTCATAACGATTCCAGTGTATCCAGCGCCATTGGGTTTGAAGTTGGTGTTATTGTAAACTTTCATATTGTGCGCACTCAGCATTTCAACCTTGTTGCAGGTTGCGATTTTGGCATATCAAACCTGACGATAAACCTCCCTGAGAATAATTACCAGATTTACGGAAGCGGCACCTGGGCTGACTTTCATATAACACCTCGTTTTTATTTCGGGCGATTTGGCCTGAACGCCAATATTTATTTCCCTGTTATTAACTATCCTGACCTTTCAACAAATGTTGAAACATTCAATGAATATATTGCTGCCTCATGGAAAGCAAGCGGGTTTGGAGCAACTATTGGAATACAGTATCGGATAATTAATTAAGATTTATGAATTTCACTAAAAAGACTACTGCCATTCTATTGTTTCTTCCTGCTTATTTACTGCAAACCCATGTAGGCATTGTTAATTTTGAGCAATTACAGTCGCAGGCCGAAAAAATGCAAAATGACACCTTATATGTGGTTAACTTCTGGGCTACCTGGTGCGACCCTTGTGTAAAAGAGCTCCCGTCTTTTGAGGCTGCTTACAAAAAGTATTCTCATAATAAAGTGAAGATGATATTTGTAAGCCTCAATTCACCCAAAGAAATTTCAAAAGTTGCACAATTCTCTGCCGGAAAACAGCTTGAACCAGAGGTATTATTGCTTGACAGTGGCAATCCCAACGACTGGATAGATAAAATAGACAGTTCATGGAGCGGGGCCATACCGGCAACTGTTTTATATAAACATGGGAAAAAGTTGTACTTTCACGAAGGAGAATTAACGCAGGATAACCTGTATAAAATAATAGAAACCCATAATAAAAAATAAAATCATGAAAAAGTCAGCATTTATAGCTGCATTATTAGTTGCGGCAGCATTTAAACCGGCCGGCTACTCTGTTGGAGACAAAGCCATTGATTTCAAATTGAAAAATATTGACGGCAAAATGGTGTCATTGGCCGATTATAAGGATGCCAAAGGATTTATTGTGGTGTTTACCTGCAACCACTGCCCTGTTGCTAAAGCATATGAAGACAGGATTATTGCCCTTGATAATAAATACAGGCCATTGGGATACCCGCTTGTTGCCATAAACCCCAACGACCCAAACGCAGTTCCCGAAGACAATTACGAAACTATGCAGCAGCGTGCCAAGGCCAAAAACTATGGCTTCCCATACCTGGTTGACGAAACCCAGAATATTGCCAAAACTTATGGAGCTACATGCACTCCCCACGTATTTGTTCTGCAAAAATCGGGTACCGATTATATTGTAAAATATATTGGGGCTATTGATGATAACCGCGATGATCCCTCGGCAGTTAAAGAAAAATATGTTGAAAATGCTGTTGACGCACTTCTCGCCGGTAAACCAATTACAAAAACCAGTACAAAAGCAATCGGTTGCGGAATTAAGTGGAGGTCATAATTTTAAATATTGAATACCGAATAATGAATATTGAATGTTGAAGTTAAAAGTCAAAATTGATTTTCAACACAGAGTTCACAGAGCAAACAGAGTTACACAGAGATTCGTAATTCGTAATTTTTAACGGCCTAAGCCCTCATGAGTTCCAAAATAAATAATAGATATACGAATAATTCGTGATTGATTCCTATTGGCAATTCTGGCTTATAATGGTATCAATATTCCTGATGCCCAAATCTTTTGCCTTTTTCAAGTCTTTGCAGCCAAATTCATATTGTTTTCCGGCAATTTCTTCAAGTCCGCGTTTGTAATATGCTTCGCCACACCTGCCGTCAACCCCTATCGCCAATACATAGTCCAGATCGGCGTCTTTATATTTACCCATGGCAACTTTCACATCTCCCCTTCTTACCAAAGGTATAGGGTCAGTGGGAAGTAATTTAGAGGCGACATTGCAATCAACTATTGCATTTTTATAATCCTTTGCCTGAATTTCAGCATAAGACCTGTCGAGGTAAGCCCAGCCATCTTTAGGAGAAAGCTCAATTGCTTTTGTATAATCTTTTAGAGCATTTTTTACATCTCCCATCTTCAGCTCGCAGTCTGCCCTGCCCTGGTATGCGTCAGGCAAATCGGGAATAAATGAAATAACTTTGTTATAATCGTTATACGCGCCTTTATAGTTGTGTGCCGAATCCCTCACTCCCGCACGCTGGAAGAAGTAATCGGGATGTGAAGAATCAACACTGATGGCTTTATCATAATCAACCAGGGCTCCTTTAATATCATCCATTTTAAATTTCATATTTCCCCTGCCCAGGTATGCTTTCCCCGAATCAGGTTCAAGTTCAATAGCCGAATTATAATCAATCAGCGCGCCTACACTGTCTTTCAATATTACTTTTACATTGGCACGGTTATTATAGGCGTCTCCATAATCTGCTTTCATAGAAATGCATTTATCATAATCGGCCAGGGCGGAAATCTCATCGTGCAATTCATGTTCCACATTGCCGCGGTTATAATATGCCACCGGGTCGAAAGGAGCAAGATGTATTGCCCTGTTATAATCATCAAGCGCTCCTTTGTAATCCTTCAGTTTATATTTGGCATAGGCCCTGTAATTAAATAAATCGGCGTTGCTCGAATTGGTCTTAATAGCTACATTGTAATAGTCAATTGCCTGCTGGTACTGGCCGTTATTTAAATATGTTTCACCCGGTGTTTCCTGCGAAAAGGCAGGTTTTATAATACATATTGAAAGACACATAAAAATAATATGTAAGTTCCTCCTCATAATTTCATGAATGATTTTTGCGTGAAAATAAAAATTATTTTGTTAGGTAAGCACAGCTTACATTTCAGGTACGGCACAAAGTGCAACTTCGCGCCTGCGTGGATTATTTTAATAAAGAGTTTCCGGACAGTTCATATCTGTATATTTGCGTCTCACTAACTAAAACCATTATGAAGCTAAAAACGATTATTATAGCAATGTGCACAATGTTAATTGGGGTTGCTGCATATTCTCAGGATACAATAATTACGGTGAGCCCCAAAAATATTATTTTGTGTAAGATATTGAGTGTTGATATGGATAACCATACCGTTGTATTTTCAACCGGTAATACCACAAATACATATTCCACAGAACAGATGGAGTATTGTTCCAATTACAAAGCAGAAGAATTAATTAAGAACAGAATAAAAAGAAACATGGAAACGGGGATAGCGGAAGTAAACGAAAAAAAGAAAGTTGATTCAATAGGATTTCATAAGGGCAGTGTCCTGATAGGGGGAAATATCAGTTATTCAAGTGAAGGCATCAACTCATCAAGCTTAACTCTATTACCCGAAATAGTTTGTTTTACAAGCAACGAATTTGCTTTAATGTTTGGCTTAGGCACTACTCAAATAAATAATGGCAATCCTGCAACATCTTCAATGGTTGATATAAACTTTGGCATACGATACTATTTTCTGAGCTTAACAAAGAGGTGCAGGATTTTCACCGGTTTTTCTTTTGCTGATTCTATTGGAAGTTCTAAAATTTTTACGTTTAATGCCGGGCTGGGATTAGATTATTTTGCTACACAGAAATTAGTTATTGACTTCAATCTGACAAATTTTATTTCTTACACAGATATATCATATTCCGGTAGCTCATCCTCGCAATTTAATTTTGTACTAAACAAGTTTACTAATATTTTCACTTCCCCGTCTGTGGGTTTAATTTATAAGCTATAAATCCAGGCTACCTGGCAACAATATTTCTTTTTACTCCTTAAAGGTAAGTCTTATTTATACGGAGAATCAATCTATAATTGTTCTTCATGCTGTACATTATACTTTCACAAATTTCCCTTATAAATTCTTTCAATCTCTTTTTCTTCATTATAATTATATTTATCCAAGGGCTATTTAATATATTCAAATGCAAGTTAAGTATTTTTCTGCAATCAATATGTACCGGCCATTTATGCGGGCTGGGTTTACCCCTGCCCATCAATAGCGCCCGCTATGTTATTTGTAGCGGCAGCCCTTGTCGTTGCCTTATCTGGTAACAAATTGAACCAAGTCATTTTAAGACAGAGGGTATATCCTGCTTCAACATTATTTTTCGGTCATTACTTCGGACAGGGGTGAACCCTGTCCCTACATTATTTTACCAATATTATTATTTGGGGTGGGGGTAAACCCCACCCTCCGCATTTTTTTGATTTTATTGAAAACTATATTAACTAATTTGTTACATATATTAAATAATTGTGTATCTTTGCAGTGTGAATGGTACGCAGATGACACAGATAATTATGATGAACCAGGATTTCAAAATCATTTTTTATCATAAGCAACCAGCGTCATCAGCGTTCTATTGTAAAGTTCTTTGACATAGTATTGAGAGTTATAAATTATAAGTTATGAGTTATAAGTTATGAGTGAAAAATTGACAGTTAGAACTGCTAAAAAAATCAGCAGGAAATTAGAAAATGGCACACATTTTCTGGGAACCGTGTGCCAAAGTGTGCCATTTTTCAGGAAAAATGCTAAAGAATTTATCAATTTAGGGAAAAATCAGAATAATGACATCCTGCAATATTGCGGAATCAAAGTGTGCAATTTTTTAAAAATGGCGGATAACCCCTCCTAAACCGCCGCCACCATCCGCCACGAACCGCCATATTATGAAAGCGCTAAAAAAATCATCAAAAACATTAAATATGGTCATAACCAATTACTTAACTTGGGTTTACACTTTTTGACCCCTGTAAACATTATTTACATTGGAAATCAATACGTTAACTCAAAAAATATCTCAAGAAGTATAAAAATGTGTAAACCCAACTCTCCAATTAATTACTGACCACCGGCTACTGACCACTGACCACTAATTCCTGATATATTTGCTCTCTTTTTAAAAGAATGCCGTTATGGAAAAACTTATAGAATGTGTACCCAATTTCAGCGAAGGTGTTGATGCTGCAATTATTAAACAGATTACAGATGCTATTGAAAGTGTGGAAGGCGTAAAATTGCTCGATGTTGACCCCGGCAAAGCGACCAACCGGACCGTAGTAACATTTGTAGGTAGCCCACAGGCTGTTGTTGAAGCTGCATTTTCAGGTATAAAAAAAGCATCGGAACTTATTGACATGAGCAAGCATACAGGCGAACACCCGCGTATGGGTGCAACCGATGTTTGCCCGCTGATTCCACTTACCAATATTACCGTTGAAGAAACCATAAAATATGCCAACCAGCTTGCCGCGCGTGTTGGCAAGGAACTTAATATCCCAGTCTATTTATATGAATATGCCCAGCCTGACCGTAAAAGGAACAACCTTTCTGTAATTCGCGAAGGCGAGTATGAAGGTTTCTTCAAAAAAATTAAACTGCCGGAATGGAAGCCCGATTTCGGGCCAGCGGAATTTTCAGTCCGTTCAGGCGGAACGGTAATTGGCGTAAGGGATTTTCTGGTAGCCTATAATGTAAACCTGAATACGACCTCAGTCCGCAGGGCCAATGCCGTTGCATTTGATATACGCGAACGCGGCAGAGAAATTGTTGATGAAAAAGGGAACAAGAAAGTAGTTCCCGGTACATTGAAATCGGTTAAGGCTATCGGTTGGTTTATTGAAGAATATGGCCAGGCACAGGTATCCATGAACCTGACCAACATCAATATTACTTCTGTTCATGCCGCTTTTGAGGAGACTTGTAAAAAGGCTATGGAAAGGGGAATGAGAGTTACGGGCTCTGAACTTGTAGGTTTAATTCCATTGCATGCCATGCTTGATGCCGGAAAATATTTCCTGAAAAAACAGCAGCGTTCAACAGGTGTTTCTGAAAAAGAACTGATACATATAGCTATTAAGTCGCTTGGGCTTGATGAGTTAAACAAGTTTGAACCTGAGAAGAAAATAATAGAGTATCGTATGCGCAAACCATCTGATAGCGCCTTGCAAAGTCTTTCGATTGCAGATTTTGCCGATATGACAGCATCTGAATCTCCTGCTCCTGGCGGGGGCTCTGTTTCAGCCTGCCTGGGAGCGCTGGGTGCGGCATTAGGCACAATGGTTGCCAACCTTTCAGCCGTAAAAAAAGGTTGGGAAAACAGGTGGGAAGAATTTTCAGAAATTGCAGCCAAAGGGCAGGAACTCAAGCAAAGATTACTCAAATTGGTAGATGAGGACACACGTGCATTTAACCGCATTATGGATGCTTTTGGCCTGCCCAAAACTACCGAGGCTGAAAAATCCTCGCGGAAAAATGCCATACAGCAAGCTACACGCGGAGCAATTGAGATACCTTTTACAGTTATGCAGCTATCGCTCGAAGCAATGCAACTGGCAAAAGCAATGGTGGAAAAGGGTAATCCCAATTCGGTAAGCGATGCGGGAGTTGCAGCCTTGTGCGCAAGGTCTGCCGTAATAGGCGCACATCTTAATGTTAAAATTAATGCAGGTGGATTAGAGGATAAAGAATGGCTTAATAAAATTCTCACAGAAGCCGGTAAGATTGAAAAAGATGCTATTGCCCTTGAAAAAGAAATATTGACCCGGGTTGACAAAGTAATATCAAAATCTTAAATAAAGTTAAGAACCACAAAAATTGATTGCCCCCATGCTTATTTCAATAAATTTGTAATTTTTACGTTATCTCCTATAAAAAGTGATGAAGCAAGTTTTTTTATGTTCTGTAATTATCCTGCTTGGTGTTGTTTGTAAAGGCCAACAACAAGTGGCCGACAAAGTTGTAGCTGTAATTGATGGCAAAATCATCCTTCAGTCTGAAGTGCAATCCCAATACATGGAATATGTAGCTGAAAATGCAGCTACAACAGATACCAGGTGCAAAGTACTTGAAGACTTATTATACCAGAAACTGCTTGTTTTAGAAGCTGAAAAAGACTCAACTATTATTGTAAGTGATGCACAGGTTGACCAGGAACTTGAAAAGAGGCTTAATTATTATATTAACCAATTCGGCTCGAAAGAAAAATTTGAAGCATTCTATGGAAAGACCGTTGACCAGTTTAAAGAGGAATTGCGTTCTGATGTTAAAGATATATTGCTCGCCCAGCAGATGCGCAGCAAAGTCACAGAAGGTATAACAGTCAGCCCGGAAGAAGTCAGGAAATATTTTGAAGCTATACCAACCGACAGTGTTCCATTTATAAATGCACAGGTTGAAATAGCTGAGATTGTCAAGATGCCGGTAATATCGGATGCTGAAAAACAATTGGCAAAACAAAAAGCTGAGGAGTTACGCCAGCGTGTGCTTAAGGGAGAAAGTATAGCTAATCTTGCCATACTTTATTCTGACGATCCCGGTTCTGCAAAAAATGGAGGATTATATAAGAATGTAAAACGTGGTGAATTTGTTCCCGAATTTGAAAAGCATGCATTCGGCCTTAATGATGGAGAAATATCTGAGGTATTTGAAACACAATACGGTTATCACTTTCTTCAGGTTGAGCACCGTCACGGAGATTTGGTTGATATGAGGCATATTCTTATTGTTCCAAAGGTTACCGAAGAAGACCTTGCTGCAGCGAAAGCAGAATTAGACAGTATATATAAGGCTATTACCAAAGATTCTGCCAACTTTAATGAAATGGCTGCCAGGTTTTCTGATGATAAAAACACCAAATATGCAGGTGGGGTGATAGTTAACCCTCAAACAGGCTTATCGCGCTGGGATATGGAGCAACTGGGCCAGTTGGACCCTACTATTTCATTCACTATAAATTCTATGAAAGTGGGTGATGTATCTTCTCCCGTGTTCTATAATACCCCTGATGCCAAACAGGCATACCGGATTATTAAACTTAACAATGTTACCAAACCGCACAAAGCGAACCTGACTGATGACTACCAGCAAATACAAGCTGCAGCGCTGGCCAAAAAGGAGATGAAAGTAGTCAGTGACTGGATAAACCATAAGCTGCGCGGCGGTGTATTTGTTAAGATAGACCCCGATTTCCAGGCTTGCCATTTTCAAAACAACTGGTTGAATCCGTAATACCAATCCGGGGATGGCATGATTAAAAAATACACCACACTTATTCTTGCAGTTCTTTTTGTCCTATGTTGCATAATTGTAAATGCCGACGTCGGCAGCCCCTTTGTTCAAGTTGAAAGCAAGCACGGCGAAAAAAAATACAGTAAAAGCCTTGACAGTATTCCCGGTGAACTGAGCCTCGATACTACATGGAAATTTCACGCAGGCGATGATTTCCGCTGGGCAAGTGCAGCATTCAATGATAATTCATGGGATACGTTGCGTTCCGATTTGAAAAGCGGGCATGCTCCCGATCAATTTAAGGGAATGGGCTGGTTTCGTATACGCCTGAAGATATCGCCTTCACTTTTCCATAAGACTTTTGCATTGAATATGTCACAGGACGGTGCATCGGAGATTTTCCTCAATGGAAAAAGGATATATAAATTTGGCGTAGTTTCCACCCGGGAGAATGAGGTCCCGTTTGATCCTTCAAATAACACCTATTTTATTGAATTTGGCAGTGATACTATCCAGCTAATAGCGGTTCGCTATTCTGCATGGACTGCACTGGAAAAGCATTATAAGCATCCGGGCTTCAGCATTACGCTAAAAAACATAGCCTCACTGAATTCAGGTTGGAAGATGAAACAGGCCGGGCTTACTGCACTAATGTTCTTTTTTACCATGTTCCTTGTTTTAACATTCTTCCATTTTCTGCTTTTCATATTTTACCGGAAAAATCGTTCTAACCTTTATTTTAGCTTGCTTGCAGCGGTTCTTTCCATAATTTTCCTTTGTACCATTCTGCCATTTTGGTCATCCAATCCCTTTATAGGTGATATTATAGAGCATATATTATATTATATATTCACTCCATTCTTCCTGTTTATTGTCCTGTCATTATATTCCATTTTCTCTATAAAATTCACATGGTACTTTTGGGTTATTCTTGCTCTTGCCGTTATTGCAGATATATGTATTTCGATAGTACCAGGCTATTTTGCCTATGTAATATTTACTTCCATTGCCACATCTTCAATTGAAAGCAGCAGGGTGTCTTTCAATGCCGTCCGCAAAAAGAAACCGGGTGCATGGATAATAGCCGCAAGTTTTGGGCTTTTCTCAATTACCATGTACATAATAATACTTGTTTTTGCTGTTAAGCTGATAATTCATGGCGAGGGAGGCGCAAATATTAATGCTAATGATAATCCATTATTGCTTTTGTTATTTGTTTTATGGCTAATAAGCGGCTTCCTGGGAATACCCATATCCATGTCGGTTTACCTTGCCGCTGATTTTGCCCGTACCAATAAAAACCTTGCCCTGCAACTGGTTCATGTTAAGCAACTGGCCGAACAAAACATACAGAAGGAAAAGGAGAAACAGCAGATAATTGAGGGGCAAAAAGAAATGCTTGAAAAACAGGTAAAAGAAAAGACTGCTGAACTACAGGAACGCAAAGACGAACTGGAAGAAAAGAACAAAGAAATAACGGACAGTATAACTTATGCCCGCCGCATACAGGCAGCTATCTTGCCTCCTGACGAATTACTAAAAGAGGCGATGGGTGATTATTTTGTTATTTATAAACCCAAAGATGTTGTATCGGGTGATTTTTATTGGTGCCATGTGAATGGGAATAATGTAGTATTCGCTGTTGCCGATTGTACAGGACATGGAGTTCCGGGTGCATTTATGAGTATGATTGGCAACAGCATATTAAATGAAGTGGTTATGGACAGGAAGATATTGGAGGCTGATTTAATATTGAATGAACTAAGAGAAAAGCTCATCAGTACATTGCAAAAGAGCAGCGGCCATACAACCCGCGATGGAATGGACATTGCCCTATGTGTATGGAACAAAAAAGACAATACCCTCCAATATGCAGGCGCGAACAACTCATTATACTGGCTTAGCGAAAATATAGCAGTGGATGGCAGTATTGAAGAATCGGACAAAATTAAACTTTCTAATAAACACCTGGTTGAAATTGTTGCCGATAAGCAGCCTATAGGTTACCAGGAAGGTAAAATGGATTTACTTTTTACCAAACATGTTATTCAACTGCGTAAAGGCGATACCATTTATATTACTTCAGACGGTTACGTTGACCAGTTTGGAGGAAACAAGAACAAAAAATTCACCTCGAAAAGACTGAGGGAGCTACTCGATTCTTTTATTCACCAACCGATTGACCAGCAAAAACAGTTGCTCGAACAAACCATTGAACAATGGAAAAAGTACGAAACTCAAACAGATGATATCTGTATGATAGGAATCAGGATATAAGCTACAGCTCTTTAACTTTAATCTCAACTTAAAACTCGAAACCAACCACCATCACATCATCGGTCTGTTCCAGGTTCATCTTCCATTCCATAAATGCCCTGTCAAGCTGGGCTTTTTGTTCACTGAATGGCAGGTTGCTGATTTGAAGTAAAATATCTTTCATTCTTTGGGAAGAGAACTTCTTATTGACCAGGAACCCAAACTGTGATGCATATCCGTCGCTGCACATATATATTTTATCCCCTTCCTGCAAATGCAGTGTATAGTTTGTAAATAAAGGTTCACTGCCATTGCCTCCAATAGGGTGGCGGCTTCCTTTCATCTCATTCAATTCTCCTTCACGTATATAATATACGGGCCTGTAAGCTCCGGCAAATTGCATTACTCCTGTATTATTATCAATGCAGCAAAGGGCAATATCCATGCCATCGGTATGCTGTTGTATAAAGTTCTCATCAAGCATATCTGATGTATAACTGAAAGCCTTATTAACCTTATGGTCGAGGCGGTGAAGGATAAAAGCGGGATCGGTATTCTTCTCTTCTATTATTATCTGGTTTAGCAGGTTAATCCCCAATATTGACATTAATGCGCCGGGTATTCCGTGCCCTGTACAATCTGCAGCGGCTATTATTATCTTGTTGTTTATACGGGTGAACCAGTAAAAGTCTCCGCTTACAATATTGCGAGGGCGCATATAAATAAATGACTGTGGGAAGATACGCTGCAAATGCTTTTCTTTCAGCATCATTCCATCCTGTATGCGCTTGGCATATATTATACTGTCATCAAGTTCTTTTCTTGGGTAAATGTCAGGCCTTGCGACCAATAATTCCGAGATACTTTCACCAGAGGATTCTATAAACATATATTCGATTTTTTATTGTACAAGTGTCGCTAAGTTTCATGACTTGAATGTTAAACTTTACACATACTTATTTTATGTTTTCTGACCTTCTCTATTTCAATGAAATACAGAATAGAAACGTTTTAGATTGGATATTGATGTTAAGAAATAACCCCAAGAGTAAGTTTAAAAGATTAGCGACAGGCTATACATAATGAACGATAAACAGGTAAAAATGAACTTGCAGCAATTAATTATTTTGCATTTTGTATGTTATCAAATTCTTCACCTATTTTGATTTGTTACTTTTGTTAGCCGTTAAATGATGGTTATCTTTTTTGATTATTTGAGGCAATGAGGTTAAAAATAAAGACACATTACAGAGAAGCTGGATGAAACTCGATACATTCAGGGCATTCCGCAGCCGCAATTACAGGTTATATTTTACAGGTCAGTCAGTTTCCCTTATCGGAACCTGGATGCAACGTACCGCCGTTTATTGGGTTGTTTATATTGAGACAGGTTCAAATTTTATGCTGGGCCTTACCGTATTTGCAACTCAGTTCCCCAGTTTCATGCTATCTCTTTGGGGAGGCGTAATAGCCGACCGGTACAACCGTTACCGCGTATTGCTCACCACCCAGGTTGCCTCACTGGTACAAGCCCTTTTACTCGCCTTTCTTATTTTATTTCATCATTATGCCGTTTGGGAGATACTCTTGCTTAGTATTCTGTTAGGCATAATCAATGCGTTCGATGTTCCTGCGCGTCAATCACTGGTATATGAGATGGTTGATGATAAGGAAGACCTGTCCAATGCCATCGCGCTTAATTCATCTATGGTAAATCTGGCAAGGCTTATCGGGCCTGCCATTTCGGGCATAGTTTATGATAAATTAGGCGCAGGGATATGCTTTATGCTTAATGCCGCAAGTTTTTTGGCGGTAATAGTTTCCTTGCTGCTGATGCGCCTTCCCTTAACTGCTCCTCAATTACGTAATAAAAAGGTAATCGGCGAACTTCAGGAAGGGTTCGATTATTTAAAGGCTACACCTTCCATTTCCATAATCATTTTATACCTCGCCTGTCTTAGTTTTTTAGTGCTTCCGTACAACACCCTGCTTCCGGTATTTGCAAAAGTTATATTTAAAGGTAATGCCTCCACATTTGGCTATCTGAACAGCTTTATAGGCCTTGGTGCAATTAGCGGAACCTTATTTCTCGCATCCTTAAAATCAGGTAAGACCGACCTCAGAAAAGTTCTTCTTGCCACTACGTTTATTTTTGGTGTCGGACTCATTTTCTTTTCTCATATTGCCAATTTCAGCCTTGCTTGCGCATTTGCCACCATAACAGGATTCGGAATGATGTCGCAGGTAACCATCAGCAATACCATCATTCAAACCACCGCTTCTGCCGAAATGAGGGGACGGGCTATCAGTTATTTTGCTATGGCCTTTTTTGGATTGCAACCCTTGGGAAGTTTATTGGTCGGCGTCTTATCGAACCATATAGGTGCGCCCAATACCATACTGGCACAGGGTATTGCAGCCATATTAATTTTTACCGTATTTTTATTTTTTCTTTTAAAAGACAAAACCAAACCAAATGATTCTGCAATAAATAAAACCCGATAAAACAAAAACAAATGGAAAAAGAAATTACATTCCCCGGCGGAAACGGCACACAGGTAAAGGCTTTCATAGCATCACCTGAAAATGCCAGGGGCAAACTTCCTGCAGTACTGCTCATCCACGAAATTTTCGGGCTTGATGCGCACATACATGATGTGGCAAGGCGGCTGGCTAAAGAAGGGTATTTTGTATTGGCTCCCGATCTGATGTATGGCGACTTTGAGAAAGTTACCGACGCAGCCGCTGTTGGCCGCATGATGCCCGTTTTCCGCAATGTTCCGCGTGAAGCTTTCGGCGACCCGGAAAAGATGAAAGAAGTTATGGCGCAGCTTGCTGAAGGGGACCGCCCTGTATTACAGTGTTTAATGGCCGTTATAAGCGGAAGGAGCGACCAGCGCTTTATCAATGACCTTATTGCTGCCTATAATTACATGGCCAAACTTGAAAACGTAAACCCCGGTAAAGTTGCTTCAATGGGATTCTGCTTTGGAGGCGGAATGGCAGGGGCTCTTTCTGTTAACGAACCGCGTATGGCTGCCCATATTGTTTTCTATGGCAAACGCCCGCCTGCCGATAAAATAAAGAACATTACAGCGCCTGTGCAGGGCATATATGGCAGCCTCGATACTGCAATCACTTCTACTATTCCCGGTTTGGCTGAAGAAATGAAAAATGCCGGAAAGAAGTTTCAGTATGTGGTTTATGAAGGAGCCATGCATGCTTTCTTTAATGATGCACGCCCCCAAGTTTACAACAAGGATGCAGCGGTAAAGGCTTGGGAGGTGGTGAAGACATTCTTGAAGGAGAACCTGCAAGGCAATTGAAAATTGAGAGTTGAAAATGGTAATTGAATTAACTTTTAATTCTTAACTTGAGTTCGGGGATAAAAAGATATAGTGGATAAATTAAGTAACCCCGTCACTGCGAATTCAGTTATGACAGTTATCGTCATTAATCCGCCATCCCAAAAATAAAAGCAATGCGGATGTCGCAGTTTGCTTCCCCAAATAAGTATGCAATCCCGACCTCTTTTCATCGGGGTTGCTTCCCCTAAAATTAGCGCAATCCCGAACTTCTCGTCGGGGCTCAGTTTTATTTCCTTTCAGATTCCTGATTTTTAATTAAGTCTTGGGTTTCAAAAAGTTCCACTTTTCAGGGGTGTCACCTATATTAATTAATTGATTACCAACATAAATCTTGGTTCCACCCCCCTAAAAAGTGGAACCCATCTAACGGGGTAACACATTTTTGTCTCATTAAAACATAACGCATTGGTAACCAATAATTTTATTTTCAAAAACACCTGAAAAGTGTTACCCCGTTAGCTTCTCTATATTTTTTTATTCTCTGCGTCCTTTGCGTTGTATTTTTCCTGGCGCCCTTTGCGGTTAAATAATCAGAAGGATTGAAATTTTCACCGCAGAGAGCGCAAAGATTTACGCAAGGTTGCTTCCCATTCAATCAGAGCAATCCCGACCTCATTTCATCGGGGGCGCAAAGACTTTTTGTCACTCAATTTTGAGTTTTTTAGCCACAGATTCACAGATTTTTTCATTTTAAATTCATTTCGCGCAAGGTGCGCTAAGATTTACGCAAATTGCTTCCCCTAAATTAGCGTTGCTTCCAACAATAAAAATGCAATCCCGTAGCAATGCGGGATAATCCCGACCTCTTCTATCGGGATGTAATAATGTGACTTATAAAGGCTATTTCGGTGGTTCTGTCAGTACGCTAAGTAAAGTAGCCCCTCAATTGTTAGATGAAGGCGAAAAACAGGGGCATGGCCTTATTTTTCGGCGGCTCTGTATTGACCACGCTTTTGATAATGGTTTTCGTTTTCTTTCACCTAAAAAGAAAGAAAGATTCAATAAAATAACATTTGAAAACAAAGTTTAGTATGAGTAAAAAACCTTTTATAAATCCGACTAAGCCTTTAAAAGCCAAAAATAAGGAATTAAGAAAAGCTTTAAAGGCTTCAAAAAAGATGGAAAGGGAGTTAAGAAAAAGAGTTGCTGAATTGGAATGGATAATTTCAGATTTGAAGATACTGTTAGATGCTTTCCAGCAAAAAATGCGTAAGATTATGTTGAAGCGATATAAGAATAATCCTGCAATGTATGACAAGGTATTTTTATGAAAAAACATTCCATATAGTTTAAAACATTTTTGTAAGTGTGTTCATGTTTTTAGTATATTTAAAACATGAAATACACCAAACATAGTCGTTTTTCCTTTATTTACAGGTATTTTACAGCATTTTATCTGGACCCTTTCCAAAACCATTTGCGACTAATTTTTGCGACTAATTCTTGCACATTGCAGCAATTTCGGGGCATTCAGAGGCATATACTTTCTTTACCACAAAGAACGCAAAGTAAACAGCCCGCAAAGTTGCTTCCCATTCAATCAGAGCAATCCCGACCTCTTTTATCGCGGCAACTAAGACTTTTCACTTTTAGTTCTTCACTTGAATAAACCATAGGTTTATTCACTGCAAATATACGCATAATATTTAATACTATGTATAATTATATTAAATAATTTTTAACCGCCTTTTGTAAAAGGGAAAGAATGATATTTAATGATGTAATAATATTAACTGATACTGAGAAAAAAATGAAAGTCCATTAAACCTTTTCAAGATTTCCATATCTTAGCATTAATAAATACATTCTATGAAAATAAAACTACATTTCTTATTACTTCTCCTGGTACTGACATCTTTTGCTTCAAAGAGCTTTGCACAGGTGCCTTATGAATGGCCTAAAATTATTGCCCAGTTACCAAATAAGTGTGATACTGCGCTAAAAGAGATAAATGCAAAATGGGATGGGCATAAATACTGTACACAATTTGCGGGTAATTTATTAAATGCCAATAGTGGGATAGGATACTCACTTTTTACACCCAATCCGGCACCCGGGGCAAAACCAAATGTGAACTGGGAAAACAAGCAACTGGGAAAAATAGATACTATGTTAATGCTGATGGATACGCTTGGTTATACAGGCTTAGAAATAACACTTGCTTACCCTTTGCTGGTAGATTCCTTCCCTAATAGCCAGGTGTATCTCGACTTTTACAAACAGGTTTATGCAATGGCGCATAGTATGGGATTTAAAATTATTCAGCATAACACCACAGCAATAGGCGACACCACCGGATATGCTGCCGGCAACGGCGGAGCATACCTGAGTTACGATGTTCTGAATTACTATTATAAGAATGAACTCAATGGCCACCCTGATACTATTAATTCACAAAAATATCGTACAACAAAACTGCAAATGATGCAAACGGTAATTGATTCATTAGGGCCTGATTACCTAACTATGGAAGAAGAGCCAATAACACAAAAAAACAATACAAATAATCTCATAAGTTTTTCATCTGACAGTACTCTGTCCTATGTTAAATACTGGGTTAAAAATTTAAAGCACAAAGGAAGCATACTTTGGGGAGCAGGAGCAATAACAACTGATAAAACTGCATATTTCACCAACTATGCAGGGGTAAACGCTCTTGACTATATTGACTATCATTTATTTACGGCCAATGACACGGCAATGCTGCCGGTAATATTTCAAATTGATTCTATTGCGGCTGCTAATGGCAAGCAAATAGTGGTTGGAGAATGTTGGTTACATTCAGAATCTGACTCAGAAAATAATGCCAATACCTACCCGGGTACTTATGGAAACTTAGCCTCATCGAGGGATAACTTCAGTTATTTTGAACAAAAAGATACCTTATTTACCCAGGCAATGATAAACTTATCGCAGGAAGAAGATATTCCTTTTCTAAATTTTTTCCAAACAACCAGGGAGTTCGGCTATTTAACATACCAGAAAAGTTATGGCCTTTCTTCAGAAAAGTATAATGCAAATGCCGCCAATGCAATAAATATTGCATCGGACTCTGAAAACATTAATTTATATAATTTAAAATTGGGCCCTTTGGGCATATTCACTAAAAAAGCCATTGCAAAAGTTCAGTGCAGTACTGTAAGCGTAAATAATATACAGAACCCAGTTGACGCAATCAATATTTATCCTAATCCTACCACATCAGGCATTTTTACTATTGAAGACAATATTGCAGGGCAAAAACTATTGCAGGTATATGATGTTATGGGTAAAATGGTCTATACGGAAGTTCTTCAATCGGCAAAATCAACTATTGATTTGAGCAATATAGCTCCGGGAATTTATAACATCTCTGTTTCAAATAATAAAGAGAAGTTGAACAAGCGCTTGGCGATTGTGAGGTGATATTTTTTGGAACAGGTTTTCGAACAACGATTAACGATTGCAGATTTTAGAAATTAATTGTCTTTCTGCATTTCCCTTCGCCATTCTAAAATCGCTATTCGTTGCTCCCTATTCCCTATGTCTGCAAAACCCCAACATTATATTGCCTGGTAATAGGAGCATGGTTGGCCATTTCAATGCCCATGCTAATCCATTTGCGGGTATCGAGAGGATTAATAATTTCATCAACCCAAAGGTGGCTTGCAGCATAATAAGGCGATAACTGCTTTTGGTAACGAGCCGTAATGGTATCCAGCAATTCTTTTTCATCTTTGGCATGTATTTCCTTGCCCTGGGCTTTAAGGGCGCTAACCTGTATCTGTAATAATGTCTTGGCTGCCTGTTCTCCGCCCATAACCGCAATTTGCGCCGTAGGCCAGGCCACAATAAGACGCGGGTCGTAAGCTTTGCCGCACATAGCGTAATTGCCCGCCCCGTATGAGTTACCTATGATTACGGTAAATTTGGGGACCACGCTGTTGCTCATAGCATTTACCATTTTAGCGCCGTCCTTTATTATTCCTCCATGTTCCGAGCGCGAGCCGACCATAAAGCCGGTTACATCCTGCAAAAACACAAGCGGTATCCGCTTCTGGTTGCAATTCATAATAAAGCGGGCAGCCTTATCGGCGGAATCTGAATATATCACCCCGCCAATCTGCATTTCGCCTTTTTTACTCTTTACAATTTTACGCTGGTTGGCAACAATACCCACTGCCCAGCCATCAATACGGGCAACGCCGCATACTATGCTCTTCCCGAATTCAGCCTTATATTCCTCAAATTCCGAGTTATCTACCAGGCGCTCGATAATCTCGTGCATATCGTAAGGCTTTTCGCGTGTTTCGGGCATAATGCCTAAAATCTCTTTAGGGTTCTTTGCAGGCTCAACGGCTTTCTTACGGTCGAAGCCCGCTTTTTCAAAATCCCCAATTTTATCAAATACATTCCTTATCCTGTCAAGGCAATCCTTATCGTCCTTGCACTTGTAATCGGTAACCCCCGATATTTCGCAATGGGTGGTTGCTCCGCCCAGGGTTTCATTATCAATGGTTTCACCTATGGCAGCCTTAACCAGGTATGAGCCCGCGAGGAAAATAGTGCCTGTTTTATCCACAATAAAAGCCTCATCGCTCATTATGGGCAGGTAGGCCCCTCCGGCTACACAGCTTCCCATAATGGCAGCCACCTGTATAATACCCATGCCCGACATGATGGCGTTGTTGCGGAAAATGCGCCCAAAATGCTCCTTATCCGGGAACACTTCATCCTGCATAGGTAAAAATACCCCTGCGCTGTCAACCAGGTATATTATAGGCAGCCTGTTTTCAATAGATATCTCCTGCGCCCTCAGGTTCTTTTTTGCCGTAATGGGGAACCATGCGCCCGCTTTTACCGTGGCATCGTTGGCAACCACAATGCATTGCCTTCCGCATACATAGCCAATCATCACCACTGTTCCGCCGGCAGGGCATCCGCCCATATCAGTGTACATATCATCTCCGGCAAAAGTTCCTATTTCAATACGCTCGCTATCCTTGTCCAGCAAATAATCAATCCGTTCCCTTGCTGTCAGCTTGCCATTAGCGTGCTGGGCTTCAATCTTCTTCTTTCCCCCACCCTCGTGAGCCTGGTCAGCTTTTTGCTTCAGGTGCGAAAGAAGCATATTAATCTTGTCCTCGTTGCGGTTAAATTCTATCGTAGTACTCATACACTCTGTTTTTCTTTGAAAGCAAATATAAATTATCAATCTGTAATAGAAGCAAATTTATATCAGCGAACACTTCTAATAAACAATCAGATAATCAGTGAGCCAAATATACCAACTTATCAATTCGTGATTTTTAATCCGTGATTCGTAATTATCTTTGTCCCTTAACATAAACTTAACATTGCTTTAATGCCTGATAAAGCTGATTTTAATTAATTTTGAAAACGTATGAAAACATTATATCTCGTCCGTCATGCTAAAGCCTCTTGGGATGAGCATGTTAGCGACTGGGAACGCCCTCTTACCCAAGCAGGGGTTGAAAGAGCGCATAAAGTAGCCAGGTTGTTAAAATCGAAAAAAATCAAGCCCGATAAAATTATATCGAGCTATGCTTTCAGGGCTCTTAATACGGCAGTAATATTTGCTGTGGATCTTCGCTACCCAACCTCGACTATTGAAGTAACCCAGGGCGTCTATGAAAAAAGAGCTATTGACATACTTGATATGCTCAGAAAGCAGGATGATAAATACGAAACCATCATGCTCTTCGGCCATGACCCTTCTATTACAGAATTATACAATATGCTTACCCGCAAATTATTGCTGAAGCTCTCAACTGCCTCAACCGCCGGTATTCAGTTTAACATCAGGCAATGGAAAAGCCTGGGAAGTTCGGTAGGGAAAACCTTGTTTATTGAACCGGGTAAATAATAAGCGTATTTATTCGCAATACCGCTTATATTTGTGCTTAACCTTATGAAAAATCATTATATACCCCGGGACATAAGCTGGCTCTCATTTAATGAGCGCGTATTCCAGGAAGCTACGGATAAAACCGTTCCTCTCATTGAGCGCATAAAATTCCTCGGAATATTTTCGAGCAACCTCGATGAGTTTTTCAGGGTACGCGTAGCCACACTCAAGCGGCTTATGGAAGTAAAAAAGAACGCCAGGGAAATTATGGGAGAAAACCCAAGGAAGCTCCTGAAACGGATACATGAAACAGTTTTAGAACAGCAAAAAAAGGTTGACGAAGTATATGCGCTGCTGGTAAAAGAACTGGAATCACAGAAAATATTCATTGTTGATGAAAAGAAACTGACAAAGGAACAGGCGAATTTTGTGGTAAAATATTTCCGCGAAAAGGTATTGCCCACCCTTGCGCCTATCATGATTGATGCCATTCCTAAGTTCCCGTTTTTAAGAGATAAGGCGATTTATTTCGCCATTAAGCTTTCAAAAAACGGCAAAAGCCATAAGGGACTTAAATATGCGCTGGTTCAAATACCTACTCATTTACTCCCGCGTTTTGTTGTGCTGCCCAAAAAATTAAAGTCAGAGGACAGGCACATCATCCTGCTGGATGATATAATCCGTTTTTGCTTAAAAGAAGTTTTCTCCGTGCTTAATATTGACCAGGCCGATGCATATACCATTAAACTTACACGCGATTCGGAACTTGATATTGACCAGGACTTTTCAAAGAGCATTGTAGAAAAAATACAGGCCAGCGTAAAGCAGCGTAAAACCGGCGACCCCGTAAGGCTTGTATATGACAGGGAAATACCCCCTGACCTGTTGCAATTTATAACCCGGAAAATAAAAGCCAAGAAATCGCTTTCACTTATCCCCGGAGGGCGTTATCATAATTTCAGGGATTTTATCAAATTCCCCAATGTTGGCCATAGCGATTTGCTTTACCACAATCCTCCTCCCCTGCCCCATCCTGATTTGCAAAATGCCAAAAGCATTTTCAGCGTTATCCGGAAAAAAGATGTTATGCTAAGCTACCCATACCATTCATTCAATTATATAATTGACATGTTACGGGAAGCGAGCATTGACCCGAAAGTTATTTCCATAAAAATGACCCTTTACCGCGTGGCAGAAAATTCCAATATCTGTTCTACGCTTATTAACGCCCTGAAAAACGGTAAAGCGGTGAGCGTTGTTGTGGAACTGCAGGCAAGGTTTGACGAAGAATCTAATCTATATTGGGCAAACCAGTTAAAAGAAGAGGGTGCCGAAGTAATTTATGGCATTACAGGCTTAAAAGTACATTCAAAGCTGCTGCTAATTACGAGGAATGAAGGCAATGGCTTTTTAGATTATGTGCATATAGGCACCGGTAATTTCAATGAAAATACCGCTCAGCTTTACTGCGACCATAGCCTGCTTACATCTGACGAGAGGATAACGGAAGAAGTCGGAAAGGTATTTCATTTTTATCACAACAATTTTCATATAGGCACATATAAACACCTGCTGGTTTCGCCATTTACCATGCGCGAAAAACTATTGAAATACATAGAAAGGGAAATGAAGAGCGCCAAAGATGGCAAGGATGCATATATCATTCTTAAACTCAATTCGCTTGTGGACAGGGAAGTGGTGGAAAAACTATATAAAGCAAGCCAGGCAGGAGTTAAAATAAAATTGATTATACGTGGCAGTTGCTCTGTTATGCCGGGTATAAAAGGCATAAGCGATAATATTGAAGCTATCAGCATAGTGGATAAATATCTTGAACATGCGAGGATTATAATCTTTTGTAATGATGGCGATGAGAAAATATATATTTCTTCAGCCGATTGGATGTACCGCAACCTTGACCTTCGCAATGAGATAGCAGTTCCTGTTTTCGATGAGAAAATCCGGGAGGACTTAAAAGCTATCCTGGCTATTCAATGGAATGATAATACCAAAGCGAGGATACTTGACGCACAGCAAAGCAATATGTATAAATTTGCCCTGCCCGGGGCGAAGAAAGTCCGGGCGCAAAACGACATATATAACTATTTTAAAAGCCGGAAATTAACACCCAATAAACCTTGAAATTCGCCTCAATTGATATAGGTTCTAACGCAGTACGCCTTCTGTTTTGCAACGTAATTGAGGACAAGGGAAAGGTATCTTTTAAAAAATCGGAGCTTATAAGAATACCGCTGAGATTGGGTGAAGACGCTTTTATGCGGAAACGCATAACGCAGCAAAAAGCAAACCGCCTTATTACCACCATGAAAGCCTTTAAGCACCTGATAAGCGTGCATGAAGTGATTGACTACAGGGCTTGCGCAACTGCGGCATTGCGTGCGGCAAAGAACCGCGACGAAATAATTAAGCGCATCCGCAAAGAAGCCGGCCTGTCAGTGCAGGTTATTGACGGAAAAACGGAAGCAAGAATTATTTATTCCAATCATCCGGCCGACCAGCTTGATAAAGCCGGCTCATATATGTATATTGATATTGGAGGAGGCAGCACTGAATTAACCCTGATAAGCAACGGCAAAACAGTCGCCTCAAAATCGTTTAATATCGGCACTATACTGTTGCTTTACGATAAAGTGGACCAGGAAACATGGAATGATTTTAAAGCCTGGATTGCAAAAGCAGCCGACAGAAAAGATGAAATTACAGCCGTTGGCTCAGGAGGTAACATTAACAAGCTTTATAAAATGTCGGAGAAGAAAGGCAGTAAACCCCTGCCCTATAAAAAACTGAAACAGCTTGCCGCTAAAATCGAATCCTATTCCACCAACGACAGGGTTAAAATATTGGGCCTGAACCCCGACAGGGCGGATGTAATTGTGCCGGCAGCAACTATTTTGTTAACTATTATGAAAAATGCTGGTATAAAAAATATAATAGTCCCTGAAATGGGCCTTTCTGATGGTATTGTAAGGGAATTATACAGGAATTACAAAGCAAAAAAGAGAAGATAAGCTCTCTCAGATTTAACCATTTATTCACCACCTGTTCACTTTTTAGTAATATGAGTTTCGGTACTTTGTATTGCTAAAAAGTTGAAAACAGTGATACAATTGTTTATACCTCTTACCGGTTTAGTTTGCCTCCTCGCTTACTTCTTTCTTTCCAGTGATATGAGAATGGCGAAAAGGCTTTGCGAGCTTGACAAAATGAAAGAAGGCGAAATGCAGAACCGCGGAGGATGGGAGTTTAATGACCTTATATAATGAATCACTACGAGCTTATGAATATAGAAAAGGCTAAAGAACTGTTAGATAAATCACTGCAATATATCGGCAGGGAAGTGGAAATTATTTCCCTCTCAGCCAAAGACAATAAATTCAATACAAACAACTACCGCATTGTTGACACATTTTCTTATGCCTGGTCAATAGAAGACACAGAGCCTTCCATTGATGCCTGGGCGAGGCTTGAAACACGCGACGGGCAGAAAATAATTGTGTCGCTGCAAAAAATGATTCACCAGCTTGAAAAAGCATCATGAGACAAAGAAGAAAAAATAAAATATTCGTGATGTTTTTAATCCCTCTTCCGTCTCCGTCGAAGAGGGATTTTCATTTGTATTCAACCCAAAACCAAATAAATTGCCTATGAAAATCCTTTATGCAATCCAGGGAACAGGCAACGGCCACGTGAGCCGTGCCAGGGAAATAATACCCTACCTGAAACGTTACGGTGATGTTGACATTTTATTAAGCGGCAATAATGTGCACCTTAATCTGCCTTTCGGGATTAAGTACAGGAGCACTGGCATAAGCTACCATTACGGCACCAATGGTAAGATTGACTTACTTGCTTCATTCAAAAAATTCACCCCGGTAAAGGTTATTAAGGAATTGCTGAATTTCCCAATACAGCAATACGATTTAATAATAAACGATTATGAGTTTATCAGCTCATGGGCTGCATGGCTGGCCAATAAAAGGTTTGTATCATTCGGGCACCAGCCTGCCTATTTGTCTCCCAAAACCCCGATGCCTGAAAAACAAAGTTTAATCGGCAATATTGTATTGAAATACCATATCAGGCAATCTAACCCTATTGGCCTGCACTTTGAAAGATATGATGATTTTATTTACACTCCCATCATCCGCTCCCAGATACGCAATCTTGATGTTACCGATGGAGAACATTACACTGTCTATCTTTCCTCCTTCGGTGATGAAGAATTATTCAACCAATTGGGCAAAATAAATGATGCAAAATGGGAAGTTTTCTCTATAAGGGCAAAACAGAAATATACCCGCGAAAATGTGACCTTCTTCCCTGCCAACAACGAAGACTTTTTAAACAGTGTTGCAAGTTGCAAAGGGCTGCTTACCGGCGCCGGTTTTGAAACCCCTGCTGAGACGCTTTACCTTGGGAAAAAATTGTTCTGTATCCCCATTAATATGCAATACGAACAATACTGCAACGGAGTTGCCCTTGAAAAATTAGGAGTTCCGGTTGTATACAGTAAGGACGAATCTCTTTCAGCCAAATTGGAAAAATGGATAAATGAGCCCTGGAATATTAAGGTAAACTACCCTGATAATGCAGGTATGCTGGTTGAAAAAATTGTAAGTGAGAACGAAGCTGTAGCGCCTTGTGCTACCGTGCCCGCGTACTAATTTTTCTCTATCACAATTTTACCGGGAATATTCTTCAGGGCTTCGTCAATAAACTCTCCAACTTCTTTAGAACATTGCACTACCATAAAGTGCCCTACTCCTTTTATTACGCAATCGGGGTGCTTTATATAACGTAATGGAAATGTTCTGTCCTTGTCGCTATGAATCTGCAACGCATTATTCACTTCTTCTCCCCTCCACTTTACTGCTGCATTAATAGCCCATTTCAGGTATGCGGGGCTCGTTCCATTGGCAATTTCAATAAGTAATTGCCGATAGGCGGGGTCTTTCCCGATAAAGAACCACCTGATAATACGGTTTGCGCGCTTTGCAATTTCCAGTGGAATTAATTTATGAAGATTCAGTTTCCCTGCTATCCTGAAATACCAGGGCATCTCCCTCCACGAGCGGATACTTGAAATCAGAATGATTTGACTTACAGGTATAAGTTTTGAAATTTCATTGGCTACAATTCCGCCAAATGACACACCTGCGATTACCGGCTCGGGAGAATCAATTTGAACAATAAGCCTTTTGCAATAATCAACGAGCGGTTCGCCGGGTACAGGCTCTATCCATTTTACAATGCGTTTCTCGTAATTCTTAAAATGAATGAAGGTGAATACCCTTTCATCAACTCCCAACCCGCCGATAAGGTAAATTTTCTTCACCTTGATTGCTGCCGGTTTAATGCTTGATAATCTTCACCGATT
This sequence comes from Bacteroidia bacterium, assembly GCA_052325425.1. GTDB lineage: Bacteria > Bacteroidota > Bacteroidia > JABEUT01 > JABEUT01 > JABEUT01. Next base: position 69,267 of record JBKQUY010000008.1, on the reverse strand, counting down.
CTTCTCCCTTGCCATCGGCCTTAGCTAATGTCAGCACATAAATACCGTTTTGCAAGGCGCTGATATCAACTTTGTTCACAGAGTCATGCAATTCCCCATTTGTCAATGTTTTCCCTGTAATATCCGACAACATATACTTCACATCAGTCCTTTGCTGCAACTCAATATTCACCTCATTTGTAGCCGGGTTAGGGTAAACCTTAGAGAACATTTCGTAATCTTCAGGGTCAACCTGCTGAGTAATTTCATTGGTATCAATTTTAGCGGGAACATTCATATTTGCAGGAACAGCAAGCAAAGTATCGGGAGGCAAGCTATCCATTATCATAGCATAAAGCTTCCTCATTTCCTTTTTGTCGGGGTGCAGGCGGATAATGCTGCTATCGGCGCTTATGCTTTTAATCAACCCTTTATACTCGCCCCTCGCAATACTGCGGTCAATAAGTTTCCCTTCATACCAGGGCGCATTAAGTCCATATAAATAATTGCCTTTTAATTTTACGGCATATATAAGGTAAGAAGTATCATTCAATTGCTGGCTGAAATAATACAATCCCCTGAACTTTGAAACGCTGCCATAAAAAATAGTATCGCCATTCTTATCGGTGATAATATTCCGGATGCCATTAACTGCAATACTTAAACGGGTCGTATCCTTTCCTCTCTTTATATATAATTTATTTCCCAGAACCTGGGTCAGGTCTTTGTTCTTCTTAGGAAAAGGTGCATCAAAACTGCTTTTAGGAATTATATTGGACCAATTGCTGCATGATGCGAATAAAACCAATGCCGGCAGCCATATATATTTTAGATTTTTTTTTATCATAACAACCTTATGTTACTTAGGTGGTGCAAGTTACTTAAATATCTGCGCTTTAAATATGATAATGGCAGGTAAAACAATAAAAAAAATTAAAACTGAATATTGCATTTGCTACAGTACCAGTATGGATGAAGCTCAGAATACATTTCACTCGGTATTAAATGCTCCACCTGTACATAGGTTGTGTCTCCATTATGTATCACTCTCTTTACCCTGCGATGCGAACCATATTTTACAGGCAAAATATCAGCTGAACTGCCGCACTTGGGACATATAACATTACCCGAAGCATCTTTATTGTAAACGTTGGGAATTTCAATATCCAATGGAATATTGCTGCTTTCAAAAGAGTAATAGGATTTAACGTACATGGTATCTATACCCAATCCGGCTATAAAAATATTAACTGGAGCTTGTTGGCTCGGCGCGTTTTTTATCATCAGCGAGTAAACTCCTGTTGTATCCAGCAAATCGTGCCCGGTAGCTAATACCTTATTGCCCTTTTTTGCAACAACCTTTGCAAGCATAATACATTTGGCTATTTCAGGCTTATTGGAAAAAATCTTACCCGAAATTCGCACTTCTCCCCCGGTTAAAGCGGTAAGAGCTGCAAATACTAAAGGAAGTAATATTAAGGTTGCTGTTTTTTTCATCAGAAATTTGGAAAGATTTCTCCTTTGTATTTAGTAACATCAACCAAAGGCAGGGTTGAACCATAAGTATTATTTATACCCATAATCATTTGATTGGCCACTACTGCATATCCTCTTGCATTGGGGTGTATTCCGTCAAGGCCAAATGTACCTCCCGAAATAAAAGTCCGGGTAAAAGTAATTCCGTCAATGGTCATGCTACTCTGAAGGTTTTCCAAAAAGAGATACATATCAACAACCCCGAAATGATATTGCGCTGCGAGGCTTTTTATAGAAGCATTATATTGCAAAGTAGTTTTTTCGACAAGACTGGCTTCTGCTGTATCAAGCACTAAATCATTCGCAAGAGCCCTTGCTGCTGATGTACCGGCACCAGCCTGAACTGAATCGTAAGCGCCTAAAAGAATAAAATCATTATCGGTTGCCTGGCGAACAACACCGGTACCTGTAGTTATCCAAAAGTATTTACGTATGCCATCTACAAGTACGTAAGTGGGAACAGTATTAAAATAAGGTATAGATGTAACATTAGGAATGGTAACGCACATACCCTTTGCGCCGAGGTTATGAAAAGCCAATAGTATAGAATCGTATTTTTGAGCAAACACACCGGGAGGGGTAATTTGGTCCAGGGTATCATTTACTAAAGGTACTATTGTAGGCACACCACCGTTCAGCGCATATCCAAGAACATCGTTATCGCCAAGCCAACAGGTAAAAAAGGTAGCCTTACTTGCCCTGACATTATCAATATATTGAACAGGAGAAGCGGCGGGGCCAAAATTCATAAAACGGGAAAAGCCGGCGCCATTTACAACAGAACCCAATGCAAAATAGCAAGTAACCCAATTAGCTTCCTCATTAGTCCAATTTAATGCTACGCAATCAGTAAGCCTTATTCCAGAAATTCCCATGTTATTCATAGGTGTATTAATATATTGCGAGCCCCAGGTATTCCATGAGGGGTCGGGGCCATCGGGGTTGATATAGCTTGAATCGGCAGGCTGAATCGGGTCTATACTTCCGTTAACATAGGCAAGAAACATATGCCCGCTGCCGTTGCCTGTCGTCATAGGTTGCAGGAAAGCATTCATGGAAGGGTCGGCTAATTTCATTTGCTTTGCAAGGATAGATGGCCATGAATTGCTTTGCCCGTATTGATAAAGACCATCATCCATATAACCCTGTGTAAGAGAATTTCCAACCGATATATAATTAGTAAAATTGGCGCTGCCAGGAGAGACAGGGTTAGGTGTAAATTGAGATTTGGTACATGAGATAAATGTACCGGCAATAAGTAAAGCTGATAATATTTTTTTCATCACTCAGAATTTTAAAATGGAACGGATATTTAATTAGATGATTTTTTACACTTACAATTAAGGCTATAATTAATACCTAAGCCAAATACATTTACAATCCTGTGATATGAGGCTGTAAAACCTTCAGATGTCCATGTGGCATTGTCGCGTGTAAAATCTGAAAGAAGATACGCAACATCAATTGAGGCACCGCAACTGAATTTAACGCTTGCCCCAAGGGAAAATCCTGAATTATTCCCGTCAACCACTTCGGGGGTAACACCGCCCTGTGGTTCGGGTGAATTATCTATGTAATAGCCTACGCGCAAACTGTATTTCTTTAAATAGGTGGCTTCAATTCCCATCCTTTGCGCGGTAGCATTCTTCCAGCCATATATGTTTCCGGAGGAAGGCGTATTCGCGTCGGCAAAACTGAAATGCAACGAATCGTAGCTCGACCAGTAAGTAATATTAAAGTCATACGCCAGCATAAAATCCCAGTTATATCCTTTTGAAAACTTTAATGCTATGCCTGCCGATAAATCACCCGGAAGGTTAACACTTGTTGAAACCCCTTCTGACGAAGGGAACTGGCTTTGCAGCGAAGCGGGTATCTGGGTAAAAGTAGCAGTACCATTCGGCACATTGAAGTCCAGGCCCGAACGGTAACTAACCCCAAGCGTTATAGCTTCTCCCCATGAATTACTATCGGCTTTGTGTTCAAATATTTTGGAAAACAACCCTACATTATATCCAAAAGCGTGGCCGGTACCGTTAAGGTTAACCTCGCCATTATTAGTAGTATCTCCGTTAAGAGTTGTACCTGATACCGGCAGAGCCTTTGTTCCGCCAAATGTACCAAGTGTATAGACAAATCCTGCACCAAGACTCAGCTGGTCGCAAATTTTGTAAGCAATGGTGGGCTGAAACATGAATGTTTCCAGTTTTATAGATTGTACCATATATGCGCCTTCCCAATCGTTCGGGTAAGAGGCAGCCGCGCCAAACTGGTTATTTACCGAAAGCCCTACCCAAAGGTTTTTGCATAATTGCCCGGTATAATATATTTCTATTGGAGTATAAACGCTTGAAGTCTGGTTGGTATTCACATTGTCCTGGGTAAGCACAGAAATATAAGGGAATAAGCCTACCGCTGCTATTGTAAAATTCTGACCTGATATATTGGTCATCCCGCCGGGGTTATAAAATGCCGCCGAAGCATCAGTGCATACCCCGGTGAAAGCGCCACCGATTCCCGTAGCTTTTATAGATTGTTGCGGAATCTGGAAACCACCCGCTTTTAGAGTGAAAAATGAAAAGTGAAAAATGAAAAGCGTAATGAATAACTTTATACACGCAGTATTTTTTTTTCTTTTCAAGGAATTCATGAGTACTTCGTAGTTCATAATAAGTTTCTGTGTTAGGGATTGCAAATATAGTTTATATGTTAACAAATTATTATGGTATCAATAACTAAATATGAATATGCCTATTTTTGAAACATGAGAAAATTGTTTTGCTTTTACTTTTTGTTTTTTTCATCTGTCTTATTTGCCCAGTCAGATTTTGATAAAACCATTATGGTTGATAATAAAACGAGGGACTATATTATTCACCTGCCCGCAAATTATAAAAACCTTAATTCCTTACCTGTAATAATTGCATTGCATGGAAGCGGTGGAAAGGATGAGGGCACGCAAAGGCTTTACCAGTTGGACCCGCTTGCCGATAAATACGGATATATTGTAATTTATCCGCAGGCAATGTATAAAAACTGGAATATTCCCGGCATTACTGCTTATGGCAAAACAGACAGCAGCGCCAATGATGTCCATTTTATTTCCACGCTTATTGATTCAACCGTGAAATTTTACAAAGCCGACAGCGGCAGGATATTTTTAACAGGCTTATCGAGAGGCGGTAAGTTCTCTCTTTACCTGGCATGGAAACTCAATAGCCGGATTCGGGCCATTGCCCCGGTATGCGCAAGTATTCCCAGGAATATGGAGCAGGATATTCATTTTGATAAACCAATACCTGTATTACTTATTAATGGCACAGCCGACCCTTTGGTTAATTACAACGGAGGCTATGGCAAACTAAACACAGGACAAAACATAGGCCCCGGTTTTGATATGCTGCCTACAGAAGAATTAGTGGACAAATTAACTGCCCTTAATGGTTGCGACAGCGCTGCTGTTGTAACCAATATGCCCGATACAGGCCCCAATGATGGCTGCACTGCGGTAAAATATTTTTATAAAGATTCCAAAGCACCGGTGGAGTTTATAAAGATTATCGGCGGCGGGCATACCTGGGCCGGAAGTTTTCAATATTTACCAAAATTTATAATTGGCAATGTGTGCAGGGACTTCAGCGCGGCCGATGAAATCTTCAACTTTTTTAATTCACTAACCAAATAATAATAAAATCATGAAAATACTGGGAATTACAGGCGGTACAAGTTGGGCTTCTACTATTGATTATTACCGGGCAATAAACCTCGGAGTTAATGAAAAACTTGGTGGAAATAATTTTGCAGAGTGCATTATTTATTCTTTCAACTACAATGACATTATTAAAAACACAAGCGTAAAAAACTTTAAGGCTGTATATAAATTGATGTTTGATGCTTGCATTCATTTAAAAAACAGCGGAGCGAAGGCAATAGTACTCGGAGCCAATACCATGCACATGTTTGCCGAACGGCTTGAGGAAGCTGTACAATTGCCGGTGATACATATTGCCAAAGCTACTGCTGCTGAAATAAAAAAGAGAGGATTAGGAAAAGCCGGATTATTGGGAACCAGGTTTACTATGGAAATGGACTTTTTTAAAGACAAACTAAAAGAGCAAGGGATTGAAATTTTACTTCCTTCAGATGAAGAGAAAGAATTTGTGCACCAGACTATTTTTGATGAGTTAGGTAAAGGAATATTAAAGGAAGAAACCAAAGCCAGGTATATTTCAATTTTTACCAACCTTCGCAATAAAGGCGCCGAAGGAATTATTTTGGGATGCACCGAAATACCTTTACTTATTAAAGACAGCGATTTTAACCTTCCGCTTTTTAATACTACCCTCATACATTCAAAGGCCGCAGTTGATTTTGCTTTAAGTTAAAAGTGAAATAATTTAAAAAGATTGCTATAATTGCAGAATTATTATTTGCCGGTTAATGCTATACTCCATGCTTATGAAAAAATCAGTTTTTGTATTTTCACTTTTCACCTCTTTACTTATTTCAAGCCAACTTATGGCGCAAGCCTTTGACGATGGAAAAAACCTTATTTCGCTTGGATTTGGAACCCCTCCTACCTCAAGAATAACCGAAAGTTTATCTATGTATCAAAATGATTTGAACTACAATTACAAAAACTATGGAACGGTTGTTTTAAAATATGAACATGGTTTCTCAAAATATTTCGGTGTAGGCCTCAACCTTGAATATTCAGGAGCTAACGCTACCTATCAATACAATAACATATATAATCAGGGGCCATATACTGAAACTGATAACAATAGTGTAATGGGGGCTTATCTTCGCCTGAACGGCCATTACCCTATAGGCGAAAGCTTCGATATTTTTTGCGGTATCGGGTTAGGGTTCCTATACACTGTAAATGACAAGAGCAATAATGATCCGAATCCTACTCCAAGCGACCCTAATGCATCAAAAACAACTTCACTTGTTTTTGATTCCCCTCAGTTCACTTTTGGAGCCCGTTATATGGTAAAAGAACATTTTGGCCTATTTGCCGAAGTTGGCTGGGCTTCAACTACTTTCCAGGTAGGAATAACTGTAGGGTTATAATAGGGTTTCACATACTCGTCACTGCGAATCCCGCAATTTTCTGCGGGATGTGGCAGTCACAGTATTATATTGCAATTACCCAAAATACTGAGATTGCTTCGCCTGACCAAAACGTCAGGGCTCGCAATGACGATTGCGCCTCAACACAGGCAAAAACTCCCTGTAACCTTTTCCATTAAAATCCGTTTAATGTTCGGGCTACGTGTAAATATGCCCAATCGGATGGATGTTTTATTAAAAGTTGTACACATTGTATTTCAATTTGTTACGAAAAAGCTTATCTTTGTCTGGAGAGATAGGGATAGTATTATTATACCTGTACTCCATACATGAGAAAAAATATATTCTTCTCTATAGTACTGCTTATATTTTTTGTACCCCAAAGCTATGGCCAGTGCGGCTGGCAGGCATTGCAGGTTGACGATACCATACAGGTCTCTTTTGGCAGGGCAAGTTATACCTCTATAGCCCAGCAAGGCGTTCCTACCGGCCTTATACCTTATCATTACATTGTATACTCCGATGGTATGGCTGGCGGTAAGGCATCAGTTGTTTACCCATTGTATAGCAGCCTGAGTTTTACTAAATGGGCCTATCTTGGCAATGAGGGCTTCACTAAAGCACAGGCAAATTACACCAGCATTGCAATGGCCGACTCCATTCCTTATGTTGCCTATCAGGATATGGCCAACAAAGGCAAAGTTACTGTTATGCAGTATAAAGGTGGCGCCTGGTCTACCCTTGGGGGGGCAGGATTTAGCGTCGGCAGCGCCACTTATGTTTCTATAGCCGCAACAAATCAAACCGGGCACGATTCTGTTTATGTAGCCTACAGTGATTCTTCGAATGGGTATAAGCTGACCGTAATGGGTTATAATGGCACCAAATGGAGGCCGGTTGGTACGGCATTTAGTACAGGTGCATCAACTTATAATTCATTGCAGATAGATCAAACAACCGGTTTACTCTATGTAGCTTTTAGCGATGGGGGAAAGACCAACACGGTAAGAGTGTTCGAATTTACGACTGGAGCATGGAATGAAATAAAAGGTGGTATTATACAGCCTAGCCTTGATGAAGGAAACTATGTCTCGTTGAATGTTTCAAATTCTAATGTTACTGTTGCTTTTAATGATATTAGCAAAGGCAATCAAGGAGTGGTAATGACATTTGGCACCATATTGAGTTTAGTCGGAACCATTAACTATATAGGAGGTGGCCCTTTTACCCCCCATCCCGTATCTTATGTATCAATGGCAACAGCAAGCAATGGAAATACTTTTGTAGTTTACAACGATAATGTTAGCGGCTTTGCCAATGTAATGGAATGTAATAGCGGTGGCAATAGCTGGCAACAATGGGGCAACCCAAACTTCTCAGCGGCACAAACAGCTTACGATGGTATAGCAATTATTACCACCGGTACCATACCTTTTGTAGTTTACCAGGATTCAGCCGTGGCGGATAAAGCCACTGTAATGACTGGTGAACAGATGGCTAACCAACCTTGGTATTACCTTGCTCCCCCATTGGGCATAGATACCAATTCTTATGCTTATACCCCATCTGTTGCCATTGACCAAGCAAAGAATATACCCTATGATACCTTTGTTGACGGTAACGACAGCGGTAAAACCTGCGCCATGAGCTATACAGGTGGCAAATGGAAATACCTTGGTTCCCGCATATCCTCCGGGCCAAGCAGGGACCCGCATATTATTGTTAACCGCGATACTGCCTTTGTCGCTTACATTGATGGCCCTTCACATTCTCCCTATGTAAAAAAGTTTAATGGCTCCTCATGGGTAGGCATAGGCGGCACCGGGCAGGTAACAACACATCATGTACATTCTATATCGCTGGCATTTGATAATAAAAACCAGCCTTACCTTGCTTATGATGACAGCGTCAATGCCGGTGAACTTGCAGTTACTTATCTTAAAACCGGCTCAACATGGACTTCTTTGGGGACAAACCTTTCCAGCGAGCCTCCCTCTTTTGTTTCAATGGCAATTTATAATACTGATGTTTATATAGCTTATATTCTCGGCGGACCCAGCAGCAGTGCAATGCTGGAATATAACACCGGCTCATGGCATAGTTTGCTGGCCTCTCCCGGAGCTGCAGCTTATACTTCTTTAGCCATTGATGGTTCAGGTAATGTTTATGAAGCATTCCAGGATTCTACCCTGGCATCAAAAAGCGCATCAGCAAAAGAATTAGTTGCTGGTCCTGCATGGGATGTTATAACCCCTGCATCCGGTTTGTCATCCGGTTCTGCCAAAGGAGTGAGTATTGCCATTGATAGCTTAAATAATCCCTATATATCTTTTATTGATGGCGCAAATAATGGTAAGGTAACAACAATGGAATACAATGGCTCATCATGGACAGATTTAGGCTGTGCCGGTATTTCAAGAGGCACTGCTGTGCACACTACACAACTGGCAACCAAAGGAACCAATGTATATGTTACCTACCAGGACAGGGGAGCCATAGTAAAAGAATTCAACTCGGTTAATGCTACCCCTACTGTTACTGTAAAAGCAAGCCCCGACTCCATTATCTGTTCCGGATTTTCAACCACACTGACGGCCTCGGGTGCAACCACCTATACATGGAAACCCGCTACCGGATTAAGCGCGACCTCCGGAGCATCGGTTACGGCTTCGCCTACTGTTACAACAATATATACAGTTATAGGCAAAAAGGGAGCCAGTACAGACTCAGCGAAAATCACAATAAAGGTTAATCCCGCCCTCGCCATAACACCTGCCTTATCCGTTATCTGTTCGGGTGACGTTACACTTACCGGGAGCAGCGGCGCTTCAAACTATGTATGGAGTACAAATACGGGGAGCATAAGTTGCAGCACCTGCTCTGCAATTACTGCTGCCCCTACCGGAACAGGCAGTAATTTCATGCTTACATCTTCAGGCTGCCCGGGCGATACAGCCAAAGCTGAAATATGGCTAAGCGGCGGGAACGATATTTTTACCATTGCAGGAACCAACAGCAATTTATATAGAGGAGACGGCGGCCCCTCTATTGTAGCATGTTTGCAGCGTGTCAGCGGGGTAGCATTCGATTCTGCCTACCAGAATTTGTATATCGCAGACCAGTGGCATGCAGCAGTGCGCAAAATAAATATGAACACGGATATTATTACTACTGTAGTTGGTACCGGCTCAGATGGATATTCAGGTGATGGAGGACAGGCTACAGCAGCCAAAGTATATTGGCCTACAGGTGTTGCAGTCAATAAAGGTAATCTCTATATTGCCGACCAGCAAGATAATGTAATACGGGCGGTGAATATTTCTTCTGGTATTATAGGCACCATAGCAGGAAATTACTCAAAAGGAGGTGGTTATAGTGGCGATGGAAGCCCTGCTACTGCTGCCGAATTATATTATCCCAGTGGTATTGCATTTGATAATAATGGCAATATGTACATTGCCGACACATGGAATAACAGGGTACGCAAAGTAAATACATCGGGCATAATCAGCACATTTGCAGGAACCGGAACAAGTGGATATAGCGGGGATGGAGGCTTGGCAACTGCAGCAAAATTATATTACCCGGCATCAGTAGCAGTCGATGCTTCCGGGAATGTATATATAGCAGATAATAGTAACAACAGGATACGGAAAGTAAACACATCAGGGACTATCAGTACTGTGGCAGGTGATGGCACCGCTGGCTTTAGTGGTGATGGAAGCGCTGCAACCGCAGCAAAATTAAACTACCCGGAAGGAATAACCGTTGATGGCAAAGGTAATCTGTATATAGCCGATTCTCTTAATGAACGCATACGTGAAGTTAATACTTCGGGTATAATTAACACTATTGCCGGAAATGGAACAGCAGGATATAATGCAGACGGGATACCGGCAACTACTGCTGAATTATACGACCCCTGCCAGGTAGCGCTCGATGCTGCCGGTGATATTTATATTCCGGATTTTTTCAATAACCGGATTAGGGAAGTAAAAATTTGCGGCAGTACTCCCGATACTGTTAAAGTTACAGCTAACCCCGATACTGTATGCCTTGGCTCAAGCACAACACTTACAGCTACAGGCGCGACTACATATACATGGAAACCCGCTACAGGATTAAATGCGACAACAGGAGCCATAGTTACAGCGACACCTACCGTTACTACAACATATACAGTTACCGGCTTAACAGGAAGCACAACTTCAGCAAAAATAACAGTATTCGTTGCCTCACCCCCATCGGTAACACCGGCATTATCTGTTATTTGTGCCGGTAATCCGGTAGCGCTTAAGGCAACCGGTGATTCAACTTATACCTGGATGGATTCGGCCAATGGAAGCATTACCTGCTCCTGTCCAGACGACTCTGTTACCCCCTTATCAAGCACCACCTATTCAGTTACAACACCGGGCTGCCCCAATGATACCGCCAAGGCTGTAATATGGGTAAGTAACGGTGATGACATTTTTACCATTGCAGGAAATGGAACTTCGGGATATAGCGGAGATAGCGGCCTTGCTACTAACGCTTCCATGTATTTTACAACGGGTGTGGCTTTTGATTCTACATACCGCAATATGTATATTGCTGACCAGCGGAACCAGGTAGTTCGTAAAGTAAATATGAATACAAATATAATAACAACCTTTGCTGGCAATGGATTTGGCAATGGCACAGTTACAGGCGGCTACTCTGGGGATGGAGGCCCTGATACTGCCGCTGAATTAGATTGGCCAAGCGGAGTTGCTGTACATTATGGTAGTTTATATATAGCCGACCAGGTTAATAATGTAATACGTAAAGTTATTATTTCAACCGGTATTATTTCAACTGTTGCAGGTAATGGAACCGGTGCCGGAACAGGAAATGGAAGCTATTCAGGTGATGGAGGCCTTGCTACTGCTGCAGAATTAACAGAACCCACCGGAATTGTATTTGACAAATCAGGTAATATGTATATAGCTGACCAGGGGAATAATTTAATACGGAAAGTAAACACCTCAGGGATTATAAGCACCTTTGCCGGTACCCCACCACCCGCCCCTGCCGGATATAGTGGTGATGGAGCAGCAGCAACCGCAGCAGAATTACATGCCCCATCATCTGTGGCAATTGATAAGTCAGGGAATGTATATATAGCGGACCGTTATAACAATGTAATACGTAAAGTAAATACTTCAGGCATTATTAATACGGTGGCTGGCAATGGTACACTTGGTTATACTGGTGATGGAAGCGCTGCCACTACAGCAGAATTAAATATTCCTATTGGAATTACTGTTGATGGGACTGGTAATTTATATATTGCCGATGAAGGTAATAATGTTATACGTGAAGTAAATACATCAGGTATAATTTCTACTATTGCAGGCAATGGCGCGGGTTCCTATTCGGGTGATGGAGGTCCGGCTACCGCTGCCGAATTATATGCACCCTGGGCAGTTGTACTTGACCCTGCCGGAGATATTTATATACCCGATAACTTTAATAACCGGGTAAGGGAGGTGAAAAACTGCGGCACTACTGTTCCTATTACGGTAACTGCTAAAGCTACCCAAAGCAGTGTTTGTGGAGGACAGAAAGATACTCTTATTGCATCGGGGGCAGTTAAATATGTATGGTCTCCTTCAACAGGATTAAGCTCATCAACAGGGGATACTGTAATTTTTAGCCACACTACACCAACCGTTGCAACAACATATACTTATACTGTTGTAGGCACCGACACAACCGGAGGTATTGGAACCGCTACCGTGTCGGTTACTGTTTATCCAGCCCCAATTATTGGTAATATCCCTTCAACTCCTCCGGGTACAATATGCCCGGGTGGAAAGGATTCAATAGTTGTTAGTTTTGATACATCCGGTGCAACATATTTCTGGGAGCCTCAAAAAGGAATAATAGATTCAGGCTACAATTCAGGAAGTATAGCTTATGTTAATGTGGCTCCTTCAACAACAACTACTTATATTTTAACAGTTACAAATGGCGCAGGATGTTCTGCAACAGACCCAAGAACCGTTAATGTAGCTCTTCCTTTTTCACTTTCTATAACCAGCAGCAATGTTACCTGTAATGGTTTATGTAACGGTGCAGCCACAGCCACCCCAAAAGGAGGCAATAAACCCTTTAATTACACCTGGTCTAATGGGGCAACTACATCTTCTGTAAATGTATTGTGCGCGGGAAAAGATACTGTTTTTGTAGTTGACAGCCTTGGTTGTAAAGGTATGGATACCGTTACCATTACCCAGCCCCGGCCGCTGAAAGATTCCATTACCCAATTTACCGGGCTGTCATCTTGTGGCGGTTCATGCAATGCAAGTGCAACCGATTCAGCATGGGGTGGTACAACGCCTTATTCCTATTCGTGGAGTCCCTCAGGTGGAGCAAGTTCATCAGCAAGTAACCTTTGTAAAGGAAATTATACCGTAACCGTTACCGATAAAAACCTTTGCACCAATACTGCATCCATAAGTGTGGTGCAGCCTAATGTTTTAAATATTGCTATTGTTTCTGTAACAAATTTAACCTGTAACGGCGATAGCAATGGGGCTGCATCTGTAAAAGTGAGCGGTGGGACACCGCCATATTCTTACTTTTGGAACACGACACCAGTGCAAACAACCGATAGCGCCACAGGATTAAAAGCCGGCACTTATACATGCTCTGTGATAGATAAAGCGGGTTGTCATGATACAATATCATTAAAGATTACCCAGCCCTCTCAAATTAGTGCTACGATAAGTGAATCAAATGAAAAATGTAATGGCGACAGTGATGCTACTGCTTCTGTTACTAACGTGACAGGCGGAACAGGGCCTTATACCTATTTGTGGACACCATTTGGCGGGACGGCATCTTCAGCGAATACACTTAAAGCAGGGACTTATACATGTACTATAACTGACAGTAAAGGCTGTTCAATTCCTGAAACTGTAACCATTACCCAACCCAATGCAATTTCAGTAACCCCTGATGATACTTCATTATGCAGCGGTGGAAAAGCTACCGTTTATGCATACGCCTCAGGCGGGACTCCGCCTTATACATATTTATGGAACAATGGCGCTACCAAGTCATATGATACAATTATAGCCACTAAAGACACAGCCTTTACAGTAACAGTTACCGATGTTAACGGCTGCCCTGCCGGCATTGCCACAGATAGCATTTTTGTCGGCGCCGGCATTTCTCTTACTCAAGGGAGTATTTCATTGCCTTCTACTATATGTTTGGGAACATCTATTAAACTCTCCGACACTGTTTCTGGTGGAACGGGTATAACCTATACATGGTCTCCGGTTGGTGAAACAGGCAGCAGCATTATTGTTACTCCTAAAGATACAGGTACTATTACTTACTTTGTTACAGCTATAAGCAGCAGTAGTTGCAGCGAAAAATTAAAAGATAGTGTAACAGTTACAATAATACCCGCACCTACTTATACCGTATGCTGCGACAGCACCATAGTAGTCGGACAAAGCGTGAAATTAATTGCCTCTCCCTCTGTAGGATATACGTTTAAATGGTCACCAACTACAGGCCTTAGCTGCGATACCTGCCCGGTTACCATTGCATCACCCACAGTAAACACCACATATTCGGTAACCGCCACCGACCCGCTTGACGGGTGCACAACTACAGACACAGTAACTATTGAAATAGGCAACGGCAAAATTGTAATTTACAGCGGCTTTACCCCTAACGGCGATGGGCACAACGATACCTGGATTATAGATAATATTGAATTATATCCCGATAACTCGGTAAGTATATGGAACCGTTGGGGAAGCGAGGTATGGAGCGGCAACGATTATAACAATTCATCCACAGTCTGGACAGGGCTGAATAGCTCAGGACAGCCATTGCCCGATGGTACTTATTTTTACATAGTGAAAGTAAGCGGCACATTATATAAAGGATGGGTGGAATTAACAAGATAAAGACAGGGAAATAATGAATATTGAACACGGAATATCGAATGTTGAAGTAAATAACCCGAAAGGGATTCGGAATTCATTATTCAAGATTCGGTATTCGATATTCTTTAGTTTGTGTTTTATAACTTTTAACTGCAGCGCCCAGCAAGACCCTCAATTCAGCATGTTTATGTTCGATAAAATGGCGCTTGACCCTGCCGCGGCAGGCAGTAAAGACGCTCTTGAAGTGAATCTAATGTCGCGCGACCAATGGCTCGATATTCCCGGGGCTCCTGTCACAAATGCGCTCACCGTATCGGGCGCTTCACCGGGTAAAAATGCAGGATGGGGCATAGAAGTTATGGATGACCAGATTGGTCCTACCACGAGCAACACAGTTCAGGGCAATTATGCTTATAATATCCGGATTGGCAACGGCAAGCTTGCCATGGGCCTTGGCCTGGGTGTATATGATTATGCCTTTGACTTGTCGAAAATTGATTACCGGGATAAAAATGATATGTCTGCCATGGCAAATGCCTCCTCAAAATTTACCCCCACTGCCGATGCCGGGCTCTACTATTATACTACAAGCTACTATATCGGCTTTAGCGTGAACCACCTTATCGAATCGCAGGTTACCGATGTTACTGTTGACAACAGTTCTATAACCACTGTGCCTCATGCTTATTTTATCGCGGGTAAAGCTTTCGAATCTGCTTCAGGTATAATCTGGAACCCCTCGGTTATTCTGCAATACGCGCAAAATGCGCCACCTTCGGCAAGCATAAACCTGAACGTACTGCTCGCCGAAAAACTCTGGCTTGGCGCTTCCTATCAAATGCAATACGGTTGCGTATTCCTTATCGCCTATAAAGCATCGCATACATTAAGTATTGGTTATGCTTATGACCTTGGCCTGAATGCTATTGGAGTTGTCGGAGGGGGAACACATGAGTTAACATTAACATTAGATTTTGGTTCGAATAAAGCGTCGCAGGTATCGCCGCGCTTTTTTTAAGAATAAGTGGAAAGGCATAAGTATATATGAAAAGAGTACCATTTGCGCTATACCTGTTATTAATAACGTATTCTCTTCCTGTTTCCGCCCAAAAAAAAGCCGGGGATGAGAACTATGCGCATTTGAATTACCGTAACGCCATTACATGTTACCTGAAAGCTATAAAATCAGACCCTGCTGATACGGCCTCACTTATTCACCTTGCCAACTGTTACGGAATACTGCGCGATTATGATAATGCGGAAATATATTACGCAATGGCCACAGCCATGCCCAACATACCTGCATACGCCCATCTCAATTACGGAAAAATATTAAAGACACGTGGCAAATTAGACGAAGCAAGGGCGCAATTCGCTGACTATTTGCAATTAGTTCCCTCTGACTCGGTTGCCAAAAGAGAAATAAGATATTGCGACAACTTAAAAAACAAGATTTACGCCATTAACTATGAAGTGAATACTGTAGGAGGGATTAATTCAAAATACGAAGAGTTTGGCCCTGCCCTTTTAAACGATAATATTGTTTTTGTAAGCGACAGGGGGCAAGACCTTGTAAACTTTAATAAAAGCGGAATTACCGGTGGAAACTATTTTAAACTTTTCATTGCTAAACCATCTGATACAGGGTTTACCAAAGTCGAAAGTTTTTCTCATTCCGTAAATGGTGTCAATGAAGATTACGGCGTTGGCCCTGCATCTTTTACTGCCGATAGCAAAACAATATTTTTCACACAGGTCGCCTCCATCCGGAAAAAAAATTTTATAAACAGGGCTAAAATATATTTCTGCACAGCTAACGGTAAGAAATGGGGCAAGCCCCAGGATTTCCCATATAACAGCGATTCTTATTCCGTAATGGACCCAGCAATATCGGAAGATGGGCAGTGGTTATACTTTGCTTCCGATATGCCGGGAGGATATGGAGGAACAGATCTTTATGAATGCCGGAAAAATGGCGATGGATGGTCTAAGCCCCGTAACCTTGGGCCTGAGGTAAATACACCGGGCAACGAAGTATTTCCATACATACGCAAGGACGGAACTTTATTTTTTTCATCCGACAGGCATTTTAACTATGGCGGGCTCGATATTTTTTCTGCTGAAAAATTTGACACAATCTGGACAGATGTTGAAAACCTTGGGCCTGATATTAATTCAAGCGCGGATGATTTTGGATTATGCTTTAATAGCAATGGCAGGACAGGTTATTTTTCATCGAACCGGAAAAACAGTTATGGAGCCGATGATATTTTTGGATTCAATTATGTTGGGGATTACAAACCAATGAAAGGGAAAGTTCTATTCAGCTACAGCATTAATGACCCAGTCCCCGGAGTTACGGTAAACCTGATGAATGACAGTGGAAAAATAATGGCGACAGGAAAAACTGACAGTACCGGAACTTTCCTGTTCACTAAACTTAACCCTGATAAAAGATACATTGTTAAAGTAGATGAGACTGACCCCCACTTTGCGGGAAAAAAGAAGTTTTATCTTGCCGACAGCACAGGAAAAATTGTCGGGGTAACTATAATAGGAAATAATATAGGCAAGTTTATCTTTTCACAACTTCCGCCTGATATAAGCCACCTGCCAAGGATGGAGGCGATTGATAAAAATATAAACATAGCCGGTAACCTTTTGAACGGAGACAGTTCAAAGCCCGTTTCAAATGTCAGGATTGACCTCATTAACGGAAGCGGGCAGGTTGTGGCCTCGGCTACCACCAATGAGTTTGGTTCATTTGTTTTCAGCAACCTGCCACCTGACGAAAACTATATGTTCAAAATTTCTCCGAGGGATGACTCTAAGCTCCCGCCCAATTCAAGGGTAGTGCTGACCGATAAAAACGGGAATACGGTTAAATCATTTGACGTAGGAAAAAGTAATGATTTCAGGTTTGAACTGCTCACTACCGATTCTATTTCCATAAAGAAGATGAAAGTGGATGATTCGGAAATCCGCCTTACACTGAAAAGCATATTGATTGGTGAGGATGGAGACAGGCTGGCCGGTATCAGAGTAAACCTGAAGGATAAAAACGGAAATATTGTTGAATCAACCACTACTGACCAAAACGGCCTGTTTACTTTCAGCAACCTCCCGCCGAACAAAAGTTATTTTGAAGAAATTGACGTAAGCGACCCCAAATTAGGCAGTATGAAGAAGGTCTATTTTACCGATGTTAAGGGCGGCAATGCACAGGAAGTAGATTTACAGAACGGGTTCAGGTTTGAAGTATTGGCAATAGATAATAATAAGATTGGAAGCATGTCAATTTACGACCCCTGGCTTACCGCGCTTAACCTGAAAAACAGGTCATCAGCAAGCGACAGCCTTCACATTATTGAGAACATATATTACGATTACCAGAAATGGGATATCCTGCCATCGGCCGCAAGGGTACTCGACAAAGTGGTTTCGGTAATGCGTAACGACCCTGGCATGACTATTGAACTTGACGCATATACCGACCCGCGGGGTACCGCTGAGTTTAATCTTGATTTATCGCAAAAACGGGCAGATGCCGCCATTGCTTATATGGTTGCGCGCGGAGTTAACCGAAGCCGTTTAACCGGCAGGGGGTTTGGCAAAAGCAACTTAGTAAATAACTGCGGCGACCCCGGTGTAAATTGCAATGAAGAACAACTCGCAAAAAACCGCCGCACTGAGTTTAGGATTACAAGGAAGTAAGGAAGTGAAAAAAAAGACAAATTGGCTTTGGCATATAGCCGGAATTACTGTTTTGACAATAATTGTTTATTTGCCTTCTCTACAAAACTTATTTACAAATTGGGATGACCCGATTTATGTAACTGATAATATTTTAATACGAAATTTATCCCTTCCATCTATAAAATCATACTTCTGTAACTATGTAGCGGGTAATTACCATCCGCTTACCATGCTTTCTCTCGCGATAAATTATAACTTCTCAGGGTTAAGCCCCGGATTTTATCATATTACAAACCTTTTTATACATATATGTAATGCCCTGCTGGTGTACGTGTTTATAAAAAAATTAACCGGAGACATCAGAATTGCAGCCATAACAAGTTTACTCTTCGCTATCCATCCCCTGCATGTTGAATCTGTTGCCTGGGTTTCGGAAAGGAAAGATGTACTTTACGCTTTTTTCTACTTTTCGGCATTATGTGTTTATTTGAATTATGTAAAAGCACCTGCGGTGAAATTGTACTTCACTGTAATTATCTTATATATATTATCCCTTCTTTCAAAGGCTATGGCGGTAACCCTGCCACTGGTGCTATTATTGCTCGATTATTACAAGGGAAGAAAACCTGACAGTAAAGCCATTTTTGAAAAGATACCTTTTATAGCCCTTTCTTTTATTTTTGGAATTATCGCTGTATATGCACAGCAAACGGCTAATGCCCTGGAAGTTAAAACAGGATTTTCATATTTTGATAGAATTTTATTTGCCGGTTATGGCATAACTGCTTACTTATGGAAATTTTTATTCCCCTTTCATCTATCCTGTTTTTATGACTACCCGGTTAAAACTAACGGTTATTTTCCTTTTATATTCTACCTGTCGCCTTTGCTTGTCATGGTGTTAGCCTTTTTTGTATATAAATCTTTCAGGAATAATAAAGATGTTGTATTTGCTTTCCTGTTCTTTATTTTCACAATAATATTGGTATTACAATTAATCCCGGTTGGTAATGCACTTTATGCAGACAGGTATACTTATATTCCATATATTGGTTTATTCTTCCTGGCAGGCAAAGGAATAGTTCTACTAATTGAAAGCAATAGCAGAAGAATTAAAAAAATAAGGCCATGGTTGCTTTATGCACTTGGCGCAATTGCTTTGTTTTTTTCATGTCTGACATATCTACAATGCCGGGTATGGAAAAATGACTTAACATTATGGACATCGGCAATTAATAATTCATCTTCAGCATTGGCATATTGCAGCAGGGGAAAATATTATATGGAGAATAATAAGAATGATGATGCTGTTACAGATTATAATAAAGCAATTGATTTAAGGGATGATTATTCATCCGCTTACCTGGACAGGAGCTCATTGTTATTAAAAATGGGCATCATAGATAAGGCACTGGATGATTGTAACAAGTTTATTTCTTTATCGCATGATAATATACAGGAAAGTGCATTTGCATACATCAATAAGGGTAAGTGCCTGATAGTAAAAAAAAACTATTCACCTGCACTTGCTGCCTTGGACAAAGCAATTCAAATTAATCCAGGTTTAGTACCGGCATTTTATTTTAAAGGAGGCGCCTTATATTGTTTAGGTAAATATGAAGAAGCAATTAATGCTTACACTAAAGCCATAGAGATAAATCCTGAATTTAAAGAAGCTTATTATAGCAGGTCTAACACCTTTTTTGCCGAGAAAGAATATGCACTTGCTTTAACAGACGCACTTAAAGCAAAGGAACTGGGATACAATGTTAATGATAGATATATTGAAATGTTAAATGAACATATAAAACGATTCTGATAAGATAACTCTATATCTGATTTTAGGAATGGCTCCAATGTCTTATCAGAATAACTATACCATTGCAAATAGACATTTTCCCCATTGATAATTAACGACTATTTACTGAAACGTAATCTTAACCATATCGCCTTCTTTAATACCTATAAGTTCGGCAAGATTGCCATGGTTAATAGCAAGTTCGAGCATACCTGAACTGGAGAACAGGGCGACAATCTCTCCCTTGGGATGCTGGCTGTATGAGTCCGATATAACTTCTATATCATATCCCTTAACGTCTATAATAAATGGCCTTCCCTTTGCAACTTGTGTAAAAAGGTTTTTATCCAGATTGCAAATGCAATTACCATATTCATCAATATAAACAATTACGGAAGTGATACTGTTTGCATCGTATGTGGGTTGCCATGAGGCCGGGCGTTGATAATCGGCAATTTCTTTGCCAACACCATTCAATTCTCCTCCCCCGGCCAGGTAACATGCAACACCGGCAAATACATCACGCGCAGGAAATGTTACAGGCACTCCGGCAGGAACATTTATTTCAGCAACTTTAAGAGGCTGCTTGTCGAGAGCCAGGCTGAAGAGTCCATTATCAGGGCCGACAAAAAAATGCCCATCAGATTCAATGGCAAGAAACCGGGGGTGGCGGCCGGCCAGCGAGTCAACAGATACCAGATGCACAGTGCCACGGGGAAACTGGTTATAAATATTTTTAATAATAAAAGCCGCAGAACTTATGTGAAATGGTTTGATATGGTGGGTGATATCAACTATTACTGCTTCGGGCAACCTGGACAAAATGGCCGCTTTTACACTTCCGGCATAATAACCGGTAGTACCCATATCGGTGGTAAGCGTAATTATTGGCATATATTAACAATTGCTGATATTAATGCCCAAATTGTGGAAATCTTTTTATAAACATCAAAAGTAATATAAAATCCCTTAGTGTACTTTTGCAACCTATCATCTAAAAAATTCCTAATGGCAGAAAAAGAGATTTTTATCAAAGACATTCCCCTCGTAGAACTTTACGGTATCAATGATTCTAAAATGGGTTTAATAAAAGACCACTTCCCGAATATTAAAATAGTGGCACGCGGAGACGCGTTGCGTATTACGGGGGAAGAAAACGACCTGGAAGCTTTGGAGCGAAAGATATACTGGATGATGGAACACTTCCGCAAATACCACGCGCTGAATGAAATTGACATAGACCGCATTCTGACCAGCCCCGGGCACGGACAACAGGAATCAGGCACTACGGATGAAAACATAATAGTATATGGCAACAATGGCGTAGTGGTGAGGGCAAGAACCCCCAACCAGTTAAAAATGGTTCAAAGCTCTATGAAAAATGACTTGTTATTTGCCGTTGGCCCTGCCGGTACCGGGAAGACATATACCGCGGTGGCATTGGCTGTCAGGGCAATGAAGAACAAGGAAGTGCGTAAAATAATACTTACACGCCCGGCAGTAGAAGCGGGAGAAAATTTAGGTTTTTTGCCGGGCGACCTGAAAGAAAAACTGGACCCTTACCTGCAACCCCTTTACGATGCCCTGTTCGATATGTTACCTGCCGATAAGTTGCAATCATACCTCGAAAACAAAATAATAGAGGTTGCGCCGCTTGCCTTTATGCGCGGACGTACTCTGAATAATGCATTTGTAATATTGGATGAGGCGCAAAACACTACCGAGAGCCAGATGAAGATGTTCCTTACCCGTATGGGAAGTTCAGCCAAATTTATTGTAACTGGCGATGTGACCCAGACCGACCTTCCGTTTAAGCAATCATCGGGGCTTACCCAGGCTGTAAAAATATTTAACGAGGTGCCCGGGATTGATATTATTTACTTAGATGTAAATGATGTGGTACGCCATAAACTGGTAAGGAAAATCCTCAGTATTTATGATAACCATACAGCAAAAGCACAAATTAAAATATAATATACAATGAAAACAATAACAGCAACCAATTTCCACTTCCCGGGACAAAAGAGTTTTTATAAAGGAAAAGTACGCGACGTTTACAACATTAATGATGAAATGCTTGTCATGATAGTAAGCGACAGGGTATCGGCATTTGATGTGGTATTGCCGCGGGGTATTCCCTATAAAGGACAAATACTAAACCAGATTGCCGCGCACTTTATGAAAGCTACTGCCGACATAGTGCCCAACTGGATTATGGCTGTTCCCCATCCTATGGTTAGTGTGGGTAAACTTTGCCAGCCCTTTAAGGTTGAAATGGTAATCCGGGGTTACTTGTCAGGACATGCCTGGAGGGAATACAGTTCAGGCAAGCGTGAAATATGCGGGGTAAGATTGCCTGAAGGGTTACATGAAAATGACGCTTTCAGGGAGCCATTCATTACACCTACTACCAAAGCCGATGTTGGCCACGATGAGGACATTTCAAAAAGTGATATTCTGAAAAGGGGCCTTGTATCAAAAGAAGATTATGAAAAGATGGAAAATTATACCCGTCTTTTATTTAAGCGTGGCACTGAGATGGCTGCCAAGCAGGGCCTTATATTGGTTGACACCAAATATGAATTTGGCTTGCACGAAGGCAAAATATACCTGATTGACGAAGTGCATACCCCTGATTCATCAAGGTATTTCTATAAAGAAGGATACGAAGAGCGCCAGAAAAGAAAAGAGCCACAAAAACAATTATCAAAAGAGTTTCTCCGCCAATGGCTTATTGAACATGGCTTCCAGGGATTAAAGGGGCAAAAATTACCGGTAATGAATGATGAAATTGTTAATGCAGTATCACACCGTTATGTTGAGCTTTATGAAAAAATTACCGGTGAAAAATTCATTCCCATTTCTGAAACAAAGGACCCGGAAAAAAGCATAGAAGAAAGCATACTGAAATTCCTGGGCGAACATAGCCTTGTGTAGTTATGAATTATGAGTTATGAGTGCCCCCCCCGATTGGTAGGTAATTCATCACTAATTATAATTTTCATACATTCTTCTTAGTAACTTGCTTAAAATGAAAATGTCCCTGACATTACTGCCAGGGACACTTACCCTTTTATTATAAAATAATTTACTAATTACGCATTGGGCGCGGCCTGCTCCGGTTGAGCTTCAGCAGCAGGGGCGGCAGCTTCGGCAGCGGCAGCCTTCTTAGCTGCAATTGCTTTTGCTTTAGCTTCACGGGCAGCAGTTTCAGAGGCTACGCGAGCCTTATAAGCTTCTTTAGCCGATGTAACTTTCTTTTCCTTTATATCAGAATGTTGCTTTGCTTTTTCAGCAACCCATTTAGCATACTGGGTATCAGCCTGCTCCTGGTTGAATAATCCTTTCTTTACACCTCTTTGCAGGTGCTTCTTGTACATGATGCCTTCAACAGTCAATATCTGGCGGCAGGTATCGCTTGGCAAAGCGCCTTTTTCAAGCCACTCAAGCGTTCTGGCACTGTCAATATTTACGCCTTCATGGTCGTGCTTGGGATTATATGTTCCAAGCCTTTCAATATATTTTCCATCGCGCGGGCTGCGTGAGTCAGCCACCACAATATGGTAAAAAGGCTGTTTCTTTTTTCCTTGTCTTTGTAAACGAATTTTTAAGGACATGATTCCGGTTTTTATATTTAGGGCTGCAAAGATATATAAAAAGGCTTTATCTTAGTAAATCAATAGTATAAAATCAATAAATTAAGAGTTCTTCCCTAATTAAAATATGCAAGATATTGATTCTCAATTATTTATTCCACATTTTCTTAAAACATTATAATCTATTATCACCCCTGTACAGAGTAATACTCTATTTTTAGCCCCCTAATTTAACTATGAAAAAAGCCTTTTTTATACTCATATTATCCTTAGCCGGCAAGCTAACTTTTGCCCAGGATATTATGACTGTAATACCAGATTCCAATGGAAGGGATATGTTTTCTGACTTTCTTGGAATACGCCTGTGGGCAGCTGATTATAGCCTGAATACCATTAACCAGAACCTGAATTTTAGTTATACTTCTATCAATACGGGTTACGTAATGAAACATAGTATGAATTTAATGAACCTGAACAATACACCGAACCTGGGGTTAGGGCTTGAAGAGGACATGGGAGACCATCTCATCATTCATTTTATGGATGTATCTTTCGGTATAGCGCAATCTTCATGGAACTGGAATATTGGGGCAGGTGCCGGCTATTTCCTTGCACTTGATAAAAGGAGAAAAATCAGGCTTCGCATAAGCCTGACCCTGTTCTATGAAAGTATTTCTTATGGCCTTGGTTCCTATACCGACACCACCGACTATGGCTTTATTGTGAATGGAAACAATGTGGGTACCTACCTCAATAATATTAAATATGTTGATAATAGCCTTAATTCTTCTCTTCAACTTGGAATAATGTACAGAACCAACGCCTTAGATTATTTTGCCACGGTTTCGTGGAACTATGTGCTTATTGACAGAGAAAACATTGATTTCTACTCTACCCGCGTACCCATAAACCAGGCAGTATCTTATCAGTCAGGGGCGGCGGTTAATACGAGGGTGCTTTCTCCCGGGAACGGAATGATTCAGATAGGCATTATGCGTGATTTCGGGCTATAATAAAACTTGCCGGGAATACAAAATAGCTGACAAAGCAAGGTTAATAGATTTCTTTATCAGGGTAAAGGCATTGCCTTTAACATTGGTAATTTTGGTAAACAAAAATATTGTGTCAATTTGACCTGCTATGCCTAAATACCTATTCCATTACATTGCTGCTCCTTTCCTATTATTTATATTGTTCCTGACCTCTGCTGTTACAACCTGCGCGCAGGACAGGTTCCCTATGAATTACTTTATAAACCCGCTTGATGTGCCCATTAAACTTGCAGGTACATTTGGCGAAATACGCAGCAATCACTTTCATACCGGCCTTGATATTGAAACTGAACAAAGGGAAGGGCTTGTTGTTCATGCCGCCGCCGATGGTTATGTTTCAAGAATCAATGTATCGCCTTTTGGATATGGAAATGCCCTTTATATTACCCATCCCAATGGATATGTAACTGTTTACGGCCACCTGAGCAGGTATAATGATATTATTATGAAATACCTGAGAAAGGTACAATATGAAAGACATCAGTTTTCAGTTGACATTCAGCTTAAGCCCGGAGAAATACCGGTTAAGAAAGGCGATACCGTTGCTTTTTCGGGCAGTACGGGTGCGGCAGAAGGCCCTCACGTTCATTTTGAGATAAGGGATGAGAAAACCGAAGACCCTATAAACCCTATGTTATTCGGCCTTACAACCATTGACCATGAAGCGCCTGTTATCAGGGGGATCTGCATCTATCCTTTAAATGATTCGAGTAATGTAACTGGCAGGCATACTCCCCTTTATATCAAAGCAGCAAAGAGAGAAAAAGGATATGTACCTGAAACCGATTCTGTAATCCATGTATATGGCAAAATAGGGGTCGGGGTGAGTACTTACGATATGGGAGAAGAAGGTTCAGGCCACAATGGTCCTTATTCGCAATTATTGCTCGACGGGAGCGATACCATATACTTAAGCAAAATGGATGAACTCAGTTTTGGTTCCATACATTATGTGAATGGGCATGTAGATTACAAAGCCTTTAAAAAAGATGACCGTACCATAGAACATAGTTTCCAGGCCGATAATGACGCTCTTGAAATATATAAAAAGATAAGCCATAGAGGCAGAATCACCTGTAAAAATGGGCAAACACACCATTTAAAATATGTAATTGGCGACTTTAACGGAAACTTATCGAGCCTGCCGTTTACATTGCAAAGCGATACTAAACCGGGAACCGTTTTCCATGACAGCTTGCCCGGCAGCATTATAATACATTGGCGAAGGGATTTTGATTACGAGAAAAAGGGCATGTTATTGCACCTGCCGCCTAAAGTGCTTTTTGAAGATACCCGTTTTCATTGCACGGTTGATACTACAAGCCTTCATGTTTATTCCGCAGTTTATAATGTTGGAGATAAATACACCCCATTTAATAACACTTTCTCGCTAAGCATAAAACCATCTGCTCCCCTACCCGACTCATTAATGCGACATGCAGTAATAGTGCAGATTGATGGCAAACATGTAAGCAGCCTGGGCGGGACTTATGAAAATGGCTATATGGTTGCCCATCCTAAAAACTTCGGCTCTTTTGCTATTATGATGGACATGGAACGCCCTGTTATCAGGCCCATCAACATCTATAAAAACAAAGACATGAGCAAGAGTTCATCCATTGAATTTGAAATTACAGACGACCTCTCGGGCATTGCCAATTACAGCGCTTATGTGGATGACCATTGGATATTAATGGAATTCAACCCTAAAAAGAATATGATTTACTATACCTTTGACGAGCACGTTGACAAAGGAAAGCACCATCTTAAATTAGTAGTGGTGGATAATGTGGGCAATACCAATATCTACCAGACTGACTTTATCCGGTAACTTCGGCAACTACCTCCACTCCCTCTTCCTTCTCTATCTTGAGGTTATTGATAATGAAGTCCTGGCGCTCCGGTGTATTTTTGCCCATGTAGTAATTCAATACCTGGTCAAGATTGGTTTCGGCGCCCATAATAACCGGCTGCAGGCGAATATCTTTGCCGATAAAGTATTTAAACTCATCGGGTGAAATTTCGCCAAGCCCTTTAAAGCGGGTTATCTCAGGCTTGCCGCCTAATTTGCTTACCGCCTTTAGCCTCTCGTCTTCCGAATAACAATAATGCGTTTCCTTTTTATTCCTGACCCGGAACAAAGGGGTTTCAAGTATATAAAGGTGGCCGTTTTTAACCAGGTCAGGGAAAAACTGCAGGAAGAAAGTCATAAGAAGAAGGCGGATGTGCATACCGTCAACGTCGGCATCGGTGGCTATTACCACGTTATTATACCTCAGGTTTTCTTCAATGCTTTCTTCAATATTCAAAGCACTTTGCAGCAAACTGAACTCTTCATTTTCATATACTACCTTTTTGGTAAGCCCGTATGTATTCAGAGGCTTTCCTTTAAGGCTGAATACCGCCTGTATATTGGCATCGCGTGATTTGGTAATGGAACCGCTGGCGGAATCACCCTCTGTAATAAAGAGCGTGGTTTCGAGGCGCCTTTCATTATTATCGTTATAATGCACCCTGCAATCGCGGAGTTTCTTGTTATGCAGGCCGGCTTTCTTTGCGCGTTCTTTGGCAAGCTTTTGTATGCCTGCCATTGCCTTACGTTCTTCCTCAGACTGTACTATCTTTTTCAGCAACTCTTCGGCAACCTGTTCATTTTTATGTAGGAAGTTATCGAGCTCTGTTTTAATAAAATCGCCTATATAGGTACGGATGGACGGCCCTTTTGGCCCCATATCTTGGGAACCGAGTTTGGTTTTGGTTTGCGATTCAAATATGGGCTCTTCCACCTTAATGCTTATAGCGGCAACTATAGATTTACGTATATCGGCAGCTTCAAAATTCTTTTTATAAAATTCCCTGATTGTCTTCACCACCGCCTCGCGGAATGAATTCAGGTGAGAGCCGCCTTGTGTTGTATGCTGCCCGTTAACAAAGGAATAATATTCCTCGCTGTATTGCTGCACACTGTGGGTCATTGCCACCTCAATATCATTGCCTTTAAGGTGAATGACAGGATATAAAATGGGGCTGTTAATATTATGCTCCAGCAAATCGAGCAAGCCCTTTTCCGATTCTATTTTAGCCCCGTTGAATTTTATCTTAAGCCCTGTGTTAAGGAAGGCGTAATTCCATAACATGCGCTCTACGTGCTCAGTTATGTAATGGTAGTTCGGAAATATAGTATCGTCGGCCTGGAAAGTTACTATAGTTCCTTCAGCTTCATCGGATGAACTTATAGCATGGTCTTTAAGTACCTCGCCTTTTTTAAATTCAATTATTTTGGTTTTGCCTTCCCTTACCGACTGCACCTTGAAATAACCCGAAAGCGCATTTACAGCTTTGGTACCCACCCCGTTCAATCCGACAGATTTTTTAAATACCTCTGAATCATACTTGGCTCCGGTGTTTATCTTGGCCACGCAGTCAAGCACCTTTCCCAGCGGAATACCCCGGCCATGGTCGCGGACGGTGGCAGTTTTATCTTTTATGGTTATTTCAATGGTTTTGCCAAAGCCCATGGCAAATTCATCAATGGCATTATCAATTACCTCTTTAAGCAATACATATATGCCATCATCCTGCGATGAGCCATCGCCCAACTTACCGATGTACATTCCGGGGCGGAACCGGATATGGTCCTTCCAGTCTAATGACCGGATACTGTCTTCATTATATTTTGCTGCTGACATTGTATTTTTTAATAAGGTGCAAAATTATACCAAAGCCTCTTCCATATCCCCTTCCCATGCTCAATATTATCAACAGGTTATCCCCATTCGACACGATTTCAAGCGTACCACGTCACTGCGAATCCGCGTTCCCCTATAAAATGAGGGGGATGTGGCAGTCTCAGTTTTAATATTTCTTAACCGCAAAGAACGCAAAGATTTACGCAAAGTCCGCAAAGTTTTATGTGCCATTTTATCTATCCAAAGGGGGTGGTATACGCTTTTTGCCATTTGTATACCGGCTTTATGCTGATTATCAATAAATCACTCAGAAAAATTTTCCCGGTTTTGTACACCGGTTCTTGTGTTCTTATTTTCACAAGAAATGGCACACTTTGGTCCCGCAATATCTGCGGGATGCCATTTTCCCCTGTTTTTGATAAATTCTTTAGCATTTCCCATAATTAAATTTTCAAGAGAATATTTATAAAGATATCCTTTCACGGCTAAAGCCTTGCTATGCTCCGGAACCTTTAACTCCGCCTTTAAAGGCGGGGTTATTCGTAATAACCAATAGTAGCGGCTTTAGCCCTGAGCTAAACTTAAACAGTTTCTAAACCTTTTGAAAACCAGAAATATTGTTGTAAAACATTACTTTAGCCGTACCTAATCAAAAATTCCTTGTGCAAAACTATTCCTGGTTGCGTTCCAATTGGTTTTTCCTTGCCTTTATTGCGGTTGGGTTAATTCTTCGCCTGGTATGGGTGAATGATATGGAATGGAAATTGGATGAGCAATGCATGTATAATAGCTCTATGGAAGTTGCAAAGACAGGCCAATGGCCCGAAGTGGGAATGGTAAGTGGCGGAGGAATTGTTAATCCCGGATTAAGTGTTGCTGTTTTTTCTGTTATGGCATACTGTGTCCACACACCTGCCGGCATGGCAGGCTTGGTGCAATGGATTAATGTGATAAGCATATTGTGTTTCCTGTTATTTATCATTGTTAAAATAGAAAAAGAGCAACGTGATATATGGCTTTGGGGATTAACACTTGCTTCAGTAAGTCCCTTGGCTGTGCTCTTCTCGCGAAAAATATGGGCACAGGATGTTTTGCCGGTATTTTGTTTCCTTGTCATTTGGAGTAATGCTAACAGGAATAAAAGGTGGGGCGCTTTTATGTGGGGCATGTCCGGCGCTTTAATCGGGCAGATACACATGAGCGGTTTTTTTTATGCTGCCGGCTTGGCTGTTTTCACTATAATATATGACTACCGCAACAAGCAGCCATTTAAGTGGGGTTATTGGTTATCGGGGAGCACTATTGGCAGTATTGGCCTTATACCCTGGTTGCTATTTATTTTAAAACATCCGCAACCAACAGAACTCGGCCTTTCTAATGCCTTTAACTTTAATTATTATATCTATTTGTTTCTTGATTCGCATGGCCTTAATACGATGTACTCCCTGCACAAAAATTTTTGGGATTTTATTAAAGAGCCTTTTATATTAGGGCATGCTACATATATGGTTGCCTTATTAAATGTTGCTTTGGCTTGCACAGGGTTTTACACAGCAAAACGCTTATGGGAATATTCGAAAAAGATATCCGTTTATGTAAAACAAAAACAATTATTTTCAAGGCTTACCGTAAATCTCAACTCAACCGACTTTTACCTTTTATCCATGCTGCTTGGGCTGGGCATATTAATGAATTTCAGCGGGTTATTTGTTCATCCGCATTATCTTATTGTAGCTTTTCCTTTCACATATATCTTCATGGCAAAAATATTCAGGGGCAAGAAAAAATTATTTACAGGCATTATCTTTTCTCAACTTTTATTGACTGTCTCATTCCTGGTATATATACATGCGCACAATGGGGCTAAAGACGGGGATTACGGAGTAACTTACCAGGCACAGGTTAATGCAGTGCAAAAAAAGTAAGTAAATTCAAACCTCACTCCTTGGCTCTCTCCTTGTCCAAGGCGAGAGGCAGGAATATTTAATTTTCTTATTTCGTTCAATATTATGTTTTTAAAAACATGCAGGAATAAACAAAACTATCTTCCAACCCTCTCCTTGAGCAAGGAGAGGGCAGGGTGAGGTCTCAGCTAAATTATTATCTTCGCTTTATGAAAAAAGCTGTTTTTTGCTGGAGCGGCGGTAAAGATTCCGCCTTTGCATTGTACCATATTCTGCAACAAAAGGAATATAGTGTTGAAGTCTTATTCACTACCGTAAACGGTAACTTCAAACGCGTTTCCATGCACGGTGTTCGCGAAGAGCTTATAGAAAAGCAGGCCAAAAGCATAGGTCTGCCCTGGCATAAAATATATGTGCATGAAGGCAGCAATGCCGAATATGAACGCAATATGGAGGCATTTTTGCTGACACAAAAAGCCAAAGGCATAGAACATGTAATATTCGGAGATATATTTTTGGAAGACCTGCGGGCATACCGGGACAACAATCTTGCCAAAGTGGGCATGAAAGGTGTATATCCTTTATGGAAAAAAGACACCAAACAATTGGCCGATGATTTTATCAGCCTGGGATTTAAAACCATATTGTGCTGCACCAACGATGCCTATCTTGGTGAAAAAGAAGTGGGGGAATTATTTACCTCAGAGTTTGTGAAAAACTTCCCGGCAAATGTTGACCCCTGCGGTGAAAATGGGGAGTTTCACAGCTTTTGCTTCGATGGCCCTATATATAAGGAGGCTGTAAAATTTGAAAAAGGGGAAAAAGTTTATAAGCCTATTGAAATCAAAGTCAGCAAAGACCACCCGCCAATAAGCGGCCCCAGGGCCAAGGGTTTCTGGTTTTGTGAACTTGCCACTGCTGAATTATGCTGATTTTTGAATGAGTATATGAGTGAAACGGCAGGTACACCTATTCATAACTTATAACTCATAATTCATAACTCTTTTATCTTAACTTTGTTACTTCTAAAAATTTGAATATGAGCGACACTAATGCTATAAATAAAGCGCTGTTCGATTATGTATTATGGCAGGGCGACAACAGTTTAATCCTGGGGCACCGCCTTTCGGAATGGTGTGGGCATGGACCCATATTGGAAGAAGATATTGCCCTGACCAATATATCTCTTGACCTTATCGGCCTATCGCGCCTCTATTTGACTTATGCAGGCGAACTGGAAGGCAAAGGGCGCACAGAAGATGATTTGGCATACCTGCGCGATGTTATGGATTATAAAAACAGCCTGCTGGCCGAACAAACCAATGGCGATTTTGCCAATACCGTCATGCGCCAGTTTTTATTTACCGCTTTTAATTACCACCTGCAAAACGCCTTGCTTGGCAGTACCAATGAGAAGTTGCGTTCCATAGCTGAAAAAGCCATAAAGGAAACCACCTATCACCTCCGCCATTGCAGCGATTGGGTAATCCGGCTTGGCGACGGAACAGAAGAAAGCCATAAACGCATGCAAAATGCCATTGATAACCTTTGGATGTTTACCGATGACCTTTTTGAAACTTCAGAATCGGACAAATTGCTTGTTGCAGAAAAAATTGTCCCAGGTATGGCTGGCATACGCAAACAATGGGATGCTACTATTAAGCAGGTATTGGACGAAGCGACCATAAAAATTCCGAAGCCCTCATTCATGATGAAGGGTGGGAGAAAAGGAATTCACACCGAGCATCTTGGATATATATTAGCCGAACTGCAATACTTGCAACGAGCCTATCCCGGGGCTAAATGGTAGTAATGCAATTACTCAGAATTTCTTAAAAATGTAAATTAATAACATTAAACAAGAAATATTTAATGACAAAGGAAAATATGACGCGCTGTTTCCTTAAATATTTTTCATTTCTTGTTTAGTGTTTAGTGTTCCTTTTAAAGAAGAAAACTTGAATGCCTGATAACAATCAAATATTAGATTACCTGCGGGAAGTTTACGACCCTGAAATTCCGGTATTGAATGTTGTTGACCTGGGCATCGTAAGGGAAGTTGAAACGAATGAATCCGGTACGACTATAACCATAACTCCTACATATTCCGGTTGCCCGGCAATGAACGTAATTGAAGATGACATAAACTCTAAACTGAATGAGAAAGGTGTGGAGAATTTCACTGTTAAAACAATTCTTTCTCCTGCATGGACAACAGATTGGATTAGTGAAGAAGGTAAAAAAAAGTTGCTTGAGTTTGGAATAGCGCCTCCTGAAAAATCATCACCCGATAAAAGCCTGTTGAGCAATAAACCAAAAACTATCAAGTGCCCACGCTGCGGCTCTACTGATACAATTATGAAAAGCTTTTTCGGTTCTACAGCGTGTAAAGCGCTCTATGTTTGCAATAATTGTAAAGAACCTTTCGATTATTTTAAATGCATATAAATTCTCACCGCAAAGACACAAAGACGCTAAATGACAATGAAGAATAATTTTAAAACTTTGCACCTTCGTGTCTTTGCGGTAAAAATATAATAAACATGGAAAATATCTTATTTTCAATTCAAAATGGGGTTGGCAAAATAACGCTGAACCGCCCCGATGTGCTCAACAGCTTTAATATGCCCATGGCAAAAGAAATGCAGGCGGCATTAGATGAATGTGCAAATGACAAAACAGTGCGGGCAATTCTGCTTACCGGTGCCGGCAGGGCTTTCTGCGCCGGGCAGGACCTTGCAGCCGCTATTGCTCCCGGGGCTGACATCAGGGTTTTTGTCCAGGAGCAGTACAACCCGATAATTCTTAAAATCCGCAATATTGAAAAGCCTGTAATTTGTGCTGTAATTGGTGTGGCAGCGGGCGCGGGAGCCAACATTGCCATAGCCTGCGATATAGTTCTGGCAGCGGCTTCCGCTTCATTTATACAAGCCTTTAGTAAAATCGGTTTAATACCCGATAGCGGTGGCACATTCTTTTTACCCCGTTTAATCGGCTTTCAGCGTGCAGCTGCTTTAATGATGCTGGGCGATAAAGTTTCAGCACAGCAAGCTATGGAAATGGGCATGATTTATAAAGTCATTCCTGATGATACATTAATGAGCGAAGCTGAAAAACTTGCCGGACAAATGGCTCAAATGCCAACCCGGGGTTTAGGCCTAACTAAAAAACTCCTCAACGAATCACTGGATAATACCCTCAGCCAGCAATTAGATATGGAAGGCGAAATACAAGCCCTTGCAGCTAAAACATACGACAATGCCGAAGGAGTCAAGGCATTTTTAGAAAAGAGGAAACCTGTTTTTAAAGGAGAATAATTTAATAAAACCATTGTAGCAAGTGTGCGGAATATGTGGTGTTATTGGCGAGGCAGGGACACAAAATCTTGTGCCCAATGATGTAATTTCCCGCATGCTGAAGGCTATTGCCCATCGCGGGCCGGATGATGAGGGAACTTATGTTGAGAATAATATAGCCCTTGGCCACCGCCGCCTGAGTATTATAGATCTATCGAAAAATGGCCACCAGCCCATGTTCTCTGCCGATGGAAGGCTTGCAATTGTCTATAACGGAGAGCTTTACAATTTTAAAACCCTGAAATTAGAATTACAGCGCGCCTTTGCCGGAAACAACAAAGATATGGCATATCCTTTCCGGACACAAAGCGATACGGAAGTAATATTAGCCGCTTACCTGCGCTGGGGCGCCGATTGCCTAAAGCATTTTAACGGCATGTTTGCCTTTGCAATATGGGATAAAGAAAAAAAAGAACTCTTTATTGCCCGCGACAGGCTTGGCATCAAGCCCCTTTATTTCTGGTTCAATGATAAAATATTTGTCTTTGCTTCAGAGCTAAGGGCATTGCTGCAAAGTGGGCTTGTTCCAAAGAAATTAAGCTCGGCCGCATTAAACGATTATGTAACCAACCAGACTGTACATGCACCACAAACCATAATAGAAAATGTTTCTATCCTGCAGCCCGGTCATTATATGCTGATAAAGGAAAATGAACCGGCCACCATGCAACAGAAAAAATACTGGAGCCTTACAGATATTCCCCTGCAGCCGGAAAACAGGCCTTACCCGGAGATTTGCAAAGATGTACAAAATCTACTCTTCGATGCTGTGGAAATGCGATTAGTCGCCGATGTGCCTTTCGGGGCATTCCTTTCAGGAGGAATAGATTCAAGCATTGTAGTGGCCATGATGTCAAAACTGATGACCCAAAAAGTAAAAACATTTTCGGTAAATTTTAAAGAAATTACCTTTGACGAAAGCCCTTATGCCAGCGAAATTGCGAAGCAGTATAATACCGAGCATCATCCCATTTTGCTTTCGCTAAAACTATTCCTTGATAAATTACCCGAAGCAATGAGCGCCATGGACCACCCCAGCGGCGACGGCATGAACAGCTATGTTGTATCGGAAGCTACCAAAAAAGAAGGCATTACTATGGCATTATCGGGTTTAGGCGGCGATGAGTTGTTTGCAGGCTATCCATTATTCAGACGGCTATATAAACTGGAGAAGATGAAATGGGTGACAGGTTTCCCCAAACCATTAATTTCATTGCCGGTGCATCTTTATAAACTTTTAAATAATACACCTGCTGCCAATAAACTGCTTGAACTTTTCAACCTGCCAGACTGGAACTTAGAAAACACCTATCCTTTAACACGCAAAACATTATCGCCGGATGAAGTAAGTCAATTATTAACTTCACAAAAAGGATTCAAAACTGAATATCATTTCAACCCGAAGCATGGCATCTTATCTAAAATATCTTCCGCGGAATTAAGCAATTACCTGCCCGATATTTTATTGCGCGATACCGACCAGATGAGCATGGCCCATGCCCTCGAAGTGCGGGTACCTTTCCTCGATTACAAATTAGTGGAGTATGTTTCAGGATTAAGCGATAAAGTAAAATATCCGCATACACCAAAAAAACTACTGACAGACTCTACCAGGGGATTACTGCCTGAAAATATTATCAATCGCCCTAAAATGGGCTTTACCTTCCCCTGGGCAGAATGGATGAAGAGTGAATTAAAAACTTTTTGCGAAGGAAATATGATAGGGCTTTCAGATAGGCCGCAGTTTAATAAAGATAATGTGCAATCTTTGTGGCAAGGTTTTCTGCATGACAGCGCGAAAACACCCTGGTATAAAATATGGCATTTGGTTGTACTTGAAAACTGGTTAAAAGAGAACGGAATAGATGGCTAAAAAGAAAATATTATTATTCAGCGATTGGTTTTACCCGGGCTTTATGGCAGGCGGCCCTATTCAATCGTCATTTAATCTCATCAACCATCTTAAGGATTATTACGATTTTTCAGTAGTAACAAGGGATACCGACTATACTGATACTATTCCTTATAAAGGGATTAAAAGCGATACATGGACAATATTGCCTAATGGAATGAGGGTTTATTATTTTTCAGCTCAAAACCTTAGCTACCCTAACATGGCTAAGCTGATAGAAAGTGAAAACTTTGATATAGCTTATCTTAACAGCATGTATTCACCCCGCTTCACCATTATGCCATTATTTATTCTAAACAGGCTGAAGAAAAAAATAATACTTGCTCCGCGCGGCATGCTGGCGCCAAGCGCTATTGCCATAAAAAGCTGGAAAAAGAGGCCATTCCTGTTATGGATAAAAAACAGCAGCTTCATTAAAAATATGCATTTTCATGCCGCCTCGGAACAGGAAGCAGGACATATCCGGAATGTATTTGGCAATAAAGTTGAAATACGCGTTGCCCCCAATTTACCGGGCGATATGAAACTGCCTCCTTTAGTTGTTACCCGTAAAGACAAGGGAATAGTGAACCTGATAAATGTGGCGAGGGTTTCGCCTGAAAAAAACCTTCTCTTTGCTCTTGAAGTTTTAATGAAAGTCAAAGGCAAAGTAAAATTCAGTATTTACGGGCCGATTTATGATTACCCTTATTGGGAAAAATGCAAGACAGTACTTAACAAACTACCCGACAATATTGAGGCAGAACACTACGGGCCAATTGCCAAGGACGAAATTCCAAATACACTGAATGAAATACATTTTCTTTTTCTTCCTACTCAAGGCGAAAATTTTGGCCACACAATTTTGGAAGCAATGATGTGCGGATGCCCGGCTATTATAAGCGACCAGACACCCTGGCACAACCTGGAAGCCGCCAAAGCAGGATTTGATTTACCCTTAAATAACCAGGATGGCTTTGTGAAAGCAATAGAGCAAGCCATTGCCATGGATGCAGATACATATAGGAATTGGTCGGAAGGAGCAAGAAGCTATGCCGCCAATTTTATCAATAACCCTGAACTTTTGCAACAGAGCATTCATATCTTTGAATAAGCTATGCTGAAAGTCTCCATAATAACTGCCTGCCTGAATAATGCCGATACCCTGGAAAGCACTATGCAATCGGTATTTGAGCAGGATTATAAGAATATAGAGTATATAGTTATTGACGGAGCATCGGATGATGGTACCCAAGCCTTGCTTGAAAAATACAAAGACAAAATAAACATACTCATTTCAGAAAAAGACGAAGGGATTTACCAGGCTCTTAATAAAGGGTTGAGCAAAGCCACAGGTGATGTTATAGGCTTTTTACATGCTGACGATTTTTATGCCAATCCCAGCTCTGTTTCAAAAATTGTTGCTGTATTTGAGAAAGAAAACGCAGATTGTGTCTATAGCGATTTGCAATACGTTGACCGCATAAATCCTGATAAAATATTCCGCAACTGGAAGTCAACTCCATATAAAGAGGGACTGTTTTTAAAAGGCTGGATGCCACCCCACCCTACTTTTTTCATGAAGAAAAAATGGTATGACAACTATGGAAACTATAATACAACGCTTACCATTTCTGCCGATTATGAGATGATGCTGCGCATGTTACATAAGCATAAATTAAGGGCCACATATATACCGGAGGTATTGGTAAAGATGCGTAAGGGAGGTACAAGTAACCGAACATTATTCAGGCGCATTAAAGCCAATATGGAGGACAGAAAAGCCTGGAAGATAAATAACCTGAAGCCGGGCTTACTCACATTGTTTATAAAGCCTTTGGGGAAAATAGGGCAGTATTTATAACAGCAGTTAGTAATCAGTATCCATGATAAAAATCAGTGTTCTTTGTTTAAAACCATTTGATAATTATTAAAGAAAAAAAGCAAGAGTAAAGCCAATGCCACGTATATTGGCACTTTATTAGAATTATGCCCATAAAAAGTCCTATGATATTTGGCCTGCATCCTGTGATTGAAGCAATAGAAAGCGGCAAGGAACTGGAAAAAGTATTTGTACAGAATAACCTGCAAGGCCCTTTATCGAAAGAATTATTGTTTTTGTTAAGGGAACATGAGATACATTTTCAATATGTGCCCCTTGAAAAGCTGACACGCCTGACCGGTAAAAACCACCAGGGTGTGATTGCTTATATGGCCGAAGTTACTTACCACAAAGCGGAAAACTTATTACCGGGTATTTTTGAAGCGGGTAAAATTCCCCTTTTCATTATGCTGGACCAGGTAACCGATGTGCGTAACCTGGGCGCAATCATTCGCTCGGCTGAATGTGCAGGCGCTGATGCCGTAATTGTCCCTCAAAAAGGCTCCGCGCAGATTAACGAGGAAACCATGAAAGCATCCGCAGGCGCATTAAACATTCTGCCTGTCTGCCGTGAAAAAAACCTTGCAGATACGCTGAAATATCTTCAATCAAGCGGCTTGCAGGCAGTAGCATGTACCGAAAAAAGCGAAGAGTTATATACCTCTGCCGATTTCATCCTACCTACCGTCATTGTATTAGGTTCGGAAGGAAGCGGTATTTCAAATGAAATACTCAGGCTATGTGATAAACAAGTTCGCATTCCCGTTATGGGGAAAATAGATTCGCTGAATGTATCGGTAAGCGCTGCCATAGTAATGTATGAAGCGGTAAGACAAAGACTGGTGAAATGAGAAAAAAAACTAAAGGCAGAAAAAGGCAGGAACAGCAGCAACGCCACCAACACCATATTATTGGCACTGTTGACATGAAAGCTTCGGGCGCTGCATTTATTATTTCACCGGAATCACAAAAAGATATTTATATACCCCGTGAAAAAACAGGACGCGCTTTGCATGGTGATATTGTAAAGGCAGTTATTAAAACCACACACCATAATGAAAGGCCCGAAGGAGCAATAGTTGAGATAATAGAAAGGGGTAAAACTACTTATAGCGGTACGCTTCAGGTATCAGAAGGGCATGCCTTTGTTTTACCTGATAACTCAAAAGCGCCATCAGATATTTTTGTGCCCCGCGATAAAATAAACAATGCAAAAAACGGGCAAAAAGTATTGGTAAATATTACCAGGTGGGAAGAGGAAGACAGAAACCCGGTAGGCGAAATAACAGAAATACTGGGCCAACCCGGTGAGCACGCCGCGGAAATGAATTCCATAATTGAGGAATTCGGCCTCCCGCTGAAATTTCCAAAGGTGGTCAGAAAGGCTGTTGAAACCTTGCGGACAAGCATACCCGAAGAAGAAATAAAACGCAGGCGCGATTTCAGGGATATTACAACATTTACCATTGACCCGGCTGATGCCAAAGATTTTGACGATGCCCTTTCGTTAAAGAAACTGGAAAACGGCAACTGGGAAGTAGGCGTACATATTGCGGATGTAAGCCATTATGTGGAATTAAATTCGCCCATTGATAAAGAAGCGGAAGCGCGAGCCACTTCGGTTTACCTGGTTGACCGGGTAATACCCATGCTGCCGGAAGCCTTATCGAATGAGGCGTGTTCATTGAACCCGAATGAAAATAAGCTTTGTTTTTCTGCTGTATTTGAATTAAACGAAAATGCCGAAATCAAGCACCAGTGGTTCGGTAAAACGGTTATAAAATCAAGGAGGAGATTTAATTACGAGGAGGTTCAGGAAATATTGGAAGGAAAGGAAGATACACTTTCAAATGAATTGCATACGCTTAATAAGCTCGCAAAAACATTGAGGAATAAACGGCTGAAAGAAGGCTCCATAGCATTTGAGAAAACAGAAATAAAATTTATTCTTGACGCAGCCGGCAACCCGCTTGGGGTAAAGTTTATGGAAGCTAATGATTCGCACAGGCTTATTGAAGATTTTATGCTCCTGGCTAACAGGAAAGTTGCTGAATTAATCGGCAAAGCCCCGGTAGAAAAAGACTCTGAACCCAACAGGCAAGGGCATAAGGACAAAAAGAAAAATGTTTTTGTTTACCGTGTTCACGATGCGCCTGATTTGGAAAAGCTGCAGAAGTTTACTGAATTCTTACGTAAATCGGGAATAAAATCAAACTTTGAAAAATCCACGAAGATTTCCACGGCAATGAACGAATTATTAGAGGGTGCCCGTTCAAAACCTTATGAAAACATTCTGAATATCCTGGCCATACGCACTATGGCCAAAGCAATTTACACCACCAAAAATATTGGCCATTACGGATTGGGTTTTGATTATTACACTCATTTCACTTCTCCTATACGCCGCTACCCCGACCTTATTGTACACCGCCTTTTGCAGGAATATTTAACCACTCATAAAATTATTGAAGACAAGCGCGACATTGAAGAACAATGCAAATATTGCTCGAAGATGGAACGCCTTGCAGAAGAAGCAGAAAGGGCATCGGTAAAATATAAGCAGGTGCAGTTTATGCAATTACACACCAACCAGGTATTTGACGGATTGATTTCAGGCGTGACGGAATACGGAATGTTTGTGGAACTGAAAGCCAATAAATGCGAAGGCTTTATAAGGGGCCGCGATATGCACGATGACTATTACTATTACGATGAGCAAAACTATTGCCTGAAAGGCAAACGCAGCGGCCGCCGCTTCCAGCTTGGGCAGGATGTAAAGGTGAAAGTCAAGAGGACTGACCTCGTAAAGAAGTTTATTGACTTTGAGTTAGCCTGAATATGTTAATACCATTTTTACCTGTGATTTTTTAAAATTGCAGTATGGTTTAACTGAGTATAATAAGACCAGCAACAAGTATAGACTTTAGCCATAAATAATGGCTTTATTTCAGGCTAAAGCCATAAATCTGCATATTTATCTGAGCTGTCAACCAATGCAGGCAATAGCAATGCCTAATTGCTGGGTGCGTGAAATGATTTAATGCCAATCAACTGGTCGTAGTAGATACCAACGGGCCTGTAATAAACATAAATGGAATAGGTGTTTTCTGTTTCAGAATGGTTGCCTTCCAATACAGTAACATCAGCAACTTTCGAGTGGTCATTCAGGAAAGCATACTGGTAATCATAAAAGCCTTGTTTTAAATACAAATCAGTTTTATAGCCTTTTAAGCTGTCAACATAATGGCATTGAAATTCTTTTTTGCATTGCCAGTCTGATAACTGGCCGAAAATATATACATTGCCTGTAGTAATAGCAGTATCTATGGGCATAAAGAAATGCACCAAGGCATAATCTGCGCTGGTAGAACTGCTGTCGTCATCTTTGTTTAAGATAAGAAATTGCCCGTCAATATCTGGAAGGGTTATATACGGGTCATTTGCCCTGGGTTTGTCTTCTTTCAATTGAACTTCCGGGTAGTCATAATTTGGTATAAACCGTGCAATGTGGTCGCTTATCATCTGCAGGCTGGTCATATCGAAATTCCTGAACTGGTTGCCCCCGTCGAAAGAGTTATTTCCCAGGTCATCGAAATATTGCAAGGCAGTATCCGTAACAAATTGAGGCTGTACATTAGCTATAGCATTGTCCCATCTTCCGTTCTGCAATATAAAAACCTGCAACGCATGAAAGGGGTCAAGTATGCTATAACGTGTTGTATTTATGCTGAAGACAATTTGCTGCCTGGTATTTAATTCATAACCTACGCCGGGTTTTTCCCTCGCGGTTATTCCCAGTTTTTTTTCATAAACCATAAAGCGGCGTGTAATAACAACACTGTCGGGGTTATTGTTAAGGTACACTTTCAGCAGATAGTTGCCTGATATTAATAGCTGAATATTATTGTTTGGAATAGTAATACGGTAGTGGGTGTATTTTTGCAGGGTATTAGCTGAAGTAGAATAATCGTTAATGAAATCCTGCTCATAGCCTTTCATGAAATCGAAATTATTTAAGTCGGAAGGTTGCCAGTCGGCATCACAATGAATAAAAGTGTAATAATATGATTTGTAATCTCCATCCAGGTCGTCGAATTCAAAAACAAGGCGCTGGCCTGAATTAAGCTCAATAACCGGGGGTGAGAATTTCCAACCCGACTGGTGCATCTGCACAGTTTTTATATAGTTGCGGTAAACATGGTCCTCGTATCTCAACCTGTTTGGGTCGGAATATTCGTCTGCATTCTTCTGGGCAACAAGAGGATTACCGGTATAAAAAAAGGATAGAAAAATAAATGTAAAAAGACTAACTTTGCGCATCTTGTTTATAACGGATACAAAGATATGGTTATTGTAATATTTTGAGAAAATGAAAAAATGAATCATAAAATAACCCCTATGAATGTGTATTTTGATAATGCAGCCACTACGCCGATTGACCCTGAAGTATTAAAGGAGATGGTGGATGTGCTTGGCGGCAAGTTCGGCAACCCATCCTCTATACATTCTTATGGCCGGGAGGCTAAGTCATTGATTGAGAAAGCAAGAAAGGCCGTTGCCGGATACCTGAATGCATCTCCTTCCGAAATATTTTTCACTTCGGGTGGTACTGAAGCCGATAATATGGCAATATTGTCAGCTACTGATACCTACCATATTAAGCATGTAATC
This sequence comes from Bacteroidia bacterium, assembly GCA_052325425.1. Lineage (GTDB taxonomy): Bacteria > Bacteroidota > Bacteroidia > JABEUT01 > JABEUT01 > JABEUT01. Next base: position 27,210 of record JBKQUY010000008.1, on the reverse strand, counting down.
ACCAGCAGGCTTGAACATCATGCTGTATTGCACAGCCTCGAAAGGTCAGAGAAAGCAGGGAAAGTGAAGGTGAGTTATGTGAAACTGAAAAAAGACGGCCACATTGATTTAACTGATATGGAAAGGCTTCTGAAGGAAAATCCCCGCTCGCTGGTTTCTTTAATGCATGCCAATAATGAAATCGGCAACCTGCTTCCCATTGAAGAAGTCGGGGAATTATGCGCCAGGTATGATGCGATTTTTCATAGCGATACGGTTCAGTCTGTCTGCCATTACCCGCTTGATTTGCAGAAAATAAAGGTGCATTTTATTTCAGGCGCTGCACATAAGTTTCATGGCCCTAAGGGAGCCGGGTTTATTTATATAAACAGTAATTATAACATTTATCCTTTTATATATGGCGGGGGACAGGAACGCAATATGCGCGGCGGAACGGAGAATGTGGCAGGCATTGTTGCATTAAGCAAGGCTATGGAAATAGCGCACAAAGAGATGAAAGCTCATGAAGCCCATATACAGGGTATAAAGAATTATATGATTAAGAAATTGGAAAGCGGTGTTCCCGGTATCGAATTTAACGGGGATGCAAAAGGACGTTCATTATATACGGTGCTCAATGTAATGTTCCCGCCAACACAGGATGCTGAAATGCTGCTGATGAAACTTGATATAAACGGCATAGCCTGCTCTGCCGGAAGCGCCTGCTCATCGGGCAGCATGAAGGGCTCGCATGTAATTGAAGCTTTGGGTAAAAATATGGATTCACGGCCTGTTATCCGTTTTTCATTCAGCAAGTATAACACAAAAGAGGAAGTTGATTTTTGTGTGGATAAACTTGTTTCATTCTTCAAACAGCCTGTTTCCGCGTAATGCAACTTACCGACACACACGCGCATCTTTTTGCCGCCGAGTTCGATACCGACAGGGCAGAAATGATAAAAAGGGCTGTTGACAAGGGCATCACCCGTTTCTTTCTTCCTAATATTGATGCGGAAAGCATTCAGCCCATGATTACAACCTGCGATGCCTTTCGCGATAAATGTTTCCCTATGATGGGCCTTCACCCCTGCTCAGTTTTTGAGGACTACGAAAAACAACTTGCGGTAATAAAGGAATGGCTGAGCAATGAGAAGTTTTACGCGGTAGGCGAAATCGGCATAGACCTTTACCATGATGTAACTTATGCCGGGCAGCAAAAAATTGCTTTCCGCAGGCAGATAGAGTGGGCGCAGGAAATTGGTTTGCCAATTGTTATACACTGCCGCAACTCATTTAACGAGGTGATGGATATTGTAACCGATATGAAGGATAACAGGCTAAAAGGAATTTTTCATTGTTTCTCCGGTACCCCCGAAGACGCACAACGAATAATTGCGCTTGGCGATTTTATGATGGGCATTGGAGGGGCGGTTACATATAAAAACAGCACATTACCATACGTATTGGCGCAGGTTCCATTGGAGCATATTGTATTGGAAACCGATTCTCCTTATCTTACCCCTGTGCCGTTCAGAGGCAAGAGAAATGAAAGTTCGTACCTGTATTATGTGGCGGAAAAAATAGCTGAGATATATAAGTTACCTATGGAAAAGATTGCGGAAATAACTACAAAAAATTCTGTTAAGGTTTTTGGGATATGATGAATGGAACGCTGATAACGCAGATATAATTCAATTACAATATAAAAGCAAAAATAATAGCTACAGATTCACAGATGGTTTCAATGAATTGCATAATAAACATATCTACTCTGTAAATCTGTGGCTTCCGTTTTACAATTAGCAAGAGATTTTATCGGGCTGTTTTACCCCGAAGTTTGCCTTTGTTGCGGCGAAGGGCTTGCTATTAATGAGGAATCAGTATGCACTATGTGCATATATAAATTACCCAAGACCAATTTCCATAACAATGCCGGTAATCCGCTTACGAAAGTTTTTTGGGGCAGGGCAGAGGTAAATGCGGTTGCTGCCTGGTGTCATTACCAAAAAGGCAATACGGTGCAGGATTTGGTGCATGAGCTTAAGTATAAAGGCAAAAAGGAATTAGGCAAATATTTAGGCAACTGGTATGGGCACGATTTAAAAACTTCGCCTCTATTTAATAAAGCAGATATGATTATATATATTCCCCTGCACCCGGCCAAACTCAGGAAGAGGGGATATAACCAGAGCGCCCTTTTTGCCGAGGGCTTGTCGCAAAGCATGGGCATACCTGTATTGCATGGGGCTTTATCGAGGGTGAAGAATACCGATACCCAAACCCGCAAATCGAGGTATGAGAGGTGGGAAAATGTTGAGGGTATATTTAAGGTGGAAAAAGCGGATGAGATGAAAGGCAGGCACGTTTTATTGGTAGATGATATTATTACTACCGGCGCCACTATTGAAGCCTGTGTTACGGAATTGCACAAAGCAAAGGTTGGCGCAGTAAGCGTGGCAGCTATCGGATGCGCCGATACAATTACTTCCATCTGATTAGCGGTATTTTACCGGCAATTTGCATAGGGCAACCGGGAATTATACAAACCTGGGTTCAGGATAATATTTTCTTTAACTGTGTGTGAAATCGTCACTTGCGAGCCCTGACGCTTTGGTCAGGCGTGGCAATCTCAGTGTAACAAAAAGCTCTGCGCAACTCTCTTTGCTCTGTGAACTCTGTGTTGAAAAAAACAAGAAGAAGTATTAGTAATACTGGGCTCCGACGAGAAGTTCGGGATTGCGCATATTATTTGGGGAAGCAAACTGCCACATTCGCCATTTTTTATAGGGAAAGCGGATTAATGACAATAACTGTCATAACTGAATTAATGACGATAAATGTCATAACTAAGTTCGCAGTGACGAGGGGCATCCGTCATTGCAGAGACGGGATTACTTAATTTATTTATTATATATTTTCTTATCACGTACTCAGGTTAATAATCAATTACTTCTTACTCTCACCAGCAAATGCTACAATATGCCCATCGGGGTCGGCAAAGTAACATACCTTGTGCCCCCAATCGCGGTCAGCAAGAGGGCTTATTAATTTAGCGCCGCATTTCACTGCATTATCATATTCAGCCCAGGCATTATCCGTCAAAAGATAGAGTTCACATCGTGGTATTCCCGTTCCTGTACCAGGGTGAGGAGTTTTATCGAGCAATATTTTAGCAATACCCTTATTCGGCATAAGCCCCAGTTTACAACCGGGCGATATGGCAAACTCTGTCATACCGGGAACATGCAGTTCAGGTTCCATGCGCAAAAGTTTTTGATAAAAGTTTTTGCTTATTTCCTGGTCGCGGACATATAGAATTATTTCAGTGTGGGTTATCATATTTCAAATATAAGGGAACTAATGATTCGCGAATAATGATTAACGAATGCAGAATAGTGGGGCACTATAGTTTGTTATTTAATACTTCTAAAATCTAAAATCGTTGTTCGAAAATCAACAGAATGCAACCATGAAACAACTTTATAGGGCAGGCTGATTATCCACCACATCTATACTTGTAACGGGATGTATCTCCCAGCAGGTAGCCCGCCAGTCCCTGGGATTATTGGGGTCGGTATTTTCAGCCTGTGTAATATGTTCTTCATCAAAAAGCAACCAGCCTTTTACACAGACCAAATGATTTTTAATTGTGCGCCTTAAATTATCAGTGCTCCAGTCCATACCTTTTTTGGCCATTATCTCACGCATACGCGGTGTAATTTCCACAATCACGCATTGCTTTTCCTCTGCATTGTTCCCCGGTAATACAATCTCTATATGCGTATCCCTATATCCGGGGTTTCTTTCATGGCAGTTGCAGCTTTCATCTCCGCCTGCTTTTACATCATATACATAACCTGTAATGCTTACGGCCTTATGGTCAGAAAAACGGTTGCGGTCATTGCCCGGGGCAAGCATAGCCTGTAATGTTACAGAACGGTCAAAATCATTTGAGTCGGGAAAAGTGTACCTGTTTTTCAATGTATTCAAGGCCCTTACATCTTCCCTTTTGGCATCGCCTTCAAGGCCGCAATTACGGTAAATATCCATTTCTCCGCCACCATTATTGCATGAGAAAATTAAAATCAGGCCCAATAAAGCAGTGTAAAATATTTTATTGAAATTCATATCACAAAGATAAATAACTGCTTAGCTGCAACAATAAATTGCCACAGATTCACAGATTAAAAATAGAGCTTGCTTCTGAATCACAAATCGCCGCAATACTACGGGACTATAATTCAGGTTGATTACTGTTTATTATTTCTGAATTATTAGTTTTCCGCTCGATATAAGATTACCATCTTCAGAATTTATCCTGTATAAGTAAATTCCATTTGGCTGATTGTTCAAGTCAATAGCCCACCCTTCCCCTCCCAAAGGGAGGGAGTAAAATTCTCCTCCTTTGGAAGAATTGGAGGAGGCTATTTTCTCTCCAAGCATATTATAAACCTCAACTGAAGACTGACCGTTGGCTACGGATGACTGGATTGTGAATATGCCTTTAGATGGATTGGGGAATACCATTGAAGTTAAACTTATTACTGGAATTTCCTCAACCCCATCGGGTTTACTAAATTCACCTATCCTTGCAACGAAGGGAACTTCATCACCCTGGCTTAACATTGAATCACTACCAAAAACTCCTAACCCATATATATCACCACTCCAATAAATATATTTTCCAGATTGGTCACATATTAATGGATTCGCATCATCTCCTCCAAATGGTAATAATACTCCGTATTTTAGGTTCCCAGTTGTATCAAGTTTAAGCAATAATGACGCACCATCCCCATTAGGAGCAATATATGTAGTAAATGTAGTACTATCAAAGCGCACTTTATAATTACCTGATACTGAATTATATGCACCGCCTGCTAAATAAATATTACTTAAAGTATCTATAGATAATGTAAATCCACTCCACATTGCTGTAGTATCAAGTTTATATGCTTGTTTAGCCCAAGCAAAATTTCCATTAGGCGAATATTTCACAAGAAACAGTTCATAACTTGGAAGAACTGACAATAGTGTATTATCAAACATTATTGAATCTCTAAAATAACCTGTTATGTAAGCATTTGATGCATTATCCAATGCAATAGAATTACCAGAACCTCCAGATTTATATGATAGAAAACTTGATTGCTTTGCCCATAAAACATTTCCACTAGAGTCATATTTGACAAGAAAAAAATTATTATTAAACCCTAAATTGACATTTCCTCCTTTTAATGTGTCTTTGTCAAATAAAATCGAATCCTGAAAATTTCCAGTGACGTATATGTTAGATAGATTATCAATAGCTAATGAAGAAGCAACCTCAATACAATACATTGAGGGGGAATGTGATTGCCTTGCCCATATTACATTTCCATTTGAATCATATTTAGCTAAAAATATATCTTGATCATCAGAAATCAATGTATCGTTTCCAAATTTAACTGTGTCGCCAAAATTTCCTGTTACATATATGTTTCCCTTATTATCAATGGAAATTGAACTCCCACTACAGACAGAATTTGTATCCATATGTGGTTGTTTTGCCCATAAAACCTTTCCATTAGGGCTATATTTCACAATAAACATTGAAGAAAAGGTTGAAGCAAATGATGGATAATATAAATGATATGAACCAAAAGAAACTGTATCATAGAATTCTCCAACAACATAAGCATTCCCAGACTTATCGGTAGTAATACTAGATGAATACGCGAAACTATAAACAGAATTACTTTTAGATTGAGCAGTCCAAAGCATTTTCCCGGTTGAATCATATTTTACAATATAAATATTACCAGCCTGAGTTGTAATTAAACGTTTTGTTCCAAAAAAAACCGTATCAATAAAATCTCCCATAATATAGACATTCTTAGCACCATCAATAGCTGAAGCTGTACCATCGCCAACAGAAGCTGGACTATTAAGTTTAGCTTCGTTAGCCCATAGCCAATTTTGTGCAGTAGCATTAAAAGTAAAAGAGAAGAACATAAAAATAATATAGAGATGGCTTCTTTTCATATTTCTATTTTGTTTGAAATTCAAAATTCAGGAGCAGTTTGTATTTGCAATATTACAAAAAACAGGAGTAATTAACAAGGAGATTTGTCATTTTACTTGCCGTCTGTTTTAGCTGACGATTATGAGAATTGAATTGTACTATAAGCTTTAGCATAAAACTTTATTTTGAGCTAAAGTCAAAAGCCTGTTTGCCTTATTTTACCGTCAGCTAAAGCAGGCGGAAATTGAATATTACCTTGCAAGGCTGTCAATAAATTATTTAATATATTATTATATAGTATAAATATTTTAATTATATTTGTGCTTGAAAGGACTAATTAATAACCAGGAATAAAATATGCACTCAAATCAAAAAAAATCCACTTGTACCCATAATTTACTGTCTAAATCATTTATTTGACAATCAATCTATTATGATAACATTGGACATCAACCTGAAGAATACGATAGCCCTAAAAACGGCTGAAAACATCATGGAATTTGAGTAAGAGAATAAAAAAAGGTTTTTTACAGACATGAAATACACATATTACGACACTCAATAAAAATGCTAAATAATTTATCAGAAATAATAAAACAACTCATAACCAACTACTTGGCTTGGGTTCCACTTTTTGGGCACCTGATACCTATATTTATTCTGATAACCAACATATTAACAAAAATGGAACCCCTAAAAGTGGAACCTTTTGGAACCCGACACCTAATAATTGAATAATGAATATCGAATACAGAATATCGAATATTGAAGTAAACAGCCAAAAATTGAGACTGCCACATCCTCCAATATATTATTTAAAGGAGGTCGGATTCGCAGTGACGCCTTACTCCATTTTCCTTACCCCTTATCACTGATGACTAATGACTAATTTTTGTAACTTTGTGCCAACTAAAAATCCTACGCCATGACATTCGATATAGATATGATTAAAAAGGTGTACGGCCACCTTTCAGCCAAAGCAGCCGAAGCCCGCAAAGTGCTGGGCAGGCCAATGACATTGACCGAAAAAATATTATATACCCACCTAACCGACAAGCTTCCTGCAAGCGCCTATAAACGCGGCACTGATTACGTTGATTTTCAGCCCGACAGGGTTGCCATGCAGGATGCCACTGCCCAGATGGCTTTGCTGCAGTTTATGCAGGCAGGAAGGTCCAAAGTAGCCGTTCCGTCAACCGTACATTGCGACCACCTTATACAAGCCGAAAATGGGGCTAAAAAAGACCTTGAAACCGCGATTACCAAAAACAAAGAGGTTTATGACTTCCTTGCATCTGTTTCCAATAAATATGGCATAGGTTTCTGGAAACCGGGCGCGGGTATCATTCACCAGGTAATATTGGAGAACTACGCTTTCCCCGGCGGCATGATGATTGGAACCGATTCACATACCCCTAATGCAGGCGGCCTTGGCATGGTTGCCATAGGCGTTGGCGGAGCCGATGCCTGCGATGTTATGGCCGGACTGCCATGGGAACTGAAATTCCCCCAGCTTATCGGCGTAAAGCTTACCGGCAAGCTCAATGGCTGGGCATCTCCCAAAGACGTTATATTGAAAGTAGCGGGGATACTCACCGTAAAAGGCGGCACCGACAGGATATTGGAATACTTTGGCCCGGGCGCTGAATCAATTTCATGCACCGGTAAAGGCACTATATGCAATATGGGCGCTGAAATAGGCGCCACCACATCTATATTCTGCTACGATAAAAAGATGAGCGACTACCTGAAAGGAACAGGCAGGACAGACCTTGCAGCCGAAGCCGACAAAGTGGCTGAACACCTTCGCGGAGATAAGGAAGCTTATGAAAACCCCGATAAATATTTTGACCAGGTTATTGAAATAAACCTCTCGGAATTGGAGCCTCATGTTAACGGCCCATTCACACCTGACCTCGCGTGGCCTATATCAAAATTTGCACAGGCAGTAAAGGATAATGGCTGGCCTGAAAAATTAGAAGTAGGATTGATTGGTTCATGCACCAACTCTTCTTATGAGGACATTGGGCGCGCTTCCTCACTGGCTAAGTATGCTTCGGAACATGGCTTGAAAGCAAAATCGGAATATACGGTTACTCCCGGTTCAGAACAGGTACGCTATACCGTTGACAGGGACGGCTACCTGCAATGGTTCGAGAAGATTGGAGGAGTGGTATTGGCAAACGCCTGCGGCCCTTGCATCGGTCAATGGGCAAGGCATACCAATGACCCCAATAAGAAGAATTCGATTATTACCTCGTTCAACCGCAACTTTGCCAAACGTAATGATGGCAACCCCAATACACATGCTTTTGTAGCATCTCCTGAAATAGTTACTGCTCTTTCGCTTGCAGGCAACCTGACGTTTAACCCGCTTACTGATAGCTTAACTAACGAAAAAGGCGAAAAGGTAAAACTACCTGAGCCCGCAGGTTCAGAGCTTCCTTCAAAAGGATTTGATGTAAAAGACAGGGGCTACCAGGAGCCTGCCAAAGATGGCAGCAATGTAAGAGTGCTGGTTGCCCCCGATTCCCAACGGTTGCAACTGCTCGACCCATTTGCAGCATGGGAAGGAATAGACCTGAAAGGTTTGCGCCTGCTTATTAAAGCAAAAGGCAAGTGTACCACAGACCACATATCAATGGCAGGCCCCTGGCTGAAATACCGCGGCCATTTAGACAACATTTCGAATAATATGCTTATCGGGGCTACCAATGCATTTAATGGCAAAACCGACAGTGTGAAGAACCAGCTTGACGGCAAATATGATTCGGTGCCAAAGGTGCAACGAGCCTACAAAGCAAAGCACATTGGCTCGATAGTGGTAGGCGATGAGAATTACGGAGAAGGCAGTTCACGTGAACATGCAGCAATGGAGCCGCGTTTCCTCGGTGTACGCGCCATATTGGTAAAATCGTTTGCACGCATACACGAAACCAATTTGAAGAAACAGGGAATGCTGGCCCTTACTTTTGCCAACAAAGCAGATTATGACAAGGTTCAGGAAGATGATACCATTGATATCATGGGCCTTACGGGGTTTAAACCGGGTGCGCCGCTGACAGTAGTTTTGAATCATGCCAACGGCAGCAAGGACGAAATTAAAGTTAACCATAGCTATAATGAAAATCAGATAGAGTGGTTTAAGGCAGGTGGAGCACTTAATATTATCCGTTCGCAGGTAAAAGCGTAAGAGAATTAGGAATTAAAAATCAGGAATTAATAATCACGAGTTCAAAAATAATAAACGCAGCACGAGTAATTAGGAATGAAGGAAAGAATTGTTATTGAAGAAAAGAATGAAAATCCAAGCTCGATTACTAATTATTAATTGCTAATTAATGTGTTAGTGAGGATAGTAAGAATGGAGTTTATGCCCGAAAAGGTAAATGATTTTATTGAGTTATTTGCCGCTACCCGTTCCAAAATTGCTTCGTTTGAAGGTTGCAAGAGTTTGCAATTACTGAATGACGTGAATGCTGCAAATGTATTTTTCACCTACAGTATATGGGAATCGGAAAAGCATCTGGAAGGTTACCGTAATTCGGAGTTATTTGAGCAAACATGGACAAAGACCAAGGCCATGTTTAGGGGAAAAGCGCAGGCATGGAGCCTGAAGAATGTTGGATGATGAATTTTGAATATTGAATGAATGAGTATTAAAAAATAATGAATATCAAACACGGAATATCTAATATTGAAGCGAATAGCAAAAAAACAGCCATTAGCTGATAGCTTTATTTCAGAATTACTCATAGAATATAAATTATGGGAATTCGTGAAAACTTCGTTATTCATTATTCCATGTTCGATATTCGATATTTATAAAGATTATGTCGGAAAACAGTAATAAAACATCGAGTGCCAAGCGTTTGCGGATAGCGGATATTAAGCTTAATTCACTGCTCGAGATAACCAAGTCTATAAATATGAATGCGTCTATTGACGCGCTGTTTGAGATTTACCGCAATGTATTGCAGCATAAATTGTTCATTGGTAAACTCATACTGCTGAGAAATGATAATGGCTGGAAAGCCATGCTTCATTATGGCATACGAAGGGAGAACGTTACTGCTACCATTGACCATGCGAAAAAATATACCGATATACACGATATAACCTCAATAGGGCAAAAGGAATGGCCGAAAAATGAACGCTTTGAAATTATTGTGCCTGTATATCATAAAAACAACCCCCTTGCTTACGTGTTTCTTGGCGATCTGAATGAGGAGAGTATTGGTGTCAGCCCGGCAATCAAACACTTGCCATTTATCCAAACGCTTACCAATATTCTGGTGGTGGCAATTGAAAACAAAAAACTGGCAAAAGAAAGCATACGCCAGGCAGTGATGCAAAGGGAAATGGACCTTGCCAAAGAAATACAGTCAATACTTGTGCCAAGCGTATTGCCGCATACGCATGAGTTAGACATGGATGCTGTCTATCTTCCATTTCACCAGATAAGCGGAGATTACTATGATTTTATACCCCTTGATGAAAGTGAATTTGCCATCTGCATTGCCGATGTTTCCGGTAAGGGTGTCGCCGCGGCCTTACTCATGAGCAACTTCCAGGCCAACTTGCTTGCATTGATAGAGCAAACATCATCACTTACGGAACTTATTGTCCGCCTGAACAGGAAAGTAGTGCAAACAGCCAAAGGTGAAAGTTTTATCACTTTCTTTATTGCCAAGTACAACAGGCTGACCCAAACGCTCCATTATATAAATGCAGGCCACTACCCGCCTCTTCTGCACATGGAAGATACGGTAACCCTGCTCAAATCGGGATGCCCCGCTTTAGGCATGCTGACTGAAATACCCAATGTAAAAGAAGGGATACTTACTTTAAGGCCCCCGGCTACACTCCTGACTTACACAGACGGAATTATTGAAATTGAAAATGGCAACAAAGAAGAATTCGGGCTTGAAAAACTTACCGACCTTTTTACCACCAATGTTAATGAACACCATTCAGCCAAGCAATTAACAACAAGTATAATTGATGAGCTTAAAGAGTTTAAAGACGATAATGAATATGTAGATGATATAACCCTGCTTGTCTGCAGGATTCTTATGTAAGTAAAGGCTTTTTAGTCTTTTCTTCAATTAAGCCTTCTCTCCTGCTTCTGATATCAATAGCCACAATTGCGCCAATAAATCCCCAGAACGGAACAGCGGCTTTATCAGTATCGAGGAAGTTATTCATGGTACCGTGAACAAAATAGGTAATAAGGCCAAGGTAAAGGCAAAGAACAATTATCTTAAGGTCTCTGTCCTTTAACCTGTAAAACAAGCGAAATGAAATAATAGTAATCACCACCACTATCGCAAGAAAAGATAACATGCCTAAAAGTCCTTGTTCAGAAAGCGGACCAAGGTATTCGCTGTGCGCATTACCGCCATTTCCCAAGTCAGTGCTAATAATTGTACGATTTGTTGAAAGCTGGTAAGGGGCATATTTAAACATATAAGTTCCCGGCCCAAACCCAAATACGGGCCTGTCCTTGAACATCCGAACGGCACAGTTCCAGCGGTTTATGCGCTCAAGGTTAGATGCGTCAGACGAGATATTTGAAATGGACTGCAGTTCAGCCCCGATATCTTCCGAAACCTCTTTATTATTCTTTTCGAGTTTCATGACAATTTTCTGCTGGTACACAAACCCGATAACAAGAGCAACAATAACCATGGCGAGGATGGTGCGAAGCTGTATCCTTAAAAGTAAAATACCACATACTATAGTTGCTGCGGCAAGGCTTACCCAGGCGCCGCGGCTGAATGAAAAGCCTACTGCAATAAGAAATAATGCAAGAATAAATGGAGCAAATAATCTTCCGATTTTATTATCAGTTTTTATAAAAATAAGTCCGGCAATCATGGGAATAAACATTGCCAGCATGGCGCCATAAGCAGTATGGTCATTATAAAATGGCGTAGCCGCAATGTGAGAGAATTTTTCGCCAAAATGGTTATGCGCATGACGGAGAATAGTATAAACAATTACCCCGCAAAAAGGAATAATATATAACCAGCAGAAGGTTATAATGTTTTTCCGTTTGTCAAATAAAAAGACACCTAAAAAATAGAATGTTAATACGCCACAACTCCACCAAATTAAACGTTTGAATGATACAAAAGGCATGGTACTGGTTATACAGGTAATAATCATCCAGCATAATCCAATGATGATAACAATACTTACAGGGTGCCTGGTAAGGCTCTTATCAAGTCCCTCACTGACAATCCTTATCAGGAACAATAACATTATTCCAAGCAGAATTGGTTCAGTAGGTAAAGAAACACCTATTCCGACCTGCCCTAAGCTAATGCTGGGAATAGTAGAAATTCTGATAGAAAGCGGTGTAAGAAAAACAACTGCAAGTATAAGCTTGTCAAGCTTAAATAATAGCATATAAATAATAAGCATCGCCACAGGCAGCAGGTTAAGAAGCAAACTCTGCTGTTTCCACATCATCAATCCATCGGCAAGAATAAAGATTGCGCTTGCAATGTATAGTGCAGCTATATTTTTCTTCTCTGTCAAACTGATGTTTTTTATTTTAGCCTTTCAGCGGTCATTAAAATAATAGCCGAGAAAATAAATGCTGCAATGCATGTAATAAGCACCACCAGCCAGCGTATAGGATATGATTTTTTGTCGGCCACATAAGGAGATGTAACCACGTTGGAATAAGTAAGACGTTTATTAACATCTTTTTGTGCATCATCATATTTAGCCCGAATATCGTCATAATTACCTAATGCTGCCCCTAAATGCTGGTTAACGGCCTGAAGTTCCATTTCCTTTTCCTCCATATTTTTCATTTGAGCAGCTATTTCACCGCTTTTTGCAGGGGATGAGTTCGTGTAATATGCTTTGATTACTTCACGTGTCTGGCTTCCAAAATCAAGCAATCCATATTGTGTGCTCAATGATTTGGAAAGATCCGAAAGTGAGTCGCATTCCTTTTTCTTCATATCCAATTGCCTTTTCCACATTTTGACAACTTCCATAGATTTCGATATTTGCACGGTTCGTACCTTATCATTCAACACATTCAGAATTTCCTTGACAATTTTACAAGCAGTGTCCGGATTAATATCATACGCAATAATTTCAACTGCTTCATATTCTGTACTGTTTACAATAATATTCCTTTCATACTTCTCCAGTAATTTGCTTTTCCATTCTTTATCAGCAGTACTGTCAATTTCATAATGTTTCACAAGGTTAAATTTCTTTATCACTTCTTCCTGAATATCCCTTGACTTAAGAAACTCCATCATCTGTTCGGTTGGCGTTTCATGCGAATAAACTGAAAAATTATAAGGATATACTACCGCAAATGATTTGTATTGCTTTGGCATGAAAAATGGTGAAGAAAAGATAATGCCGGCAATAACTGCTATAACCTGTACCACTATCAGCGCCTTTTTATGTGCAATTAACCATTTAAGGTAGTTGATATTTTGAAAAGCATTCATAGCGTTTACGGGTTGGGAAAAATATCGGTCTGATTCTTTTTTTGAGGGAACTGAAGATTTTTCATTTTTACCTTTTCCGAAATTAACAGGAATATCAGGCCGAAAAAAAAAGCGGCAAATGTTGATATTACAACAATAATCCACCTGATAGGCAATGCTCTTTTATCCGGTATCATGGCTTGTTCAGCAACGAAAAACGGTGGTATTACCTTATCCATATTAGTTTTAGCCTCCATATAAGCATGCCTGACCTGGGCAAGCCAGCCATATTGGTCGCCCAAAGCATTAACCAAATCCCAAAAACCTTTGCCATAATTAGCCAGTATATTTAATTTATCCTGCATTATCTTAGCATTTTCCTGGCTTCCTTTATTCATGGCATCGGCATATCCCTTAGTCAGTTCCTTAACCTGATTGTCATAACTAAGCAAACCCTGTTTACGGTAAAAGTTCATGGAATCCTGAAGCGTATTTAGTACGCCTTTGGCTGAATCATACTGATGCTTGACAATTTCAAACGCAGTGCGTGCCCGCTGCAAAATAATCTGCCTGTAAACCGAATCTGCAACTTTAACAATTCCTGAGGCATATTCGTATGCTAATTCAGGGCTTTTGTCAAATACAGTAATTTTAATTGACTGGTATTCAGTAATCTCAAATTCAAAATTATCATTATATTCAGCCCTAAGCATAAAATCCTTATCCTGATCTTTTGTCAGTTTGTAGTGTTCCAAAAGGTGGAATCTTCTTTCCATCGCATACATTACATCTGCCGACTTAATGACCTGTAGCATTTGTTCACAGTTCTTATCATCACCAAATGCAATATAATCCCTGGTCTCGTAATTTTGCTCAATAAGTGAGCGAGAAGTATTATTAGTAATTGAAGTAAATAAAACGGTAGAAGATTTATATTTTGCAGGAATAATAAGAGACACAATACCTGAAACAATAGCGGCAGATAATGAAATGATAAACAGGGCCTTACGATGCTTCATAAGAGAAGCAAAAAAAACATCAGATTTCTGGAAAAACTCGTTGGTTTCTCTTTCCATTTAATTTGGGTTATATAATAAAAACCGGAGCAAAAGTAAAATATTTTCCTTATCTCAGCCGTTTTTCATAACATTTATAAACCCCTTGACATTTAATAACCCAATAGCAAAGGCCAGAATGCCGGAGGCAGCGCCCATCAAAACAAATGAAACCCGCCAATCTAAAGGTAACCTTGTGGTTATATAATTTATGATTATTACGCCCAACGCAAAAACAGCCAGTACACCTAACAATTTATAAAGCATTTTAAACTTGAATATCCTCTGCATGACAAGCATTTGTACAAAAGCAACAAATAGCTGCGTAGAAAGGCTGACACAGGCTGAACCCACCGCATGAAAATGCGGTATCATTATAAAATTGAATCCGATATTAATAGTCATTCCGCAAGCGGCAATAATATTCAGTTCTCTTAAGTTTCCATTTGCCGTAAGCAAAGTGCTAAATATGTAAATTGTGGCAGTACCCAGGAAACAACACATTAGAAGTTGAAACACCTTCGTGGATTCTGTAACATCACCAGTATATAACATACTCATCATTTTATTTCCATAAAAAAAACAGCTTGTTGCAACAACTATAGCTAAGGCCATAAATAATGTATATGATGTTTTCACCAGTGCCTCAACCGATTCATTAAATTTAAGCATACGGGAAAACATAGGGAGCAGTAGGCCGGCTGAAAGAACTGATACCATATTTGCCGCGTCAAGCAGGCGAAATGCTTGTGCATAAATACCCGCTTCAATCCCGTTATCATTAAGCAAGCGCTCGAGCATTACTGAATCAATGCGGTTATAAAATATCATGAGCATACCTAAAATAGCAAATGGAAAGCTTTGCTTTAAAATCATGATGCTGAAAGTTCTTCCCCACTCAAATTTTATAAATCCTGCTTTTTTTACCACTATTGTAAAGGCAATTGCGGCCGTCAGAAAATATGCGGCCGTTTGGACATACACGTAATTCATTATATCAATTCCACCAAAAAGATGCCACCAGATAATTGGCCCGAAAATGGCCATGCCTATCATACGGTCGGTTACAGATATCAGGCTGTCGGTTTTAAAAAAATGAAGCCCGGATATATTCGACCGTAAATACAAAATAAAAGATATAAGAAACTGGTTAAAACAAAGTATCATCAGAAGTTTCATATGCCTTAAATCATATTTGATGATAATTCCAACTACACAGCAAACAGCCAGATAAACAAGCGCAAGAGTAAGCTTAAGCATTACAACCCTGGAAAAGTGCTTACTTAGAAGATGAGTATTCTGGGCTATATTCCGGTTATTAAAATTAGTTATCCCTAAATCAAGAATGATGTAAAAGAGATAGGAGAAATTTAAAAGTGAGAAATATGTACCAAACTCGGCAAGGCCTACTGTATTTTGTACATGTCGGTCAATAACAAATATCCATATTGGTTTAATGGTGAGATTTAAACCAAGGACTAAAGCAAGATTTGTTAAAAACGTTTTCTTCATTAAAATGAAATGGGCTGCTAAAATATGAGTTTTAAGCCATTGTGGGCTTTTCTTTTTCCAGACTAAACTTGCAAATCAACTATATGACTCCATATTATAGGGAAATAGTAGCTTTGCAGCATGGCTTCCAATACCTTAAATATAAGCGGAATAGTTGAAAAACTGACTGAGGAAAAGTTTCCCTTGAAGGACAGGAGTATTCATACTTCTATTGAGATAAGGGAAAAACAGTTAGTGGTAGCCATATTAGACAAACATTCCAATCAATATATCTGCTGGGCTTCTTTTCTATTAGAAGAGAAAGGCAATACCCTGAACAATATACTGGAAGACGAATTTCTTACCCAACCCTCATCAAGTATATCTATTGTATTTACTCCCAATAGTTCTATTTTAGTACCTTCTCCATATTTCAATAAAGAATCGGTAAAAGATTATCTGGATACCCAACTGTTTAATAAAACTGATGAAACCCCGCTTTATGATTACATCAAAAATCTTGACAGCTATGTTCTGTATACGGTAAATAAGACATATGCCATGCTAAGGAATAAATATCCCAATGCATTGTTTCGTCACCATTCAAGCATTTTTTTGGAGTATATATTGATTGAAAACAAAAGTACAAAGGAAGATACAGTGCTCGCTTGCGTTTTTACAAATTATATGGATATAGCAGTATTGCAAAGAGGAAAGTTAGTTTTATCGAACCGTTATTATTTTGAAAACAGCAGTGATTTTATCTATTACCTGCTTTGGATTTACGAGCAAATGATATTAGATGTGGAAAAAGTACAGTGTATTTTCTATGGAGAAATAGAAAAAGCCTCGGAAATCTATAAGTTGTCTTCCCGGTACATAAAAAATGTAACATTGGGTCGACGAAATGAGCAATCAACTTACTCGATTCCTCTTAGCAGCTTATCTGCCCATAAGTACCGCTCGCTCTTTACCCAATATTTATGCGTATAAGTGGCGGTAACCTGAAAGGGCGAAAAGTACCTGATACCAAACTCCATCTTCGGCCAACAACAGACCGGGCAAAGCAGGGTATCTTTAATATTCTTCATCACCGGCTCGATTGGTCACAATGTTCGGCACTTGATTTATTCAGTGGCACGGGGAGTATTACCTATGAACTTGCCTCGCGAGGATGTAAAGAGGTTACTTCGGTAGATATAAGCTCATCGAACTGTAATTTCATACGCAGCAATTGTAAACATTTCGGATTAAATAACATAATAATTGTCCGTAGTGATGCTTTGTCATTTATTCGAAGCCATAATGTTCCTTATGACATAATTATTGCTGACCCACCCTACGATTATACTCATTTTAATTTATTGCCCGAATTGATATTTCAAAAGAACTTATTAAAAGAAAATGGATATTTAGTCATCGAACATTCAAAAAGAACATTGTTTAAAGATATACCACATTTTATTGAACAAAGGGCATACGGAGAAGTGAATTTCAGTATTTTCCAATAATTCTATATATCCTCTTTCTTTTGTAACTTTACCTCGTTATGTTAAGAAAAAAGACAGGTACAGTATTATTGGTAATTGCAGGTTTCTTGTTTTTTCAGGATGGTTTTGCTTTCACCAAAGATTCCGCTGATTTTATTAAGCTTTACGAAGATACCTTAAAACAATTGCAATTTGCAAGGATTGACAGAAATACTACTGATAAACAAAAGGAAGAAGCGAATGGCCGTTTTCTGTTATTGCTTGAAAAAGCCCTTAAAATGCCAGGTTCATTCGATTATCCCTTTGACTCACTTAGAACTATAGCCCGGCTGGAATCAGAGGATAAAAAATTCAAAATAATAAACTGGAACCTGCCCAAAGAAGACGGGACACAAGAATATTTTGGATTTATACAGGTACTTAACCCGAAAACAAAGAAGTACAACCTTTTCCCACTTATAGATAAATCATCAGAAATTACGGACCCCCAATCAAAGATATTGACTGCTGATAAATGGCTGGGTATGCTCTACTACAAAATAATAACTGAAAAAGCCGATGGAAAACCACAATATCTCCTGCTTGCCTGGCAAGGATATTCAAAACTCATTACCAAAAAAGTAATTGAAGTAATTTCATTTAATGGGGATGGTGTCCCGGTCTTTGGGAAAGGGATATTCAACCATCTGCCATCTGAATTTAAAGGCTCCCTGAAAAGGATTATTTTTCAATACTCTGCCAATGCATCAATGACACTTGAATATAATCCCAAAAAAGACATGATACTCTTCGACCATCTTGGCCCAACCGAAGACGGACTTGAAGGTCAATACCAGTTTTATGGCCCCAGTTTCCAGATTGATGGATTGGCCTTTAAAGATGGGAAATGGGATTACGTTGTGAATGTTGACGCCCGAAACAGTAACCATGGAGACGATAAATTTCAGGACCCGGAAAAGTCTGATAATCAAATAAATAAAAAACCTATATATACTCCGCATTAAATGTATAAATTTGTATCATTAATCTGATTTAAAACCATTATGTATTTCAAAATATTCACCAACACAAATAAAAAACAATAGAGGCCATGAGTAAAAAGATTCACAATTTCAGCGCAGGCCCGGCTATATTACCGGCAGAAGTAATTAAAGAAGCTGCACAGGGAGCTTTAGAGTTCAACAACCTGGGTATGTCGATACTGGAAATATCGCACCGCAGTAAGGATTTTATTGCCGTTATGGAAGAAGCCCGCACCCTGGTAAAAGAATTAATGGGACTTGGCAGCGATTACCAGGTATTATTTTTGGGTGGCGGTGCAAGCATGCAATTTGCCATGGTGCCTTCCAACCTGCTTGTTTCAGGCGGCACTGCTGCTTATATAAATACGGGTGTCTGGGCAAGTAAGGCCATTAAAGAAGCGAAAATGATAGGAAATGTTAATGTTATTGCTTCATCCGAGGATAAAAAATTCAGCTATATACCGAAAAATTATACTATTCCGAAAGATGCAAACTACCTGCACATAACATCCAACAATACCATATATGGAACTCAAATGCATTCATTCCCTGATTCTCCTATCCCTGTAGTTTGTGATATGTCATCTGACATTTTTAGCGGAAGAGTGGACTTTAGCAAGTTCTCACTTATTTATGCCGGCGCACAGAAAAATATGGGCGCTGCGGGCGCCACTATGGTAATTGTAAAAGAAAGCATACTTGGAAAAACCGGAAGGAAAATGCTTTCCATGCTCGACTACCAGGTTCATATTAAAGGTGAATCTATGTATAACACTCCTCCTGTATTCCCGATATATGTGAGCCTGCTCACCCTCAAATGGCTGAAGAAGAACGGTGGTCTGGCATGGATTGAAAAAATAAACGATGAGAAAGCAAAACTTATGTATAGTGAAATTGACCGCAATTCATTGTTTACGGGGACATGCGCAATAGAAGACCGTTCAAAAATGAATGCCTGCTTTTTACTTAAGAAACCGGAACTTGAAGAAACATTTAACAAGATGTGGAAAGAAGCCGGTATTTCTGGAATTGTTGGCCACAGGGATGTAGGCGGTTACCGTGCTTCCATGTATAACGCGCTTACTATTGACAGTGTGAAAGCCCTTGTTGATATAATGAAGGAATTTGAAAAGAAATATGCCGATACCAAGGTTACGGCTTAACTTATTACCTCTATAACTTATGAGAAAAATACTTGCCAATGATGGTATGGAAGAAGCAGGCATTAAGCTTCTTGAGAAAGCGGGTTTTATTGTTGTTACTGAAAAAGTGCCCCAGGATGAACTGGCGGAAGTAATCAATGAGAACAGCTTCATTGCGCTTACGGTGCGCAGCGCCACGCAGGTTGATAAAGAACTTATCGGTTCCTGCCCTACTATACGCTTAATAGCCCGCGGAGGCG
Source organism: Bacteroidia bacterium (assembly GCA_052325425.1). GTDB lineage: Bacteria > Bacteroidota > Bacteroidia > JABEUT01 > JABEUT01 > JABEUT01. The sequence continues at coordinate 7,301 of JBKQUY010000008.1, read as the reverse complement.
TAGGTATGGACAATATTGATGTGGAGTATGCCAAAAAGAAAAACATACAAGTTGTGAATACTCCCGCGGCATCATCATTGTCAGTTGCTGAACTTGTTATAGCACACTTGTTTTCTATGGCGAGGCTGTTAGATGAATCGAACAGGGATATGCCTGTTAAAGGTCAAACAGAATTTGCTCAATTGAAGAAAAAATATTCTAAAGGCACCGAACTGAGAGGAAAGACTTTAGGCATTATTGGTTTTGGCAGAATCGGCCAGGAAACAGCGAAAATTGCCCTAGGCATAGGCATGAAGGTAATAGCCTATGACCCTTATATTCCTGAGGCAGGCCTTGAGATTGAGATTTATGGCGCCGGCAAGGTAAATGTAAAAATAAAAACCTGCACCCTTGATGAAGTGCTTGCGCAAAGTGATTGTATTACCCTGCATGTACCGGGTGGCAAAGTCATTACCCATAATGAAATAAGAAAAATGAAAAAAGGAGTAATGCTGGTAAATGCTTCACGTGGAGGAGTTATTGATGAAAAAGACCTTATTGAAGGATTAAACATTGGCCATATTGCCCATGCAGCATTAGATGTTTTTGAAGGCGAACCTAAACCTAAAAAAGAGATTTTACAACATCCGAAAATATCGCTTACGCCACACATTGGCGGCTCTACTGAAGAGTCGCAGCAGCGTATAGGTATTGAATTAGCAGAGAAGATTATACACTTCCTGAGGTAGCATGAAGCTATTAGCATTATTTATTTTTGCCATTGCCCTATCATCATGCAACTGTCCTGTTCCTTCTGCAAGTGATTTAGCAAAAGACAGAGAAGCAATTATACAAACGGATAAGGATTTTAACGACTGTTGCTCTAAATATGGACAGGCAACCGCATTTACCCTTTACGCCGACTCCTCCCTTATCGCAATGGGTGAAGGTACATTTCCTATTATTGGTATAACTGCATTAAAAGAATCTTATATTAAACGACATGATACTACAAGTAAGCTTACCTGGGTACCTGAAAAAGCGGAAGCCTCAGGCAATTTGGGCTATACATTTGGTTGGTGGAAATTTTATACCAAAACAAAAAACGGAATAGATACCATTTACCAGGGAGATTATGTAACTGTATGGAAGAAACAGAAAGATAGTTCATGGAAATATGTGCTGGATGGAGGTAATGATACGCCTGCACGTAAATAAGCTTTCTTATTTTTTTCCGTTGTTCTCTATATCCTTCTGCAATATCCTGTAAATTTGAGGATTGTTAGATAGCTGCACGCAAGTCTTATCACACATTTCTGAGTCACGGTTTACCAGGAACAGCAGATTTGATATTATAAGGTTCTGCATGGATGTGTCTTTTTTAATCATATCATTTGCCATCACTGTTCTCATAAATTCACAACTGCCTCTCATCATATCTCTTGAAGCAGGACTGGATGTCAAAGTGTTAACCATTTCAGTTGCCATAGAATGATCTTTACAAATTGCGTTCATTATATCATGGCGCATATTATCATCCTTAAGTAATTCTTCGGCTGATGGTTTATGATAACATGATGTAAAGAGAGTTAGGGTGGTTAAAATCAATATTGCGGATAATGTTTTCATATATATAGAATTTATGGTAGAAAATCGAGACAATGTTACCCAAGAAAACAATAAAATGTAATGACCTGCATCATCATAATTGCTGACTTTAATCACAAGCTGAAGAGCATCTCATTATTATAAGTGTTATCTTTGAAATATGGACTTTCAACTGACATCAGATTTCTCTCCTACCGGTGACCAGCCACAGGCAATTGAACAGCTTGTTCATGGAATAGAGAAAGGAACAAAAAGCCAGATTCTGCTTGGCGTTACCGGTTCAGGTAAAACATTTACCATTGCCAATGTTATAGCACAAGTAAAAAAGCCTGCCCTTATATTTAGCCATAACAAAACATTGGCAGCCCAGTTATATGGGGAATTCAAGCAGTTCTTTCCTCAAAATTCGGTTGAATATTTTGTATCATACTATGATTACTATCAGCCTGAAGCCTATTTACCTACAACCAATACTTATATTGAGAAAGACCTATCTATAAATGAAGAAATAGAAAAACTCAGGCTTAGCGCTACTTCCGCCCTATTATCCGGGAGACGCGATATTATTGTGGTGTCCTCAGTTTCCTGTATTTATGGTATTGGCAACCCTGTCGAGTTTGAAAAGAACGTTATACCGCTTCAAAAAGGTCAGAAGATAAGCCGTAACAAACTGCTTAACCTGTTGGTGACATCCCTCTATTCCCGCACTGAGGGAGATTTTGCAAGGGGCAATTTCAGGGTAAAGGGCGATACGGTTGATGTTTTCCTTGCCTATGCCGATTATGCCGTTCGCGTTCAGTTTTTTGGAAATGAGATTGAAGCTTTGGAGACCTTTGAGGTCTCTACCGGAAGGAAAATTGAGATAATTGATTCCATAAGAATATTCCCTGCCAACATCTTTGTTACCTCGCCCGATACCCTGAACAAATCAATTGAACAGATACAGAAGGATTTGGAGACCCAGGTAAAATACCTGGAGAGCGTTGGCAAGCAGGAAGAGTCGGAACGCCTGCAAAAGCGCGTAAATTATGATGTTGAGATGATGCGTGAACTGGGATATTGTTCGGGTATTGAAAACTATTCCCGCTATTTCGACGGCAGGCCGCCGGGTGCAAGGCCATTCTGCCTGCTTGATTACTTCCCCGATGATTACCTTTTGGTAATTGACGAGAGCCATGTTACCCTGCCGCAGATACGGGGAATGTACGGTGGTGACCGTTCCCGCAAAGAAACTTTAGTCGAATATGGATTCCGGCTGCCTGCCGCGCTTGACAACAGGCCGCTGAAGTTTGACGAATTTGAAGCATTGGAGAACCAGGTCATTTATATGAGCGCGACACCTGCCGAATTTGAATTACATAAATGCGAAGGGATTGTGGTGGAACAACTCATACGCCCGACAGGGCTGCTTGACCCTGTCATAGAAGTGCGCCCTACCCTTAACCAGATTGATGACCTGTTAGAGGAAATACGCAAGATAACCCTGAAAGATGAGAGGATAATCATCACCACACTTACCAAACGCATGGCAGAGGAACTGAGCAAGTACCTTAGTAAAATAGATATCCGCTGCCGTTACATACATTCCGAAGTGGATACACTTGAAAGGGTTGAGATATTGCGCGACCTGCGCCTGGGGCTGTTTGATGTGCTTATTGGCGTAAACCTGTTGAGGGAGGGTATTGACCTGCCGGAAGTATCGCTGCTTGCCATACTCGATGCAGACAAAGAAGGTTTCTTACGTTCAGACCGTTCACTTACGCAGATTGTAGGGCGCGTAGCCCGTAATGTTAACGGACGTGTTATCATGTATGCGGACTCAGTTACAGGCTCTATGCAGCGAACCATTGATGAAACACTAAGGAGAAGGAAAAAACAGATTGCCTATAACTTCGAACATGATATAACTCCTGTTACCATATATAAGTCGAAAGAGGCTATAATGGAGCAATCGAGCGTGATTGACGGGGCAAGAGGAAGAGCCGCCGCAATACCCAAAATATACCTTGAAAACACAAGCGCCGGCGTGGCTGCTGAACCTGCTACGGGTTACTCTGACGGTGCATTGGAGGATAAGATAAAGAAGCTGAAGAAGGAAATAGAAAAAGCAGCTAAGGAATTGGATTTCCTGGAAGCTGCCCGTTTAAAAGCCCAGCTATTGCCATTGCAAAAAGCTTTCGAAGAAAGGAAGAAGAAATAAAGCTTATTGCCTTAGTTCCACCTCGATTCCCCGCGAATCTTTTCCTGGTGAGGAGCGGAAGGCGGCGGCGCAATTGACTTACACGAAGTAAACGCAACAGCAACCAAAATCACTCCCAGCAAAATCAGACTGATGTTTTTATATAGTTTCATATTACACTTTTACTTTTTCAGTTTTTTGTGAAGCTTTATAGTCAGCAAGGAACTTTTCAAGGCCTATATCGGTTAGCGGGTGTTTAAGCAAAGCCAGTATGGAGCTAAGCGGGCAGGTCGCAACATCGGCGCCTATTTCAGCGCATTTTATAATGTGAACCGGATGGCGTATGGATGCGGCCAGTATTTGTGTGGAGAAATTATAGTTATCAAAAATCAACCTCAGCTGGGCAATCAGATCCATACCGTCAACCGAAATATCATCGAGCCTGCCGAGGAATGGAGAAATATAGGTAGCTCCGGCTTTGGCGGCAAGTATGCCCTGGCCAGGTGAAAATATCAGGGTGCAATTGGTCTTAATGCCTTTGCCGCTAAGGTATTTAATAGCTTTTATCCCGTCTTTTATCATTGGCACTTTTACCACAATGTTCGGGTGTATTTCAACCAGTTCGTGGGCTTCTTTAATAATGCCGGCATAGTCGGTGGCAATTACCTCAGCGCTTACATCGCCGTCAACAATTTCGCAAATCCTTTTGTAGTGGGCAAAAATATTGTCCTTCCCTACAATCCCTTCCTTTGCCATAAGCGAAGGGTTGGTAGTAACCCCATCAAGAACGCCCAAATCATGGGCTTCTTTTATCTGGTCAATATTAGCGGTATCTATAAAAAACTTCATGGTATAAATTTTATACGAAACTACAAAGTTAACATTATTTTAACGTATAAACTATTTGGCTGGTTTTTAGGTGGTGGTGTGGTTGAAATTCATTCTTCTATTTAACAAGTTTAAATATCATTTCTTCAGTATCATTATTATATAAAATAATAAGTGTATCGCTACTCCTTTTGTAACTTGATGCTGCTCGAAAGGCATCCCATAAATCACCTTCAAGGTGACAACCAACTTTCGTCCCACCAAAGCCATCAACTACAATTTTATTCATTCCATAAATTCTATAGGAACCACCAACATCATTACAGAATGATTTTCCCTTAATACCTCCAGTGTTTGCACTATCGTGAAAGTTTAATATCACATGCTTAAAAAAAGCGTGTTGATTTGTAGTATCTATTACAACTCCCGTCTCAATATTTTTGAATTCAATTAAGCGCCATTTTCCAGTAAGTATATTGTTTACATTATTAACATGTAAGTCTTGCCCAAAAGCACAAATGCTAAATGAAAGTGATACTATTATAATTAAAAAAGTCTTCATGCATTATTACTCAAATATACGAAAGTCCTAAGTTTTCATCAATTTTACTCATTTCGCTCATTATCAACTACTTAAACGGGTTTACACTTTTTGGCTCTCTAAAAACATTAACCTATTGATAATCAAAATAATTATTCGTTGTAAACTCCTGAAAAGTGTAAACCCGTGTAAACCCGTTGCATAAACTAAAAAATGGCACACTTTGGCACACGGTTCCCAGAAAAAGTGTGCCATTTTCTATTCGTATTGCTAAGTTCCTTAGCATTTTTACCCTTCGGGTTAGTGGTTTTACTTTTCATTTTTCACTATTTAATAAATACTGCCCCGCAATCCTAATATTTATATTGGCAGGATGCGGGATGTCGCCAGTCATTTGCCTTTTTTATTTGAATGGCTCCACAACGGCGCAGCCCTCGCGAATACAATTAAAAAAAGAACAGATAATAATGAGCAAATATAAACATTTTATTTAAAATAAATAAATATAAAGTTTATTTTTTATCAACAACTATGAAAATCCGGTGATAAGGTGATGCTATTTTGCTGGTCCCGATAGCCACCTCATCGCCTTTGTCCGGAGGATTAATAAATAATTTTATAAAGCAAATATACTCAGACTAATAATTATTAATTACTAATTATCAAAGTCCGAAATACAATCCTATCTGTTCGCCAAAGCCAATACCTGCCAGGTTTTCTTCAAATGAAAGTTCCCAATCCAGTCCCCAGTCAAAGTTATTGGTAGCCCATCCCCAATAGAATTTGGTATAGAGGCGGAACCCGGCTGATGAAAAATTACTGCCGGGAAGATTATAAAACAGAAATGAATTACTTGCTTTATATAAAGCCAGGGAATCATAAGTAGAATTCATAATGGGGGTTGTCGGATAGATAAGAGCATCGAGCCCGACAATTATCATCATCCTGCGTTTTGCCACAAGCCCGCTGCCGTCATTCAGAATTGCTTTATAGGAAGAAGCCCACACATATTGAGGGCCTATTGCTATTTCAGCATACATAGGGGCTGCCTGGGCAACTAAATTGCTGTTGTTGCTTGTTTCCGAAATATCTTCCGCCTGTCCGCCCCAGATGCCATAATATTCTTCCCACGACATGGTAGCCTCCTGCAATCTTTTTTGTTCATAACCAAGGTGCAGGCCTAAATAATTTATTTTCTCGGTATTATGCTGTACGGTGCAATAGGTGTGGGTATGATATTCTCCCTGGTAATTAAAAGGGATAGTGGTCATTTTCATTTTATTGCTTTTTATAAGGTAGACCGTACCATCCACCCCATAACTACCATCTAATACCATATTGCCGCCTATCATAAAATTATGGTAGTCAGTATAAGTTGCGCTCACCTGCCCGGTATATTCCAACGCGTTGCCCATATAAAATACAGGGCATATCCGAAGTTTAGACATATCGTCAACCGTGCTGTCGGCCATGGTGTAATTTATATTTGTAACATTGGCTAATGCGGAAATGTATTGTGAAAGTACAGCGAGGCTTTGTGCAGTTTGCAGGTTAGCAGCAGCAGGAGTGTTATTAATGGCTTCTCTTGTCACGGCTATTTCAACAGGTGCCATTGCCCCCGGGTGTATTATTCCAAGCGAAACTGATGTTCCTGCAGGCCCGGTTACCAATGCGCTCACATCAAAAACAGATTTTCCCCGGATGGATGTTCCGTTTACGCTCACTATTTTATCGCCCATTAAAATGCCTGCCTTTCCGGCAGGAGAACCCGGAAAGAGATTTGCAACATCTACATAATCACCATCTTGTTTTATGTCTGCGCCAATACCACCGTAAGCAGGGCTTACCTGGTTATTTTGCGCAGGCGGGTTAGCATTGGCAGGTGGAAGTTTAAACACATCTTTTGAGCCATCGGGATATTTTATAGATGATACATCCGTTTTAAGGATGCTATAGTTAGGGCCGTCAAGATGCCCCCATTTTTTATAAGTAATTTCCGAAACGCCTACATCGCTCACCTTAGCTACAATTATCTCTCCCGAGCGCATACTTATGGTGTCCTGCCCCTTTGCAATTTGAACAAGTGTTATAATAAAAAATAATAAGATTGCTTTCGTAAATTTCATAGTATTATACTGAAAGAGCATGGGTTTGCAAAAATCAATA
>JBKQUY010000007.1:0-19150 GCA_052325425.1 Bacteroidia bacterium | reverse complement strand
AATTATATTCATCGGACTTTTTCTCTGTTTTATCGGCAATACAAAATCCATTCTCGGATGAACTTTGCCTATTCACATCCATTCCCGCCTTTTCCTCTTTCCTGCCTTCCGTACTCTGCGCCTCACGCTGTTTTTTATTTAAAAGGCTTGTCTTCGATAGACATAACATTGCTCCATTATAGGACATTGTACCCTTTGATGAGGGAAGCCTTAAATAACATCTACATTTGCTACTGTACCTACCTTTCAGGTAAAGAATTATTACAATATGTTTTTCACTGAAAAGTATAAGTAACCGACTGGCCGGCATTTACCGATACGCTGCTATTGTAGGTATTATTGCCGTTATATGACACAGCCGCTACTGTATGGGTGCCTGCAGAGACAGAGTATCCCGTGCTGGTGGCATTCGGGCTTAAACTACCTTCACTTGTTCCGTCGAGAGAAATAGTGCAATCGCTTGTGGTTAAATTATGAAAATATATGGTTCCGTTATTCGACTTTGAACAGGAACCCAGGAATATCATACCGAGGAATAATAAAAACAAATATCTCAATTTCATAATTCTGATTTCACTTTTGGTCCGTAAGCGCCTTAGCCTTGTCATCCTGGCCGGTGCTGGCATATAAACCTATCAATACCATCCTTAACTGGTGGTCGTCTGGTTTCATTTTAAAAGCTTTTTCTAAAAACGGCTGCGCTTTTACAAGCCATGTTTTCGCGTCGGCCTCCATGGTTTTCGATTTGGCAGCCTGCTCCTTATCCGACATGGCCCTTAACTGGTCGTAAATGTATTTGGCGCGGTTGTTATACAATGCTCCCAGAGCAAAATTATAATCGAAATCGTCGGGGGCAATACCGAGCGCCATTTTATAATTGGTATCGGCTTTCTGGAACATATCGTTATAGTTACCGGGCATTGGCTTGGTCTGCCCTTTTTCGTCACGAGGATTAGCAACCCTGTCATAAATACCGCCCAAAATTGCATATAATCTCGATAACAGCTCTTTCTGGTCGGCTTCTAACTTGGGTTCCTTTGTCATCTTATCAATAGCTAACTGAAGATTGTCTTCAGCTTTATCGTTTTGTCCTCTCCACAGATACCCGTTGGTCTGGGCATTCAGCAGGTTAAGGTCATCAGGATAAGCCGCGCGTCCCTGGGCGATAATATCAAGAGCTTTATTGGTGTCGCCCTGTGCCATATAAATACGGTTAAGCGCGCTGTAAGGCAGGTCTTTGCCGGCTTTTATGCTTATCATTTCATTATAATATTGTATGGCCTTGGGAGTATTTTTAGCTTTTTCAGCAGTACTGGCGGTGTTTTGCAATAAATGCCTGTAGTGTGAAGATGTATCGGCAACGCCCTGGCTTTTTTCTCCCATTAATACCCTTTCAAAAAATATAAAAGAGGAAGCGAAATTCTGGGCATTATAATCGCAAACCGCCTTATTTTCCATGTGGCCTATACACTGGACAATATATTGCTTTGCCTCATCGGCATAACCGCCTTTGGGTTCAAGCTCTATAACTTTCAGGTAAGAATATGCCGCAATCCCCAATGCGCTTGTATCAGTCTGTTCATAAGCTACAGCCTGCGCCTTTTGTACCCCTGCCTGGTCCATTTTTCCGGCTGCCATCAAAGCTTTTTTCGAATTATTGGAAAGTGTGGTTTCATATATTGTTTCATATACCTGGCCTCTGTAAAGATACATTTTGGGTTCATCTTTTGTCTTTTCATTCACTGCCGCCAGGTCAATAGCCGTTTTTGCGTCTTTTAAATCATTGGTATCATGACCTTGTGTAAAATCTGATAAGTGCCTGTTGGCGCTTACTACATTATTATTTTGCGCGTAAACCTGCACAGACGCAGTCAGTAATGCAATGGCTATTAATAAATTTCTCATATGGATAAAATTATGACGGCAAATTTATATTGATTTCCTTATGGTGGTAAATTATTCAGAAGTTTATTTAAACCACTTCTGAACATAAGCAGAAAACCCCAGCTGCACATTACTGTGCAGCTGGGGTCAAATCAATCCAGGGAGTTTCTATTCTGCCGGTTCAGCCGGTGTTTCCGGCGATTCACTGCCGTTTTCCGGTTTCACTTCGCCGTTTGCCTGTGCCGATGTATCGCCTTCAATATCCTGTACTTCTTCCTGCACATCTATTTTGGCCACTGCGGCAATAGTATCATCATCCTTCAGGTTAATAAGCCTTACGCCTTGGGTGGCCCTGCCCATTACGCGCAGGTCAGATACAGACAGGCGGATTGCCACACCCGAACGGTTAATAATCATCAGGTGGTCCTTATCGGTTACATCCTTAATCGCTATTAAATCTCCTGTCTTTTCGGTAATGCTTATCGTTTTAACACCTTTGCCGCCACGGTTAGTAATACGGTACTCCCCTACTTCCGAACGTTTTCCGTAGCCATGTTCCGATACTACCAAAACGTTAGCTGACAGGTCAGAAATACATATCATACCTATAACCTCATCTTTAGGCCCGCCAAGTGTAATAGCTTTCACGCCCGAGGCGTTGCGTCCCATAGGGCGTACTTTGGTCTCATTAAAACGGATGGCTTTACCCGATTTCAAAGCCAATATCATTTCATTGTTGCCGTTGGTAAGGCGTGCTTCGAGCAACTCGTCCCCATCCCTTATGGTTACAGCGTTAATGCCGCTTAATCTTGGCCTTGAGTATGCTTCAAGTGAAGTCTTCTTTATTATTCCTTTCTTGGTGCAAAGAATAATGAAGTTATTATTGATATACCCGGTATCCTCAAGGTTCTTAACGTTGATGTATGCCATTATCTTGTCGCCGGGCGCTAAATTGAGCAGGTTTTGTATGGCTCTTCCTTTTGAAGCTTTCGCCCCTTCAGGCACTTCAAATGCCCTCATCCAGTAACATTTCCCCATTTTGGTAAAGAACAGCAGGTAGTTATGGTTAGTTGCCCCGAACATGTGCTCCAGGAAGTCCTCATCACGGGCTTCTGCCGCTTTGGCTCCTCTCCCACCGCGGCTTTGAAGCCTGTATTCACTCAGTGGAGTACGTTTTATATAACCCATGTGCGAAATGGTAATAACCACATCTTCATCGGCAATTACATCTTCCATCTTAAAGTCAGCGCCTGCAAATATGATATCGGTTCTTCTCTCATCGCCATATTTTTCCTTAATCTCCTTCAACTCACCTTTAATAATATCCTTCCTTATATTCTCATCACCCAAAATGCGCTTATATCCTTCTATCTTTAACATAATTTCTTCGTACTCTTTTATTATCTTATCCATCTCTAAACCAGTAAGTGTACGTAGCCTCATGTCAAGTATAGCTTTAGACTGAATTTCGGTCAGTTTAAAGTTACTCATCAACTGGTTTTGGGCTATCTCAGGGGTTTCCGATTCACGGATAATTTTAATAACGGCATCTAAGTTGTCGAGCGCAATTATTAAACCCTGTAATATATGTGCCCGTTTTTCAGCTTCATTCAGGTCGAATTGGGTGCGGCGGATAACTACCTGGTTGCGATGATATACAAAATGCCCGATTAAATCCTTGAGGTTCAGAATCATAGGCCTTAGATTGCTGGCATCTGTACCCCCAACTTCCATTTTAAATACATCCCCTGTCTTTATTTTTTCATGCTGGCTTATATCAACCAGGGCCACGTTATTAACATTGAAAGCCGACTGTAGTTCAGTCTGCCTGTATAGATTGTTGATAACTATGCTGGGTATGGCGTCTCTTCCTAATTCTATTACTATGCGCATGCCATCCCTGTCCGATTCATCGCGTATATCTGAAATATCCTCTATTTTCTTATCATTCACCAGGTCGGCAATCTTTTTAATAAGGTCAGCCTTATTTACCATATAAGGTATCTCATCAATCACCAACTGCTCACGGTTGCCTACTATCTCTTCCCTGTGCTTGCATCTTACCACAATTCTGCCTCGCCCGGTAGTGAAAGCATCTTTTATTCCATCATATCCATATATTGTACCCCCGGTCGGAAAATCAGGGCCGGAAATAATTCTTTTCCCGTGTTCATCAGCCTTTATTAATTCCTCAATGGTTATATCCCGGTTATCAATATAGGCAACTGTAGCGTCAATTATCTCGGTAAGGTTGTGGGGGGCAATATTGGTTGCCATACCAACGGCAATACCGGAAGCGCCGTTAAGCAACAGGTTCGGTATGCGCGAAGGGAGGACTGTCGGTTCCTCCTCAGAATCATCATAATTGGGAGCGAAATCAACCGTTTCCTTATCAATATCGGCAATCATCTCCTCGGCAATTTTGCGCAGGCGGGCCTCAGTATAACGCATTGCCGCAGGACTGTCTCCATCAATCGAGCCGAAGTTACCCTGTCCGTCAACCAAAGGGTAACGCAATGACCAGTCTTGTGCCATACGCACCATGGTATCATATATAGAAGCATCGCCATGCGGGTGGTACTTACCCATCACCTCTCCTACTATTTTGGCGCTCTTCTTATAAGCGCGGTTGGACATTAACCCCAACTCGTACATTCCGAACAAAACCCTGCGGTGAACAGGCTTTAAACCATCACGCACATCAGGCAACGCGCGTGATACAATAACCGACATTGAATAATCAATGTAGGCGCTTTTCATCTGCTCCTCAATATTGATAGGAATAATTGTTTCTCCTTCTGCCATAATATTTATATATTTTCTTTAGGTGTTAAAGTTAATCAAAATAACGTCCGTCTTGTAATAAAGAGTGCCGAAAGTATATAAAACGTAAAAATGCGCCATGTTATTTTACTTTAAACTTATTATTAATTATTAACATATTTTAGTTAAAAATTTCAATCTCTTGGAGTATATTTGCGTAATATGAAATAATTACATTTGAACCCAATTAAAATTGACTGTTACAAAACATTTAAAATCAGAATATATGGAAGCCAAGTTTTCACCTCGTGTTAAAGACGTGATTTCCTATAGCCGTGAAGAAGCCCTCAGGCTTGGCCACGATTATATAGGAACTGAGCATTTATTGCTTGGCATAATCCGCGAAGGAGAAGGAATAGCAATGCAACTGCTGAAAACACTGAGTGTTGACCCGGTTGAATTGCGCAAGGCCATCGAAGGTTACGCGCCCGCTACATCAAAAAAAATAAATCATCTTGCCAATATACCTCTTGTAAAACAAGCAGAAAAAGCATTGAAGATTACTTATCTCGAAGCCAAATTTTTCAAAAGCGTCGTTATCGGCACCGAGCATTTGCTGCTCGCAATATTGAAGGATGAGGACAGTGTGGCCTCAAAAGCATTAAACAGCTTTAACGTAAATTACGATACAATCCGCCACGAACTGGAAGTATATAAAATTAACCCAACCTCTGAAATGCCCGGCACACCTGCCGACGATGATGAAGAGGAAGAAGAAGCAGGAGCAGCGGGCGGCAGCGGCAAACGCTCCTCATCAACCGATACTAAATCTAAAACCCCCGTACTCGACAATTTCGGGCGCGATTTGACCAAAATGGCCGAAGACGGCAAGCTTGACCCTATTGTTGGCCGTGAAAAAGAAATTGAGCGGGTTTCGCAAATCCTTAGCCGCAGGAAAAAGAACAATCCTATATTAATAGGTGAACCCGGCGTTGGTAAATCGGCTATTGCCGAAGGCCTTGCCATTAGGATAACACAAAAGAAAGTTTCGCGCGTGCTATTCAACAAAAGAGTGGTAACACTCGATTTAGCTGCGCTGGTAGCGGGGACAAAGTATCGCGGTCAGTTTGAAGAACGCATTAAAGCTGTACTTAACGAACTGGAAAAGACTCCCGATGTCATACTGTTTATTGATGAGATTCATACTCTTATTGGTGCAGGTGGCGCTTCAGGGTCGCTGGATGCTTCGAACATGTTTAAGCCTGCGCTTGCGCGGGGCGAAATTCAATGTATTGGCGCAACTACTCTTGATGAGTACCGCCAGTACATTGAAAAAGATGGTGCCCTGGAAAGAAGGTTCCAGAAGGTATTGGTTGAACCAACCACGCCTGATGAGACTATACAGATTCTGAATAACATCAAATCTAAATACGAAGACCATCATAATGTAACTTATACCGAAGATGCTATCAAAGCTTGTGTTTACCTTACCAACCGCTACATTAATGACCGCCACCTGCCCGACAAAGCTATTGATGCATTGGACGAAGCAGGCGCACGCGTTCATATTATAAATATTAATGTACCGCAGCATGTGCTCGATTTGGAGAAGAAGCTGGAGGAACTGAAGGAAGAAAAAAATAGGGCTGTACATAGCCAGAAATATGAAGAAGCTGCAAGGTTGAGAGATACCGAGCGTCACCTGAATGAAGAACTCGACGCTGCAAAAAAAGCCTGGGAAGAAGAAACCAAGAGCCATCGCGAAACCGTTACGGAAAACAGCGTGGCAGAAGTGGTAGCCATGATGACAGGCGTTCCTACCCAGCGTATTGCAGAGCAGGAAAGCGCCCGCTTATCGAAAATGGAAGAAGAATTACGCGGCAGGGTTATTGGCCAGGATGCCGCGGTGAAAAAGGTAGTTCGTGCCATACAACGTAACCGCGCAGGATTAAAGGACCCTAATAAACCGATAGGCTCATTTATTTTCCTTGGCCCTACGGGTGTTGGCAAAACCCAGTTGGCTAAAGTTATTTCGCAATACCTTTTCGATAAGGATGATGCGCTGATTCGCATTGATATGAGCGAATACATGGAGAAATTCGCCGTATCACGTCTCGTTGGAGCTCCTCCGGGCTATGTAGGCTATGAAGAAGGCGGACAACTTACCGAACAGGTTCGCAATCACCCCTACTCGGTTGTATTGCTCGATGAGATTGAAAAAGCTCACCCCGATGTGTTCAACCTGTTGCTGCAAGTGCTTGACGACGGCCATTTGACCGACAGCCTCGGCAGGAAGATTGACTTTAAGAACACCATTATAATAATGACCTCGAATATCGGCTCGCGACAATTGAAAGATTTCGGCCGCGGTGTAGGATTCAATACCACATCTAAAGCTGAACAGGGTGAAAGCCTGGACAAAGGCGTAATTGAAAATGCATTGCGTAAAACATTCGCGCCTGAGTTCCTGAACCGCGTTGATGATGTGGTAATATTCAATTCGCTTGATAAAGAAAACATGCACTCCATTATTGATATTGAATTGGAAGGCATTTATAAGAGAATTGAAAGGCTCGGATATATTGTTAAAATAACGAAAGAGGCCAAAGACTTTATTGTAACCAAAGGATTCGATGCCCAATATGGCGCACGCCCCTTGAAGAGGGCCATTCAAAAATACCTGGAAGACCCGCTGGCTGAAGAAATCATCAAGAGCGGAGTTAGCGAGGGAGATACGGTTAGTGTAGATTACGACAAGGCTAAAGATGATTTAAAGATTAAAGTTACAAAAGCCAAAGCTCCTAAGAAAAACAAGAACGAGGAAGAAACCAAATAAGTGAAAAGCTAAAAAAACAAAAGTGAAAAGTCCCGCAATTATGCGGGACTTTTTCTTTTTCCACCCAACTTTATAACCTTTTTCTTCATCTTAATAACAGGGAATGCTTGTTCCATAGTAATTGCCGCTTAGCAAGTGGAAATCAATAATAATTCGTTAACTTATATTTTCATTTTTGTTTGTTTTTTTGCTTCTAATTTTGTATATTTGCAGTTGATTTTTTAAACTTATTAAAAAATATAGTTACTTACTCCGGTAATGTGGCTGGTTTAATTATGAAAATAAAATTACTTCTCAGTTTTATTCTTTTTGCCTGCATTCTTCCATTTTCCTCTATTAGCCAGGTAGCCGCAAATAATACAGATAGCCCGGAGATATTTTACAATAAGTTAATGTCTCAGAATGTTTTGCAGGCCGTGCAAAAACAGGTAAATGCTTCAGATGAAGATATAAATACCTTTCGCCTTTATTATAATGATACTATCACATTATTTATTAATAAATTTACTGTTGGGGTTGCCGATAACAGCATATCAACCGATGCCGATGTGCTTAAATTCTCCGAAGAATTAAAGCAGGAATACCTAAGGTTGTATAACACATTCCTTCAGATAAAGAGAGATTATCCATCAAGTATAGAAGAATTCTCAACCCGCTTTCACAAGCCGGTTCTTCCCACCTGTAATACCACTCCATGCGACAATATAGGTTTTGAAAATGGTAATTTATCGGGATGGACAGGATGTTATGCACAAATTACTTCTTCAACCACAACTTTCTCTACTACTGCATTTACCTGTACCGGGCCTTATGGGGCAGTTACCGCAGCTGATAACGACCCCACTATTACAGGGCAGCACCGCACTGCGACCAACCAGTTCTACCTTATGAGCGGCACAGGCACTGACCCCATATCGGGCCAGCCTGTTGTGTGTCCCAGCGGGGGCAGCTATTCATGCAGGTTAGGCGATTCCACTGTTCCCGGTTCGCAGATGGCAGAAATTGAAAACACATGGCTTGTTACACCTGCTGTATGTAATTTCACGTACTATTATTCTGTGATATTGCAAAATCCCGGGCATACCAGGACACAACAGCCATTCTTTAATGTTACTATGTATGACCAAAATGGCGATACCATACCCTTTTGCGGAAACTACGCTGTAACATCCGGGTATGAAACAAACCTCTTTGACAGTACTACTTATAATGGGGCAAAAACATATTATAAACCATGGACAGGGGTATTTGTTCCTTTGCAAAAATATATTGGCCAATGTGTAAGTATTGTGGTTGAAACCTCTGACTGCGAACCCGGAGGGCACTTTGGATATGCCTATTTTGACGCGGTTTGTTCACCGCTGAATATTATCACATCAGCCCCTGCCGTTTGCGGAAAGCCAATTACACTTACCGGCCCGGCCGGCGGCGCTTCTTACCAGTGGGTAGGGCCGTGTATTATAGGCGCTGCCAATACACAAACCATAACCGTTGGATGCGCAGGAAAATACACAGTGATTGTTCAAAGCGTTATTGGAGCCACCTGTGCTGATACTCTTGATACTATAATTGCCAGCAGTATCGGCGTTCCGCCAGTAGCTGATTTTGTATCAGATTCAGTATGCGCGGGCGCTCCCACACAGTTTACCAATTTAACTACGGGCGGTGGCGCCGGCAATGTATATAGCTGGAATTTTGGCGATGCAGGTTCGGGAACCAATGATACCATTACTGGCGTAAGCAATCCCACCCATACCTACCCGGGCGTAGGCACTTATACCGCGACACTTAGCGCCCTGAACAACGGATGCGGAGGAGATACATCTTTCCCTGTCGTCGTCATTAGCCCACCGGTTGCCGGTTTTACCGCTACAACAGAATGCCTCAATAATCCCACGGTGTTTACCAATACATCTACGGGAACAACGGTATGGAACTGGAATTTTGGTGAGCCATCCTCAGGGGCACATAATGTATCAAGCATTGAAAACCCATCGCATACGTATGCCAGTGCCGGAACATTTACTGTAACTCTTGTTGACGGAACCAACTGTACCGATTCAACCCAGGTAACTGTTACAGTAAACCCGCTTCCCAATGCTACATTTACATATACCCCTGCATGTTTTGGTGAAACAACTACATTTACTGATAATTCGACCATTGCGGCAGGAAGCAGTATAACCACATGGAGCTGGAATTTTGGAGACCCTATTTCAGGAGCGAATAATACTTCCAATGTCGAAAATCCTACGCATGCCTTTAGCGCAGCCGGTACATATAATGTTATTTTAACTGTTACTTCTAACTCTAATTGCCAAAGTACCATAACTATTCCTGTGATTGTAAGCGCAGTACCTGTTGCAGGATTTAACACCTCGACCGTTTGCCAGGGCCACCCGACCATATTTTATAATAAATCTACAGTAAGTATCGGCGTAATTTCATCCGGCACCTGGAGTTATGGAGACGGTAAAACCGGCGCACTTATCGATTCAGTGCATACCTATGCCCTGCCCGGTACTTATACTGCTACATTAACCGTATCATCAGGAAGCGGATGCATTGACTCATCAACAAATACAGTAATAGTGAATCCTATGCCTGTCGCTAAATTTATTGCAGATACTGTTTGTTTGGGAAATACTACAATGTTTACCGATACATCTACCATTGGCGGAGGCGGCGCTATTTCTACCTGGTTATGGCAATTCGGAGATGGTGCAACCTCAGCCCTGCAAAACCCAACGCATCCTTATGCCAAAGCCGGGACATATAATGTAACGCTTACTGTTATTTCAAATATGGGATGTGATTCAACTATTACATTGCCTGTAATTGTAAATCCGTTACCCCAACCGGCATTTGTTGCAACCACTCCATGCCAGGGCAATGCAACGGTATTTACTGATAACTCAACTATTGGCAATGGCAATACTATTCAAACGTGGAAATGGACATTTGGCGACGGAGATTCTTCCGCAGTTTCTGCTCCTTCGCATACATATCCTGCCGCTGGAACGTATAATGTTGGCCTTGTCGTTACTTCTAATAACGGATGCGTTGATTCTACAAAGAACACCATTACCGTAAATCCTAACCCGGTTGTTAACTTCGGTTCACCAGACTCAGGATGTGTTTCCTTGTGTGTAAAATTTACAGATAGCAGCAAAATTGCCGCCCCCGATACTAATGTTTCATGGCTGTGGAATTTTGGAGACAGTACGACTTCAACCGAGGAAAACCCGACCCATTGCTATACGAAAGTTGACACATTCTCGGTAACTCTGACGGTTACTTCCAATAAGACCTGCACTACAACAGGGACGAAGCAAAACTATATTATCACCTATCCGGTTCCTACAGCTAATTTCCTGGCAACCCCAAACCCCACTACCATTGTTGACCCTGTAATATATTTCTATGACGAGTCATTGGGCAACCCCGTTTCATGGTACTGGACCTTTGGCGATAATTTAGATTCAATCAGCCTTAGTCAGAATACGGTACATACATATAAGGATACCGGCACATTCCTTGTAGATCTTATTATTTCAAATAAATATAATTGTTTTGACAGTATTAAAGAGCCGGTAATAATACAACCCGAATGGACCTTTTATGTGCCAAATGCCTTCACACCTAATAATGGCGGGCTAAATCAGACATTTTCCGGCGTCGGAACCGAATTGCTCTCCTATGAAATGTGGATATTTGACCGTTGGGGAATGCTGCTGTATCATTGCACCGATATAAATCAGCCCTGGAATGGCAGAGTGAACAATACTTCTGCAGATATATGCCAGGAAGACACTTATGTTTATTTAATTGAGATTACGGATGTGTTTCACAATGCGCACAGGTATGTGGGCAGAGTTACATTGATAAAATAAAAGCAAACTTATTGACATACAGGATTATTAAGGAATATTTACAAGCTTCTTAATTTTTTATTAAATATTATTTCATAATTCAATAATTTAGGTTTACCTTTGCAAAACTAATTTCTAAAAGCGATATTTCCCTTAAACCAATTAAACGGCATAAATGAGACAGCTTAAGATAACCAAATCCATTACCAACCGCGACAGCGCATCACTCGACAAATATCTTCAGGAAATAGGCAGGGAGGAACTTATCACCGCCGAAGAAGAAGTTATTTTATCTAAAAGGATACAGGAGGGCGATGAAAAGGCTTTAGAGAAGCTTACCCGCGCCAACCTCAGGTTTGTGGTATCTGTAGCCAAACAATATCAGAACCAGGGACTAAGCCTGCCCGACCTTATTAACGAAGGTAACCTGGGACTTATTAAAGCTGCCCGCCGCTTTGACCATAGCCGAGGGTTTAAATTTATATCGTATGCAGTATGGTGGATCCGCCAATGTATTATACAGGCAACCGCGGAGCAATCTCGTATGGTTCGCATTCCGCTTAACCAGGTTGGTTCATTGAGCAAGCTGCATAAAACATCTTCAAGGCTTGAACAACAACTTGAAAGGGAACCATTGCCTGAGGAATTATCAGATGCATTGGAACTTCCTGTTGAAAGAGTAAAAGACACCATGCGTTTAACCGGAAAGCATGTTTCTGTTGACGCCCCTTTTGGCAATGATGCCGATAACGGAGGACTGCTTGACGTGCTTATTAACCATGATTCACCAAGGGCCGACAGCGTACTTATTAAAGAATCACTTAAACTCGAAATAGAACGCTCCCTCTCCACCCTTAGCGACAGGGAAAAAGAAGTCATCAAGTTGTTTTTCGGCATTGATGCACCTCATCCATTGACTTTAGAAGAAATAGCTACCAAATTTGACCTTACCCGTGAACGCGTAAGGCAGATTAAGGAGAAAGGAATACGCAGGCTGCGCCATAATTCACGCAGCAAACTGCTTAAAGTTTACCTGGGATAATACCAGCAATCGGGAACTATTGAAAGCCCTGCATATTGCGGGGCTTTCTTGTTTTCTGACCGGTTGGTTTTGCAAGCAATACGGCCTGTTATTAACATACTGCTATTAATAAACCATTGAGCTTAAGCATCTGACAGGTTGCGTTTTACCCTAATTTGGGTTTGCAAATAGACTATACCAAACTCTCAACTTATGAATATCACCAAACTGATTGCGGCCCTGCTTATAGTTTGCAGCAGCACTATTATGCTTGCTTTCCACAACTCTGAACCCAAGGAATACCGCCCTTGCCGGAATGCATTGAACGAAATACCCTGCACCGATGCCGGAAGGATTGGCTTGCTCAGGTATTACTACGACGGTGCAAAATACAACATTGAGATACCTTTTGCGGATGATACTGTACTCGGCTTGCTGGTTAGGCTTGCCGACAGTAGAACTCCGGACATTGAAAACCCTGCTGATGACAATGCAATCAGTTTGAATGATGGCCAAGTGGAAGGCGGAGCTATTTTAATCAATACGAAAAAGAACGGAACCGAGAAAGGCTATTATTCCAGCGGCAAGCTGAAATGGGAGTTCACCTATCTCGACGGCAGAAAAACCGGTATGCAGAAGGAATACTTTGAAAATGGTAATTTATCATGGGAAACGCCTTATATTAAAGATATGAGAAACGGAATGCAGGTAGGATACTATGAAAGCGGCAAAGTGGAATGGCAGATTCCTTATGCGGTAAACAAGATGAGCGGCACAGCAAAGGAGAGCTATGAGAGCGGGGCTTTGAAGCAATATGTTCATTTCAGAAACGGGAAAAAGAGCGGCGTTGAAATGACCTATTATGAAAACGGCAGGGTTATGGGCGAGTATCCCTGTAGGAATGGCAAGCTTAACGGAGTGGTTAAAGAATACTTCGAGAGCGGCGATTTGCTCAGGGAAGCTGAATATACCGACGGCAAAAAGAACGGAGTGGAAAAGACTTACGATATGCATGGGAACGTGGTCAGTGTAGCGCTATATACCAATGGCAAAATGACTGAAAAAACGATGCATTTTTAATATCCGCATCAATTTATTTTAAGAGATTAAAAATGATAAGGCTGGCTATGTATGCCATGCAGCCCATATAGGCGAACTGTATGATGGGCCATTTAATGCTTTTGGTTTCACGGTAGACAACGGCCAGTGTGCTCATGCACTGCATGGCGAAAGCATAGAACAACATAAGCGAAAAGCCCACTGCCATTGTATATTCCTTGGTTCCATCGCGGTTGGTGGCTGCGGCCATTTTTTCGCGTATGCTTTGTGTGTTGTCTTCGCTGTCGGCGCTGTATAGTGTAGCCATAGTACCCACAAAGGCTTCACGGGCTGCAAACGAAGTAATAAGCGATATCCCTATTTTCCAGTCGAAACCAAGAGGCTTGATTACAGGCTCTATCAGTTTACCGGCTTTACCTGCATATGATGCTTTCAGCTTCTCAGATGTTATCATATTCTGCAACTGGCGCGGAGTGTACTTTTTAACCGAATCGGCATTCCGGTAAGCGCTTTCAATGGCGCCGAATTTGCCCGGAGGCGCGTGCGACGCCATAACCCACAAGATTACAGAAATAGCAATTATTACCTTGCCCGCGTCAAAGAGGAATATCCGCGCCTTTTGATAAATAGTCAATAAAATGGTTGAGAGCTTTGGCACGTGGTATAAAGGAAGTTCCATTATAAAATGGCTCTTTTCGCGGGACCTGATTATGGTTTTCATTACTAACGCTGCCGATATGGCGGCTAAAAAGCCAATCAAATAAAGGCCCATAAGCACGAGTCCCTGCATATTGAAAAAACCATAGTTGTGCGTAGAGGGTATCACCAGGGCTATAAGCAGGGTATAAACAGGCAGGCGGGCCGAGCAGCTCATTAGCGGCGTAACCATAATGGTAATAAGGCGTTCTTTCCAGTTCGATATGGTGCGGGCACCCATAATGGCAGGCACTGCGCAAGCCATCCCGCTCATAAGGGGTATTATGGAACGCCCGTTAAGCCCAAGGGGACGCATAAGCCTATCCATAATAAAGCTCACACGGGCCATATAGCCGAAATCTTCCAATATGGCTATAAATGCAAAAAGTAAAGCTATCTGCGGAACAAAGACCACTACCCCGCTCAGCCCGGCCAGTATTCCGTTTATGAGCAAGGCCGAGACCTCTCCCTTAGGCAATACATCCCTGCCTATTTCCGATAATTTCACAAATAAAAACTCTATCCCATCCATGGGGTATTTGGCTATGAGGAAAATGCTCTGGAATATGATGAACAATACGCCTAAGAAAATAAGGTATCCCCAGAATTTATGTGTCAATACGCTGTCAATCCTTGCCGATAAGGATTTGCGCTTCTCTTCCTCATCTATCCTGACGCACTCCTTAACAACATTGTTTATAGCTTTGTAGCGGGCAATTGTCTCACCCGACTGTATCCGGTGCTTATCGAAACCGCTCGCTTTAATCAGGCGTTTAATCTCGGACTTCTGGTCGGCGGGAATTTCATAATGCTCTATGCCCGCCTCGTTGTTAATAGTCTGGTAAACCCCGTAAGGGCTTTTGCGGGGGAACATCTTCTCGGCGCTTTCCATCACCATTTTAGGCACATACTGCCTTATGTCTATAAAATCTTTTTGAGGCGGCTTAAGGCCCTGGGCAAGGAGTTCCTCTATTTTATCAACCCCATGTTTTTTGCGGGCATTGGCTTCCACCACAGGGATGCCAATGAATTTCGACAGTTCCTCCGAATCAATATAGACACTCCTTACACGGGCTATGTCTATCATGTTCATCACAAAAATGCAGGGAATGCGCAGGTCAATTATCTGTGTGGCCAGGAACAGGCTCCTTCTCAGGCTTGATGCATCGGCCACTATTATGGCTGCATCAGGACGGTCGGGGCCGGTATCATCGCATATTACGTTAAAGCAAACTTCTTCGTCGAGGGTTTTGGGATAAATGCTGTAGGTGCCGGGCAAATCGAGGTAGGTAATATAGATAGATTCACCTGTCTTTTCATTTTGTATTATGGCATCGCCGCTATGCTTCTCTACCGTAACACCGGGATAATTGCCCGTTTGCTGGTTAAGCCCGGTAAGCGCGTTGAACAAGGTTGATTTGCCGCTGTTGGGATTCCCGATAACAGCCACCTTCATAGAGCGTTGAGCGTTTTCCTTACCTATTTTAAGCTTAATCTTTTTGAACATATACTATTTATGCTTGTGCTGCGTGATTTTGCAAAATAATACACCGGGTTATAGAGATTGCTTCGTGCCTCGCAATGACGGAGCGCCCTGCCGTATTTTCTTTCAATCTCATATCTGTTATTTATCACATTCTACATTAATGGTAGCTGCTTCATCCTTACGCATACTCAGCTTATAGCCCGATACAATTACCGCAACAGGGTCGCCTAAAGGGGCTATGCTGTCCATCTTTATCTTCTGGCCGGGTGTGCAGCCCATCTCCATCAGTTTCAGGCCGTTTTCCTCGTCATTAAACGATACCACTATACCCCATTCACCGGGCATTAACTTATCGAGCGTATAGATTTCCTTTGGCATATTCCAATATAAACGGGCAAATTTAACATCCTCCCTGAAAAAGGGAATACTTATTAAATGGTATTTTGAATTAATTCCATTTTTACCGCAGAGACACAAAGACGCTAAGCTTTTCATTTTTCGCTTAATTTGGGGGGTAGCAATTGTCCACCCGGTGTTCATCCTTAACTTGTTGATTTCCATTACTGAGACCCTGAATTTTTTATCATTTTTGACCACCCCCTAATGTCACACTGAGCTTGTCGAAGTGCTTCAATTAAAACTTTCTCGCAGAGTAAAAAACACGCGGAGGTTCGCAAAGGTTTCCATTCTATGTTTAATTGTTTCTCGCAAAGTCGCTAAGGTATTTCATTCGTAATTTTTAATTCGTAATTAAAAAAATGGCGGTGCGTGGCGGTGGCTGGCGAGAAAAAACGTAAGGTTATTCCCTTCTCTTTCCCTTTAAACCACCGCTGCAATTGCAATACAAGCATTTTTTCAAATTTGCAATTAACTAAAATAACCCTTTTTACCGCCAATTTCATTTCACCACAGATTTCACAGATTCAAGTTCTTTCATTCCAAATTAAAAAATGCGCACTTTTATCTGCATTATTTATATAAATAGCCGGTATACGCTTTTTGCCATTTGTATACCGACTCTTGTGTTCTTATTTTCACAAGAAATGGCACACTTTGGTCCCGCAATATCTGCGGGATGCCATTTTTTTTGTTTTTGATAAATTCTTTAGCATTTCCCATAGTATTTCTCCCAAAGTTGCTTCCTTAAAATTAGCGCAATCCCGACCTCTTTTTCGGGGTTGCCCATTTGTTATTTTTTTATTCTCCGCGTCCTTTGCGTTGTATTTTTCTTGGCGCCCTTTGCGGTTAAATAAGCAGATGTATTGAAATTTTCACCGCAAAGAACGCAAAGGTTTACGCAAATTGCTTCCCCTAAAATTAGCGCAATCCCGACCTCCTTTCATCGGGGGCGCAAAGCAGGTTTCATATTTCAAAGAACTAAAGTCCCGCAATACTGTGGGATGTCGCCAAATGTTTATTATTGTTGAATGGCTCCACAAAGATAAACATTTTATTTAAAATAAATGCACAAAAAGTTTAATTTTTTTTGATAGAGTAATTCCACATATAAAATACTGCCTGGTATTTAATCAATCAGAATTTTATAGAATCGCCATTCGCTTTCAATTGGATTAAGAAAATCCTTATATTAGTACCTTAAATCACAAAAATGAATATGATGTTTATTAGTAGTGGGTTTACTTATATAGGAGACATTATTGATAATCTAAAAGATTTATCTATTTCTAAAGAGGCTGCTGAAGGAAAGAGAGAGAAAACAATTTCCAAGATTATATTTGATCATTTAAAGAATAAGGGATTAAAAGTTGTAATTGAAAAACAGAAAGGTTTTTTGAAATTTGTAATAGATATAGATTATGAAGATGGAAAGGCTGGTATAGAAATAAAACTTGCAAAGCGATTAATCTCTGAAGGTATTGGGAACTCAGAAATCCAGCGCTTATTTGGGCAGATATATTACTATACTAAGAATTACAAAAATATTAGTCCTGTAGTTTTAGTTATAGTTGTAGGCGATAAAAGCTATGAGAAAGACCCTAAAATTAAAGCGATAAAGGAATTTATTGAAAATAAAATGGAAGCGAAATTTCATTATATCGCATTTCATTATATCGCATTAAGGTAAGTAATTACAAAGATAGTCAAAAAACAGTATAATTATAAATGCCTGTTTATACAATAATAAACTTTAATTAACGATTCATGCTCTTGATAGGCGCAGGAATGCTAGAGAATAGCTGCTATATCAGCTTGCCTCTGATATCGGCAACTAACTGCTTAAGGTTGTGAATATCGTTTAAGGAAAGCTGTGCATCTTCAAGTTTTGAAGCCTCGTCAAACAGAGGTTTAAGCATGTTCAGCATTTTAGAGCAGTCCGCATTGCTCTGGTAATCTGTCAATCCTTTTTTCAAATAGCTGAAAGCATAAACATGGCTCCATATTTTAGTATATATACCTGCGTTTTTATCGTTCTTTTCATCGTTAACCAGGTTGGTGGCAATATAGAGGCCTTCCACCCATCCGCCCGCGAATATCAGTGTACTTGCCGAGGCCCGCTTGTTGGAGTATAACTCTTTTTGCGCCCTGTCGAAGGCAGTCTGTATAACCACATTCACTGAATCTTTATTGGTAACGGCATTCCTGAACTGGTCCATAAGCTTTTGGTCGTATGCTGAGGGAATACCAAGGGCTGAGGCAAGTTTGCCCACCTCTCTTAAATAGGTGGCGGCATCTGACAATTGATTGTAGGATGCAACATAACCCATATCGGCTCCCAGGATACCCATGCCTGCGGCCTGCTGGAATAACCCGGAGCAACTGCCGGCTTTATCAGGAGATGTAAGTATTCCCTTATTAACCGGGATGCCCTCTTTGGCCAACTCCTTCGACATTTCGGCAGGCGAAGGAATATTGTTCATAATCAGAGTGAGATTGGTAACGGTAGCGGCTTTGGCGCTATCCTTAATTACTTCTTCTTCAGGCAGGATAGATTCTTCTTTTTCTTTACATGCTGAAATACCTGTCAGTATCAGTACAGAAAAAATTCCGGCAAATAAAAAATTGTTTTTCATAAGGGTTTTACTATATTTTTTTCTCTATTTGGCATTTTTAAAATCCACCGAAAATAATTGAAAAAATGAGACAAATAATGTTATTTATTTATGTCATCCGGATTGCTGATTTTATCTCAAAAAAATTGGTGGTGGTCTCAGTAACCTCGCTCCCTCACCGCAGTATGTGGGGGTATTTTAATTACAGGGATGAGTTCTGCATAATATTTTTCTTTAACTGCGGTCGTTACCGTCATTTGCGAGCCATGACGCTTTGGTCAGGCGTGGCAATCTCAGTGTTTTCAACATAATAAAGTAACCCTTTGGGTATTAAAACAGGGACTGCCACATCCCGCAGAAAATTGCGGGATTCGCAGTTGCAATTTGTGAGGCGTTCCGTCATTGCTGTAAAGGTTAGATAATTTGGTAACAGATTTATTGTAAAGATAAATTTGATGCCATGAGAATAAACACGCAAGACTTAACTCTTCAAAGAAACTATCTGGAAAAGTATAGGTTCTT
>JBKQUY010000006.1:0-5146 GCA_052325425.1 Bacteroidia bacterium | reverse complement strand
CTGCAAGTTTTTCGCCTTCTTTACGCTGTTTCTTGCAGATTTTTATTGACTTTTTTTAGTTGAAAACACCCCAAAATAAAGGATTGTACTAGTTTTTGAGGTTTGACTAATTAGTTTGCTTGCGGGGTTAGGGTAAATGGTAAATACAATTGTATGGTTATTAACTTTATTAATACTAGCGGGAGCTTCAGGTCCATAAACAGTGCAACTGTCATTACATGGTCCTGATCCAAGATATAATATTATGTTCCCATTCTGTCTGAAACAATCCAAATTACATGAATACTCAAAACGGGACCCATAGGCTCAACTAAACCTTGCATACTACCTATTCCTTCTATAATTGAATTATATCCCCCTCCAATAATAAATTGCTTCCTATAATTCCCATCAATCAATATTGAATCAATCGAACTCACATAATTTATCGTGGCATTACTATTATATTGTTTAAGAGTATCTCCCACTTTCAGATTAAAATCATAAAGCAAAGAATCTTTAGCTCCTAATCCTGTTGTGCAGCATAAATAAATATGCTTCGCAGAATCCTCTCTTAGTGCACCATAAAAATTGCTATAGTGAGACACAGTACCTTCAACACCACATAAACTAGCGTTACTGGAATAAATTCCACCAACACTGTAAAGTTTATGATAAACTATACCATTTATAACTGTATCTCCTGACAATTTATATCCATAACAGTCACAATAACCCGGAGGAATAGCAGAACTACCTGAATTTTCTTTCCAATATGCATTCGAATCAGGAAAGGGATGATAGACATTAACCTGCGCCGAAGCAGTTAAAAACAGAGTTGGTAAGAAAATAGTAAGTAGTATTTTTTTTGCCATAGGTGGTGGATTAATGTTACTCAAATATAGACAAAAAAATGATATTTGAATATGATTTGAGTGGTTTTACTGATTCTATTCTTTCACTTTTGTCAATATATCTGCTCCTAATTCAGTAATGTTATACTTACCATCTTTTACAGCGGCTGTAACACTTATAAGAATTACCTTAAACTCATATTTATCTGCTTGCAGATACATGGTAAGTTCATTTTCGGGTATCTGCATATAGCCATTATCATACAGGTTGTACTTGGTTTGCAATGGCTTTAAAAATTCCTGCAAGTCAAGTACGGCTACCGTTTTGCTCTCTATCACAATACCAAATTTTGCCTGTGCTTTATAAGGCACTAACTTAAAGGTATCTGCACCGGCAATAAAATAATTATCAGAATTGGTAGTGTCCCCGTTACTATATCTTGTAGACGGGTAATAATTGGTAAATTGAGAAAAGTAATCGAATCCTTTTATATCGGTTGTATTGCCTGCCAGGCCGCTTTTCACCTCCCGGTTAAAAGTCAGGTGCTTATATGAATTATTGTCGTAAGCGACATACGTATTATCATACCCAGAGAAACCCATAAAGCCCATAATAGCTTGCGATTCGGCATACGAATAGCTGTACCGGCTATAAGCATTGGAATCGTGCAGCGAATCGAGGTTTTGCTTAACCCAGGGTTGAATTTTACCAACCTCATCTGTCTTAACAAGGTATTCCACAATAGATTCTGCCCTGCGCCTTACGCTGTCCTGAACATTTGCCGCCGCATTGCTGTTTATTTTACCGTTAACCAAAACTTTATTTGAAACCAGCAGTTTCTCCAACTGGTGCATCTGGCTGCCTGCCGAAACACTGAATGCGCCCCACGGCCCGAAGGAAGAGAACACGGCAATAATACAAAGCGAAACGGGTATTATCTTAATATTCTCTTTTCTGCTGAACAGGAAATAAGCCGCTATGCATGCCAGCCATATAGCCAGAACAACGATAAAGTACCTGTCAGTAGTTATACCATACTCGCTTACACGGTGATAAATTGAGAAAGCAAGCAATATTATCAAAGGATAGAGCGCCCAGTAAAACCATTTCGAGAATAACTTTATCCATTTATTATCATCCAGGTCTCTGATAGGATAAATGAGCAAAAGGGAGAATATGCCCATACCCGAAAAACTTATAACGAGGTAGGCAACATACCCTTTGGGCAAGCTTCCTATTAGCAATATCCGCAGAATGTACATATAAAGTATAAGCAGGTACATGGTTACCAGTGGCAACAAAACAAACTGGGTAAAAGCCTTCAGGCCTTTTAAATAAGATGTATCGGCATCGAGTTCTTTTATATTGCGAGGCACTCCGGCTAAAAAGAAAACGGTATTGAAAATACCTATCATGCAGAACCAGGCATACGCATAGTAATGACTGTGAATGGTAACATGCAATAGCCCATCGAGCAGGGCCATGGCAATGCAAATGCCTCCGTAAAGCACAATGGTATAAAGAAACGACATCAGGAAACGTAAATAAAGTGTCCGGTTGAATTGCCAGAACCCATTTATTTGCCCCTTGCCTGTAAATGGTGCAAATGCGACTAACAAGTGTACAGCAATGCTATAAAGTGAAAAACGCGTAAATCCCTCCACTTCAAAATGCTCATTGTGCCGTATGGAGAAGTAATAAGCTATTACCAGGCCAAATGCTGCCAGGTTAATCAGCAACCTGTATATAATTGAATACCCCTTTGCCTCTGAAAAAAGCGCTGTTGCAATAAACATACAAAGCCCCAATTCAGAACACATGGCTATTTTAGCCCAAACAAGCATGCTATTTGAATTATTATAATAACCATACCAGTCGTGCCGGGTAAGGTGAATAAGCATGGCAGTGCCAACAAGGGCACAAAATACAGCAAGCGGAAACCGCTTAATAGTTGCAAGCAATTGGCTTACAAGGGATTGAACCGAGGGAAGTTTTATCATTTAATTAATAAGGAATGTGTTTCGACAAACTCAACATGACATTTTGATTACTAATTATTCGTGTCATTATTTGTTTTTTATCGGTACTCATGATTGCTTCGCAATTCCTAATTGCTAATTATTAATTACTAATTTCATTTAAACTTATCCTGGAAATGATGGCAATAGGGTGTTGTTCCTTCATGGTCGTAGTGGTGCTGGTGATAACCTTCAGCAATCCAAAAGGTAGTAGCCTTTTTTAACGTTGTTGCCAATTTATAGCCCTTGCCCCTGAGCACATCCATAACCTTGCCCGCAACCTGCTTCTGGCTGTCATTCATATAAAATATTACCGACATATATTGTTCGCCTATGTCAGGCCCTTGCCCGTCTGTCTGCGTAGGGTCATGAATATTAAAAAACAGCTTTACCATATCTTCGTACGTTGTAACTTTAGGGTCGTAGGTTACCCGAATTGCTTCGTAATGGCCGGTAGTATGCGAGCACACTTGCTGGTATGTCGGATTATCTATATGGCCTCCAATATAACCCACTTCGGTATTTATAACACCTTTAGCTTTTTCAAAATAATATTGCACCCCCCAAAAACAGCCTCCTGCAAAAATGGCTGTATCGTAGTGCTTGCTTGTATCGGCTGGTAAAGTTGTCATAGTCGTGTTAGTTTGTTGAGATTGTTTATTACCGGGAGTAGCATTGCCGCAACTCATAATACCGGCAAAAATACAGAATATCGAATATCGGGAAAGGGAGTTCATAAAGTTCATAAAGTTTGTAAAGTTCATAAAGTTTCCGCAGTTCGTAATTCGTAATTCCTAATTCAAGTTTTACCTTTTAATAAGCCTCTGTACCGTAGAGCCGCTCCTCGATTCAACATCAACCGCGTAAATGCCTTCGGGGTACTCTGCAATATCGAGCTCTACCGAAGAATTATTAACCACATCGGCGTAAAAAAGCACCCTGCCCATCATATCTTTTATATATACATTCGATGATTCATTCTCTTTTCCCATTACAGTAATCTTTACTACTCCATCGGCCGGGTTAGGATATATTTCCACGGCAATCTGCATCTTGCTTTCCACCACTATGCTTGGTGAATAAGTAAAGCTGCCATCATCAGCAACTTCTTTAAGCCGGTAATAGGTAAAGCCATTATAAGGCGATTCATCTTTGTATGAATATATCAATTGCTGGGTTGAATTGCCATCTGCTTTCAGTTTCACGGCTTCCTCCCACTCCACATAATCGCATGAACGCTGGAGGGAAATATAGCTGCAATTTTTTTCCGTATCTGTTACCCATGAAAGTTGATTATCATACAATTCGCTCGAACCGGTAAACGATTCAATTTTTGCAATAGAAGGGTCAGCGGGAGCAGTAACCTGCGACATAGCCCGGATAGATGCCATTGTTAAGAAAAAAAACGGAATAGAACGCAGATAACGCTGATTTTTTATGATAAAAAAAGACATAAAGGCATTATCTGTGTTCATCTTAACCATCTGCGTCATCAGCATTCCATTTTGTTTATATGTAGCAAATCTCTGTAAAAACATTGTACCTGAATAGTTTGTTTAACACTTTTTATTAACCAAATTAGCATTATTAGAGCTTATTGATTATGGGTTAGGGTTTGTAAATTGTCAATTTATTAGCTTACTTTTTATTCTTATGAAAAAAACTGCGGAATTCTGCGGAAAACTGCGGAAAATGAGGGGGGATTATTTAAACTTCGGATCATTGATTATCAGTAGTTTAATTTCATTTCACCGCAAAGTGCGCAAAGATTTACGCAATGTTGCTTCCCCTAAAATTAGCACAATCCCGACCTCTTTTATCGGGGGCCGCAAAGGTTTTTTCATCATCAAATTATCATATTATCAAATCATCAAATTTTTAACATTTGTCCTCAAATGTCCCGACCTCTTTTATCGGGGTTCTGCTGAGTTTAAATACATGTTAAAGTGGTTTTTCATTCTTAGTTCTTAACTCTTAATTCTTCACTCGAAAATTGGCACTGTTTGGCAGTTTTTGGCATCTTTTGGCACTATTTGGCATCTTTTGGCACTATTTGGCATCTTTTGGCATTGTTTTGGCCATTTTATACCCCCCCCCCCACTTTAATTAGCAATTAGGAATTAATAATTAGAAATCACACACTTTTACACACGGTTCGATGTTTCGTGTGTAATTCCTCCAATTTTCTGATAAATTTTTTAGCATTTTTCCTGAAGAATGGCACACTTTGGCACACGGTTCCCAGAAAATGTGTGCCATTTTCTAATTTTTTGCTAATTTTTTTAGCAGTTCTA
>JBKQUY010000005.1:0-3602 GCA_052325425.1 Bacteroidia bacterium | reverse complement strand
GAATTACGGATTACAGCCTGCTTTTTACGTTGCTGTTCAGCCACAGCATCTTTTTTATCCTGCTCAGCTTTCTGAGCCGCCTGTTTTTGCTGGAATTCGTAATTCATTTCAGCCTGAACCGTTTTTTGGGTGTTGGCCTCGTTGACAAGACTGTCACGGTAAGCAATATATTTTTTGTAATCGTTAAGCTCTGCCGGTATATTATTCGTGGCGCTGTCAAGTTCAGTCATATATTGATATACACCCTTTATTACTTCTTTCTCACCTATACTTTTTGAGAGGATGAGGGCAGAATCAAGGAATATCTTGGCCAGTTTGTAGTTTTTCTGTATAGTATAAATATTTGCAATATTGCCAAGATTGGTCGCTATGCCACTGATATCTTCATTTAGCCTATGCAAGGCTAGCGACCTGAAGTCATATTCAAGCGCTTTGAAATAATTGCCCTGGTCTGAATATATAAGCCCGAGGTTGCCCAGGTTATTTGCTTCACCGTTTTTCTCCCCGATTTCCTCATCCATTGCCAGTGCCTTATTATAAAATTCCAGTGCTTTCGGATAATTAAGCTGTGAAGCATAGATATTTGCAATGTTACCCAGGTTATTTGCTACACCATTTTTCTCCCCTATATCTTCATCAATTTCTAATGCTTTTTGATAATATTCCAACGCTTTTGGCAAGTTATTCTGGAAATGGTATGCAATACCAATGTTGCCAAGATTAGCAGCAATCCTGTTTTTCTCGCCTATTTCCTGTGCAATTGTAAGCGCCTTAAAATAGTATTCCAATGCTTTAGGGTAATTACCCTCATCTTCATAAACATTTCCAATGCTGCCCAGGTTGCGGGTTATACCACTTTTATTTCCAATCTGCTGATTTATTTCCAGGGCTTCAAGGTGGCACTCCATTGCTTTTTGATAATTACCCTGAAATTCATAAATTATCCCTATGTTTCTGAACGCAGTTGCTATGCCTTTTTTTAACCCATCCTTTTCTGCAAGGGACCGGGCATTTATTGCATAAGCCAGGGAAGTATCATAATTTCCTGTTCTCCATAGCTGTTCACTTAATACATTCAGTGTATTTACTTTATTGCTATCATCTTTTTCTGTCCTTAAAACATTATGAAGTGAATCAATAAAATGGTTTTGGGCTCTGCAATATTGCGGAATGAAAAACGAGAAGTGAAAAATAAAAAGCGAAAAACACAATATTACCTTCTTGATAATAATTGCATTTTTGATATTTGATTTCCATTTCTGCTTTTTCACGGTTCATTTTTAGTTTTTCATTTTATACTTTCATTCCCATTACCAATATATCATCCTGCTGCGGCAGTGTGCTTTTCCATTTATGTATGGCGGTTTCAATAACAGTTTCTCCTTTTTCCATCGGTATAGTATAAAGCGACTTGACCATTTCATTGAACCTTGTTTTACCAAACTTCTCATCATTGGCATTTAACTGGTCAACCATTCCATCGGTAGCCATAACCAATAAGTTACCCTTATTTAATTCAACAGTTTCTGATTTAAACTGCCTGGCGGGCTCAATATCACCTGTCATGGAAACACCCCCCATAGATTTCGGCGTAGCCTTTAATACCCTTATATTTTGTCCGTCAACCAATAATGCATTGTTTTTAGCTCCTGAAAATGTAGCTCTGTTGTGTTCATGGTCAATAACAATAAGTGAAATATCCATGCCATCCTGCGAATATTCATCGCCTTTCTGCTGGTG
Source organism: Bacteroidia bacterium (assembly GCA_052325425.1). Taxonomy (GTDB): domain Bacteria; phylum Bacteroidota; class Bacteroidia; order JABEUT01; family JABEUT01; genus JABEUT01. Next base: position 1,862 of record JBKQUY010000005.1, on the reverse strand, counting down.
TAATGTGCTGAAAACAAGCTGGTGCATGTGTGCCAGTATTTCAGCCGGCTCGCTGACTTTTTTCTCCACCACAATTTCGTTTAAAAAGGAATGAGCAAGCATAGACATGCAGGCACCGGGAACCCCATGGCCTGTACAGTCAATCGCGGCGAGATAGGAGAGTCCTTCAATATGATGGAACCAGTAAAAATCGCCGCTTACAATATCTTTAGGAAGGAAGCAGACAAAATAATCGGAGAGGTAATGCTTAATTTCCTCTCCTGAAGGTAAAATGGAATACTGAATTTTCTGGGCATACTTAATACTGTCCATGATTTTTTTCCTGCTTTTGTCAACCTCTTCTTTTTGCTGCGAAATAATGACGTATGCTTTTCGCTTTTGCCGGAAACCCCTTAATATAAAAAATACAAGTGCAAGCACTAATGTAAATCCAGCCAGCAATGAGTTACGGATAACAGCTTGTTTTTTTCTTTCCTGTTCAGCCATGGCATCTCTTTTATCCTGCTCGGCTTTCTGTGTCGCTTGCTTTTGCTGGAATTCGTAATTCATCTCGGCTTGGACCGATTTTTTGGTATTCGCTTCGTTAATAAGGCTGTCGCGGTAAACGATATATTTTTTGTAATCATTTAATTCTGCCGGTAAGTTATTCATTGTGCTGTCTAAAGCAGCTCTGCCCTGGTAAGTATCCCTGATAATCTCTTTATCTCCCATTTTTTTTGCAAGAGTATAAGCTGAGTCATAATATTTTTTGGGCATAGAATAATTTTTCTCATGAAGATAAGCGCTTGCCAAATAATTGTAAGAATATGCAATAAGCCTTTTATCTCCAATCTGGTGCTCAATAGCCAATGCCTTAATACCATATTCCAATGCTTTTTTGTAAAGCGAATCGCTCCAGGCTGCAGGATGTTTGGATTTTAATACAGTAGCCATCTCATCATAAACATTTCCTATGTTTCCCAAAATTATAGCTACGCCATCCTTGCTTCTCATATCCCTGTAAATTGGTAAGGCCTTGAATGAATATTCTATTGCCTTGGTATAATCATGCATCACATCATATATAGTGCCTATATTACAATATATTGTAGCTATTCCATCTTTATCTTTTATATCCTGGAAAATAGCTAATGCTTTAAAAGCATATTCAAGTCCCTTGTCGTTATTCCCTTGGTCACCGTAGGTATTACTGATATTGGTATAATCAGAAGCAATTCCCAATTTATAGCCTATTTCCTGGTCAATAGATAATGCTTTCAGGTGATATTCCAATGCTATCGGGTAATTGCCCAGCGTCCAGTAAACACTTCCCATATCGCCTATATTACGGGCAACATCCTTCTTATCCCCGATTTCCTGGTACATCATAAATGACTGCTTGTAGTATTCCAAAGCTTTAGTATAGTTACTCTGGCCTTCGTCATATACAATTGCAGCATTTCTCAGCGCATTTGCTACTCCTTTCTTATATCCGAGCTTTTCTGCTATTACCTGTGCCTGGGTAGAATAAATAAGTGCGGAATCATATTTGGAGGAATCTTTCAGGCTAAAACTGATAGCGTTCAACGTATTAACTTTGCCGGTATCATTATTTTTTTGTGATTTTAAAACCATTCTGAGTGAATCAATGCCGTGTTGTTGCGCAACGAGTGAAAAGTGAAAAAATAATAGTGAAAAGAATAAAACCATTTTCACGACCTTCTTTGTATTTAATTTTTCGCTTTTCATTTTTCACTTATATTTTCACACCCATTACCAGAATATCATCCAATTGGTGCAAATCTCCAATCCAATTATTCAAGGTTGTTTCAACTGTCACTTCGCACTTGCCCATAGATTGCCCCTCAAATGACAGAACCATT
>JBKQUY010000004.1:0-13189 GCA_052325425.1 Bacteroidia bacterium | reverse complement strand
TGAGGTTCCGCAATCCTGCGGACGCGAGTTCGTTTAGTTTAGTGCAGCAGGACGTAGTTTTGTCTGCATTTATAAGAAGTCTTGAGCTTTTGGTTCTTTTATGTCAAGATAAAAGAACAAATAAATTGATCATTAAAATTGCAGGATAATTACTCACCCCCGATGATAGCTATCGGGATCACTCTAATTTCAAGGGAAGCGACCTACCCTCTCTACAATAGAGAGGGATAATTTGACGGGACATTTTACCCCCGGCTTGAGAGCCGGGGCTACTAACATTAAACCCCCACGGGGTTATTCCATCCCTCTCCTCGCGCGAGGAGAGGGTAAGGGTGAGGTCTTATTGTGCTTTTGGTTCTTTTATATCAGTATAAAAGAACATAAATAAGAAATTTGATTTTACGCATCAAGTTCCCCGGCAATAACATTCAGGCTGCTCATGGTAACAATAGCATCCGAAAGCAAATTGCCCCTAATCATTTCAGGAAAAGCCTGGTAATATATAAAGCAAGGCCTGCGGAAATGCAGCCTGTAGGGCTGCCTGCCTCCGTCGCTCACCAGGTAAAAACCCAGCTCACCGTTAGCGCCCTCAACGGAATGGTAAATCTCAGCCTTAGGAATATCGGTTTCGCCCATCACTATTTTAAAGTGATAAATAAGGGCTTCCATATTATTGTAAACTTCTTCTTTGGGAGGAAGGTAAAACTCCGGCACATTGGCATGGAACTCCTTGCCCCCGATTTTTTCAATCTTCTCTAAGGCTTGTTGTATAATGCTGTAGCTCTCCCATATTTCATGTTCGCGCACCATAAAGCGGTCGTATGTATCGCCCTGTGTGCCGATGGGAATGTCGAAAGTAAAGTCCTCGTAACCTGAATAGGGATTCATAACGCGCACATCGTAATCAACACCCGCGGCGCGCAGGTTAGGGCCTGTAAAACCATAGTTTAATGCCCTGTCGGCGCTGATGGCCCCGGTGCCGATGGTTCTGTCCATAAATATGCGGTTGCGCACCAAAAGCTTTTCAAATTCTTTCAGCGCCTTGGGGAAATTCTGCATGAACTTTTTAATCTTAGCCCAGGTATCGTCGCTGAAATCGCGCTCGAAGCCTCCTATGCGCCCTATGTTGGTAGTCAGCCTTGCCCCGCAGATAGATTCAAATATTTCGTAAATATGTTCGCGCAATTCAAATACATATACAAAACCGGTAAGCGCCCCGGCGTCAACGCCTATAACGCTGTTGCATACCAGGTGGTCGGCAATGCGCGACAGTTCCATAATAATAACACGCATGTATTGCACCCGTTTCGGAAGTTCAGCCTGTATAAGCTTTTCCACGGTCATGTGCCATCCCATGTTATTAATGGGCGATGAGCAGTAGTTCAGGCGGTCGGTAATGGTGGTAATCTGGTTATATGGCCTTCTTTCGGCAAGTTTTTCAAACGCGCGATGTATATAGCCAATGGTAGGTTCCGAGTCAACAATAATTTCCCCGTCCATTTTCAATATATTCTGGAACACGCCATGCGTGGCAGGGTGCGAGGGCCCAAGGTTAAGAATGGAATATTCTTTTTCTTCCAGCTTTTCAGCTTTTTCAGGCGGATTCTGTTGCACCGCTCTTCCTTTTTGTTTCACCTCGGTCATACTGCTGAATATTTTTTATCGTCCGAACATTGTATCGTCTTTATCTTCGCGGGTGGGGTCCTCCAGCGGGTATTCCTTTAATAAGGGGAATCCGCCCAAATCATCCACATTCAAAATACGTTTCAGGTTAGGGTGCCCTTTGAAAGTAATTCCGAAAAAATCGTAGGTTTCCCTTTCCATCCAGTTGGCGCTCGAGAAAACGGTGGTAAGGGTTGGCACCGTTGCATCGTTAAGGGCGAAGAAAATGCGCAGACGTATCCTCCAGTTTTTGCGCATGTTATGCAGGTGGTAAATTACGCCCAGTTCATGCCCTTTATTATCGGGGAAATGAATGCCGGTAAGGTCGGTAAGGAAAGTAAATTCCATTTCGTGGTCATCGTACAGAAATTTCACCACATCTATTATCCTGTCTTTTTTTACGGTAAAAACAGGAAAGTCCCTCATCATTTCTGCCGACACAATATCATCGCCGAATGTATCGCGCAACCTCTTTTCAATAACCGGTAAAATATCTTCCATACTGTTGGCTGTTAGCTATTAGCCATTGGCTGTTGGCAATTCACTTCGTTATTCAATATTCCTTGTTCGATATTCATTATTCTTCTGCTTATTCAATTCCATATTTGGCAAGCAGTGCCTTATATTGCGGGCCTGTCCTTCTTCTTATAGATTCGTTCTGAACAAGCTCCTGTATTTTAAGAATGCCGTCAATAACCTGTTCGGGGCGGGGAGGGCAGCCTGGTATATATACGTCAACAGGTATCACCCTGTCAATACCCTGCAATACGCTGTAAGTATCAAATATTCCGCCGCTCGAAGCGCATGCGCCCATGCAAAGCACCCAGCGTGGTTCGGCCATTTGCAGGTAAACCTGGCGCAGGATGGGAGCCATTTTTTTTGCAATCGTACCCATCACCATAAGCAAATCGGCCTGGCGGGGCGAGAAGCTCAGGCGCTCGGCGCCGAAGCGGCCAAGGTCGTAATGGGCAGCCATGGTAGCCATAAACTCGATGCCGCAGCATGAGGTGGCAAAAGGCAAAGGCCATATTGAATTTTTGCGTCCCAGTCCAACCACTTTGTCAAGCGAGGTGGCAAAAAAACCGGGGCCTTCAATGCCCGGAGGAGCATCTACTATATTTATATTATCTTTAACCGGTGTGTCCATAATGTCACAAATTTGGTTAGTCAGTATCCCACTTCAACGCGCCTTTTTTCAGTATGTAAACAAAACCTAAAAGCAGCACCGCCATATACGATATCATTTCAATGAATCCCAAACCTCCCAGTTTCCTGAAATCAACAGCCCAGGGGTACATGAATATTACCTCCACATCGAAAAGCACAAATAAAATAGCGGCCAGAAAATATTTTACTGAAAACGGCAGACGGGCGTTTCCCTGCGATTCGATACCGCATTCAAAGGCTTCGAGCTTTAATTTGCCAAAACGCTTGGGGCCGAGTAAATGTGAAGCAGACATGGCAACCACTACAAAACCTGCAGCTACCAGAACTGTAATTATAATCGGTAAATACTCCATTGTGCTGCTTGTTGTATCCATACGCTTTAGAATTACGACACAAAGTTAATCATTTTTATGTATTTGATGCCTAATTCCCTTATTCGCAATTCCAGGTTGTTTTATACCCTTATCCCTATTATTAATATGTCGTCAACCTGTTCTAACCCGCCTTTCCATTTTTCAATAGTTTCATCAAGTATTTTCTTTTGTTCAGCCATTGTTAATTGGCAATTGTCCATTATCAATTGCTGAAGCTGTTTATACTTGAATTTCTTGCCTTTAGGCCCTCCGAACTGGTCGGCATAACCATCCGTAAACAGGTAAACGCAATCGCCTTCATGTAACCTGGTTGATTGAAGGGTAAAGGGCTTTTGTTCGCCATATTGTATCCCTACAGGCATTTTATCTGGGGGTAATTCATTACAGGCAGCGGCGCCATGCGTGGCGTCTCTGCCTATAATCCATACCGGGTTATTGGCACAGGCGGAATAAAGTATCTTATTCTCCATATCAATTGAACAATAACTGCAATCCATTCCATCTTTGCTCTCTGTGTCTGAACCGCTGGGGTTCAGCGCTTTTATAATATTGGCGCGTATATCGTTCAATACCAGGTCGGGACGGGTAATGTTTCTTTCCACTACCGTTTCATTCAGCATGGATATATTCAGCAACGACATAAAGGCTCCCGGTACTCCATGCCCGGTACAATCACAACAGGCTATATGGAATGTCTTCACTGACGACTGACCACTGACCACTGACGATTGTTCACCAAACGCCCAATAAAAATCTCCGCTGACTATATCTCTCGGTTTAAACAATATGAAGTATTCTTTCAGATACTGGCTTATATAGCCATCGGTGGTAAGCAATGCTCTCTGTATGCGTGAGGCGTAATGTATGCTGTCGGTTATGTCTTTGTTCTTTTCATCTACTATCGCTTTTTGTTGTTCTACCAGCAACTTTTGTTTCTCTACTTCTTCTTTCTGCTTTATTATTATGGTATTCGCTTTTTGCTTTTGCCGGTATCCCCGGAATATGAAAAATGCCAGCGCTATCATCAGCACAAAGCCTGCCATAAAAGAATTGCGTATTACTTTTTGCTTATTGCGCTCCTGTTCGGCTATGGCGTCTTTTTTATCCTGCCCGGCTTTCTCCGCTGCCTGTTTCTGCTCAAACTCATAATTCATTTCGGTCTGCACTGTTTTCTTCGTGTTAGCTTCATTTACAAGGCTGTCGCGGTAAATTATATAACTCTTATAATCTTCATAGCCTTTCTTAAAGTTGCCGGTCGCGCTGTCCAAAACTGCCATATAACTATATACATATTCAATATCATATTTTTCACCAACGTGTTTTGAAAGATATAATGCAGAATCAAGGGATGTTTTTGCCTGGTAATAATTTTTCTGTTTAGCATAGATGAATCCCATGCTGGCAAAGGTGCGGGCAATACCTTCATCATCTTTATTTTCACGGTAAATAGTCAGGGCTTTGCCATAATTTTCAAGCGCCATGGCATAGTTATGCTGTTCCACATAAATATTACCGATATTACCAAGGTTACGTGCAACACCTGCCTTGTCGCCTATTTCATTTACAATTACCAACGCTTTCAAATCATATTCCAATGCTTTGGAATAATTGCCCTCGTTATCGTTAACATTTCCCAGGTTACCGAGGTCAGTTGCAATACCTTCTTTGTTTCCTATTTCCTGTTCTATCGTTAATGAGTTTTCATAATTTTCAATCGCTTTTGGATAATTGGCCTGGTCGTAATAAACATTTCCAAGGTTGCACAGGTCAGCGGCAACACCGGTGTTATTTGCAATTTCTTTATCAATGGCTAAAGCCTTCAGATGATATTCAATTGCCCTGGGATAATTGCCCTGGTTGTAATATACTGTTCCCAGGTTGCCAAGGGTGCGGGCAGTATTATTTTTATCTCCTGTTTCCTGTCCCAGCGCAAGGGCCTTGAAATCATAATCCAGCGCTTTAGGATAATTGCCCTGGTCATTATAAATAGTTCCTAAAAGGCACAGGTCTGCTGTTTCACCACTTTTATTTCCTGTTCCCTGTTCCATGGAAAGGGCTTTATTGACAAATTCCAATGCCTTCGTAAAATTCCCTTCATTATCATAAATACTTCCGCCATTTCTGAATGCCCGTGCTAAACCATTTTTAAAACCCAGCTTTTCTGCCAAAGACCATGCGCTATCCGAACAAATGATTGCAGGCTCATATTTACCAATTCTCTCTAACTTCTCACATAACGTATTAAGGGTATTTACTTTGCCGGTATCATTCTTTTCCATTTTCAAAACATTTTGTAACGAATCAACCTGGAGATTTTGGGCAGGAACAAATGAAAAGTGGAAAATGAAAAGTGACAAGCATATAACCGCTTGCACAACTTTCCCTGTATATAATTTTCCGCTTTTCATTTCTAATTTTGCACTTATATTTTTATTCCAATAATCAATATATCATCCATCTGGCCTAATTCTCCCTTCCATTCATTCAGCGTCTTTTCCAATTCTGCTTTTTGCTCTTCCATTGTCAATTGGCTATTATCCATTATCAGTTGCTGAAATTGTTTGTATTTGAACTTTTTACCTTCAGGCCCGCCGAATTGGTCGGCATAGCCATCGGTAAACAAATATAGAGTATCTCCTTTCTTTATATTTAACGTATGGGTAGTAAATGGCTTCTCGCCATAATACATACCAATAGGTTGCTTGTCAGCTTTAATTTCATTAAGCTCTCCCTCATGTACATACCATAATGGATTGAACGCGCCGCTCCATTTAACTTCAATGCTATTAGCCAATGGCTGACGGCTAATGGCGGCCAAAGAGATATCCATTCCATCCTGAACATTATTCTCGCTTTTTTCAAAAGTTTCCAATACCAGTTCACGCACTTTATCCAATATTTTGCCTGGCTCAGTTATATGAAATTCTTTAACAGTTCTGTCAAGTGCATTGCTGCAAACAACACTCACCATTGCTCCCGGAACACCATGACCGGTGCAATCGGCAGCGGCAATTAAAATGCTCCCTTCCATAAACTCTCTCCCCTCAGGCGGAGAGGTTTGGTGCGGGGCAACCCAGTAAAAATCTCCGGCAACAATATCTTTGGGTTTATACAGCACAAATGATTCCGGGAAATATTGTTTGATTAAACTTAACGGAGGAAGTATAGCTTCCTGTAAATATTTGGCATAAGTAATAGAATCAAGTATCTCCCGGTTTTTATCTTCTACCAGTACTTTTTGCCGTTCTACTTCTTTTTTCTGCCGTGTCATTAAAATATTAGCTTTTTGCTTTTGCCTATATCCCCGGTATATGAAAAATGCAAGTGCAAGCATTAGTATAAAACCGCCGATAAATGAATTACGTATCGTGGCCTGCCTTTTTCGTTCCTGTTCTACAATAGCATCTTTTTTATCCTGCTCAGCTTTTTCGGCAGCCTGTTTTTGTTCAAACTCAAAACTCATTTCAGCCTGGACAGTTTTTTTTGTGTTGGCTTCATTTACAAGGCTGTCGCGGTAAACAATATAGTTTTTATAATCTTCCCAACCTTTTTTATAATCACCTGTGGCGCTGTCCAGTTCCGATAAATCCTTATACGCACCTTTCTCAATATCTTTTTCTCCAATGCGTTGTGAAAGTTCAAGGGCAGAATCGAGATACGATTTTGCCTGCTTATTATTTTTCTCTTTGGCATAAGAATCCCCCACATCAAGCAAGTCTTGTGCAATACCAATATTATTCCCTATTATCCTGTCAATCGCCAATGCCTTAAAATTATATTTCAATGCACCGGAGTAATTTCCCTGGTACAAATAAGTCGTTCCTATGCAGCTAAGCACATAAGCTATAATATTGTTATTACCCAATTCGCTGTCTATAGCAAGAGCCTGGAATTCATACTCAAGCGCCTTGGAATAATTCCCTTCTCCTGTAAGAATATTTCCCAGGTTACCGAGGTTAGCCGCGCTGCCGTTTTTATTTCCTACCTGGTTATCAATATCCAAAGCCTTCAAGGCATATTCAATGGCTTTGGGGTTATTGCCTGAAATATAGTATATGCTTCCAATGTTGCCAAGGTTATTGGCAATGCTCCTCTTATCTCCTATTTCCTGGTCAATTGTCAATGCTTTAAAATCATATTCCAGGGCTTTCGGGTAATTGCTCTGGCTGTAATAAATAATGCCAAGGGTTCTTAAAGCGGAGCCAATACCTCTCAACGTTCCCTTTCCGGGCGGAAGTGAGTTTGCCAGGGTAAGGGCATTGTTAGCGCATATAATTGAACTGTCGTAACTGCTTATATCTTCGAACTTTCCACTTAATACATTCAGGGTATTTACCTTATTGGTGTCATTCTTTTCGGTTTTCAATAAATTGCGCAAAGAATCTATTTCGCCATAAGGCGAAGGGCTCGCTTTTGGCTGCGCGAAGAGAACTGAAAAATGAAACAGGAAAAATATGAAATATGGAAAAACCTTTTTCATTACCCGGATATGTTGGGGTAAATATAAATGAAAAAAGAAAGGGGCTTACGCTTCTGCCATCTCCTGTAAATACTTAACGCCTTTCAGCTTCTCCTGTTTCTGAATAAGCTCCTCAAATTCTTTGCGGAAATGGCGTATGGCGCTTGCCACCGGCCATGCTGAAGCATCGCCCAGCGGGCAAATAGTGCGCCCGTCAATTTTTGATTGTACATCCCACAACAGGTCAATATCGCTCATTTTACCGTGGCCGTCAATTATACGGTGCAATATTTTTTCCATCCATCCTGTTCCTTCGCGGCAGGGGCTGCATTGGCCGCATGATTCATGGTGATAAAAACGGGTAAAATTATAGAGGTTCTTTACTATGCTTACGGTTTCATCCATTACAATAAATCCACCGGAACCGAGCGATGTGCCGGTTACAAAGCCACCATCAGCAAGCGATTCATAACTCATCAGGCGGGGTTCTCCCTTGGCAGTCGTTAAAAACAGGTCAATCGGAAGGATAGGTACCGATGAGCCTCCCGCCACAACTGCTTTGAATTTTTTGCCGTTGCGGATACCTCCGCAATATTCATCGGAGTTTAAAAATTCTTCTACCGGCAGTCCAAGTTCAATTTCATAAACCCCCGGTTTCCTGATATGTCCGCAGGCAGAAATAAGTTTGGTGCCGGTGCTTTTCCCCACTCCAATCTTGGCGTATTCTTCACCGCCCATGTTTAAAATGTGAGGAACCGCGGCAATTGTTTCAACATTATTAACAACAGTTGGGCACATCCATAACCCCTGTATGGCAGGGAATGGCGGTTTCATGCGGGGATTGCCCCTTTTGCCTTCGAGAGATTCAATAAGTCCTGTCTCTTCTCCGCATATATAGGCTCCTCCACCGGGATGAACATAGAGTTCAAGGTCGTAACCTGTGCCCATAATATTTTTACCGAGCCATCCGGCAGCGTATGCTTCAGCTATGGCTTTTTCAAGAATATGGTAAACATAGAGCAGTTCGCCGCGAATGTATATATATGCTGTATGCACATCTAAGGCAAGGCTGGAAGCAATCATTCCTTCCACCAATGCATGAGGAATATGCTGCATCAGGTACCTGTCCTTAAAAGTGCCGGGCTCGCTTTCATCGGCATTGCAAACAAGGTAGTGTGCGTTAGGTGTTTTTTTATCAATAAAGCTCCACTTCATGCCTGTCGGGAAACCTGCTCCTCCCCTACCCCTTAACCCCGATTTTTTTACTTCCTCTACTATATCGTCAGGTTTCATTTTCAGCGCTTTTTCAACGCTTGCATACCCGCCCTTTTCCCGGTAAACACTGTATGTTTCAATACCCGGAACATTAATATGCTGAAGCAATAATTTCTTACCCATAATTATTAGCCTTTAATATGTTTTCTGGCAAAGTGAGAAATAGGTTCCCTTACATTTGCTTTATAATCGCCAAGTATAGTATCTAATTTTTCGTATGTCAGGTTTTCATGATAGGTTTCACCAACCTGCATAACAGGCGCAGTGCCGCAGGCAGCAAGGCACTCAACGGTTTTGAGCGTGAACATGCCGTCGGCAGTGGTTTCTCCCACTTTTATATTTAATTTCTTTTCCAGGTAAGCTACAATATCTTCCGCTCCCAACAGCCAGCAGGGCCCGGTACGGCAAACTTCAATAACACATTTGCCCACAGGTTTCATGTTGAACATGCTGTAAAAAGTTGCAACCTCATACACTTCCACAGGTAAAATATTCAGCAGCGTGGCAACATAATCCATAGTCTCGGGGCTAAGCCAGCCGCCGAATTCAGCTTGTGCCAGGTGTAATACAGGAAGTATGGCTGATTTCTGCTTTCCTTCAGGATAGCGTTTTATTATTTTATGCACCAACGCAAGCGCTTCATCTGAAAATTTCGGGTTTGACGGCATAGTAATATAATTTCCGTTAATGATTGACCGCTGCAAATATAATTCTATTTCACTATTTCCACCTCTACTCTTCTGTTTGCTTCCATTTCTTCTTCATTGGCAGGTGCAGGATATACCATTTCCTTATTACCAAAACCCATCCAGTTAAGCCTGTTTTTTTCTATTCCTTTGTCAACCAGGTAGTTATAAACAGCGTAGGCACGTTCCTTAGAGAGATTCAAATCATACATTTCGTCATACATATTATATGGGTCGTTTACATATCCCTTTATCAGAATTTTTATTCCGGGGTTGTTATTCATAAAATCGAGCAAATCGTTGAGTGATTCAGTTGCCGAAGGAAGGAATTCTGCCTTGCCACTTTTAAATTGTATCTGTTTAAAAATCATTTTCAAATGTTCCTTGATGGGAATCATATTTAATGTGATTCCTTTATCCGAATCAGTCATTGCCCTATAACCGGTTTGCATCAGCAAATATCCTTTTGCCGAACAGTAAATATTTATTTGTTGTCCCTTCTTCATATTAATGCCATATTCTGATGCCGTTATATCAACTTTTGGTTTTTCATCCGGAGCCTGCCATATTATTTTAAGCCTTGCAGTTACAGGTGCTTTGGTAACACTGTCTATAATATTAATTATGGTTGACCCGGAAGGAAATGAGTTGGCAACCGGAGGATTATTTTGTACAGGTTTATTTATAACAGAATCTATTTCACTATAAACGGGAAACCTGAAATGTATTTTCAAGGTAAATGGCCTGCCTGCACTGGTATAATTATCCACTACCAGGTAATAACGTTCATCTTTTTTTACTTCTATGGCTTTGCTGTATGCTGGGTGTTTACCCGGTGGTTCCATTTCATTCTTTGCTGCGGCTGAAAGCCCCGTCATTCCGTTAAGTGCAGTATCGGTATGGGCAATGTTTGTTCTTACAGGAACCATTCTTTCCAGGGCAATTTTGTCGCAAAAATTCTTTTTGCCAACCCTGCACATGGTACAATTTTTTATCTCCGGTGTTTCATCTTTAAAAAGCAAGAAATCCAAATCATCGGTAGGGTTTGCGGGAATAATATCGAATGTAAGCAGAGTATCGTAAGGTATATCTATGCAAAACCAAACGGCTTTATGCGGTTTCTCAAAATACATGCCATTGGTATGAGCCATGGCCAGTAAAGGATTCGGAACACCGTCGGCATAAACAGGCCCGTAAGAGGAGGTATCAATAAGCACTGCCTTATTACAACTGCCATGATCCTGGGCCAGGGCAAAAGATACAAAACCGGCAATAAAGCTTATTGCCAGGAAAAAATTTTTCATTTCACTACCTCTATTTCCACCCTGCGGTTAGCTTCCTCCTGCACTGCATTTACCGGGTTAGGGAATATCATGTTTTCGTTGCCATATCCTTTAAATCCCATCCTTTTTTTATTAATCCCCGCGGCAACAAGAAAATCAAAGACAGCCTGGGCTCTTTGTTTGGATAATTTTTTTGCCGCACTCGAATTGCCGCTTCCGGGGTCATTTACATATCCCTTGATAATAATGTTTACATCCGGATTATTTTTCATAAACTCCAGTAAATTCATCAACTGATTTTGTGATGAAGCGAGGAAAATGGCAACGCCCTCCTGGAATTTTATCTCTTTCAGGATGAAGCTTTTATTCTCCTCCACTTTTGATAACACTATATTGACAGGAACAGTTACAGATGTGTCAGGTGAAAAATATGAATAATGTGCGAACATGTATCCCCGGGCATTGCAATTAATATTTATGCCTTGCCTTGCTTTAAGCGTGAGACTATATGCGGTAGTATCTACATTTATAACCTCGCCTCTTTTCACTCCTGTTATATCAAGTTCGCCTTTTACCGGGTTGCCCGAAGAGTCAGTTACAGTTATATTTACCAATATGTTTGCCGGACCTTTGTTGTTGGTTGAAATGGGAGGGGCTTTTACCGGCGCGGCATCAATGGTATATATTTTATCTCTCGACTCCGTCTGAAGGGGAACATATTTAGGGAACTTTAAATGCAAATCCAATATAAAAGCTCCTCTTGCTTCTGTGAAATTATCAACCACCAGGTAATACCTGTCGCCTTTTTTCACTTTTAAGGCCTTGCTGTAAGACGGCCCATTTCCTACCGGAACAATGGTATCGGCAGCCGTAAGCGACAGGCCGGTCATGCCACGGGGGCTAAGGCTGTCGGGTTTTGCCAGGTTTGAACGAAGAGGTAATATTTTATGCTGCTCAATCTTTTTAGAAAAGACGTTAATAAAATCGTCGTCATCCCTGAAAAGCAGGAAATCAATATCATCCTTAGGCTTTTGGGGAATCAAATCGAAGGTCAATATGGTATCATTGGGAATTTCGAACGTTATCCAGGTAATATTATGCTCCTCTTCAAAATAAAAACCATGACTATGATGTTTCTCCACATTTTTGTCTTTCGCTCCGTCAGGGGCAACCGGGCCGAATGTTTCTGAACTTACATCAGCGGCGGTTCTGCAGGTAGCATACTTTTGCCCTTCCGTTACAGAGACTTTTGTCATGATTATTGCTATGAGCAATAGCAATTTCTTCATTTGCTAAATTCAGCTATAATGGTTTCTCCACCCATAACTAATTCCTGTAGTTTGGTATGAATTTTAGTCCCCAAAGGTAAAAAAATATCAACTCGTGAGCCAAATTTTATAAAGCCCATCTCTGCCCCCTGTTCAGCCATATCACCTTCTTTGCAATAAAATTTTATGCGGCGCGCCATGGCGCCGGCAATTTGCCTGAAAAGCACCTGTTGGCCTGCCTCTGTTTTTACCACTATGGTTGTTCGTTCATTTTCGGCAGATGACTTGGGGTGCCAGGCTACCAGGTACAAACCCGGGTGATATTTTACATATTCAACTTTGCCTCCTACCGGGTAACGGTTAATATGTACATTTAAGGGGGACATAAAAATGGAAACCTGTATTCTTTTATCCTTAAAGTACTCATTTTCTTGCACTTCCTCTATCACAACCACTTTGCCATCGGCCGGGGCAATAATGTGCATAGGATTTTTTGGAGTAACCCTTTTAGGGTTGCGAAAAAACTGGACTATAAGAACCCAAAGTACAAAAGACAACAGGTACACAATAGATTGCAGCCACATAGGAGCTCCCAAATAACAAGCTGCTCCGCATAGCGTAGCTAAAATAACCAACGATATGGTTATCAAACCATAACCTTCCCTATGTATCATAGTTTCAAATAAATTCTACAAATTTAACAGAATTATATACTATAACAATTTCTGGCTTACTATACTATTAACAAATTTTTGTGGAAAGCGGGAAAAGAAAATACATTACAGGTTATGAAATAAGAATCAGAGGAAGATACCAAACGGACTAGTCGCGCTTTGAGTTTTTAGTTTATCCCTATATTAATGAAAATATTTACAACATAAGCATTTTATATACCCGTATAAATACGGGTATTTTTGCTTTATACCCCCGTATTTATACGGGGTTTTGCCAAATTTGATGAAAATCAATACAGAAAAATTTTGCAGATACAAATCTCTTTCATATAATTGGTAAC
>JBKQUY010000003.1:0-22399 GCA_052325425.1 Bacteroidia bacterium | reverse complement strand
CCAATAAGAACATAGAGAAGATGTTAGAAGTGGTTAACAGGACACAGGTTAAACAGGATAGGAAGTTCAACGACATACAGGTACTTAGATTCTCTAACATAAAGGATGTTTCTTCGCTGCTACATTCAATATAAGAAACCATATTTTATTTGTCAAGCTCTTGGTAGAAATGCCAGGGGTTTTTTATTGGTCGACCAAGTGTGTTTTGTGCCTATTTTTGTGGCCGATTTGTAGCCATTTAATTATAAATAATATTGTATAAAATATACTTGTTAAGGTGGGGCGAGAAGAAAGGTTTAGTATATTTATTGAATGGGATTTGTTTGTTTTTCTGAAAAACGCACAGAGGTCAAAGACAACGGCTACGTCGTAGGCGACTCCGGCATCATCAGGCGGACGGACAACGGCGGGGCAACATGGCAGACAGTGCTACCAGAGATAAACAGCCACGGCGTACCCAGCCTCAGGTCGGTATGGACGACCAGCCAGGGCAACGCAATCATAGGCGGCACGGGCAGCTTCCTCGGACAGGCATACTCCAACAACACCTCGCAGAGCGTTGCAGGGCACGGCTACGAAGGGCACAGCGGGACAACATGGCACAAGATACGCTTCAACTCAAACTTCCCGGGAAGCGGGTTTGCAGTTGGGTCAAGCGACAGCGCACTTAACCTTACAGTAACAGCAGGGGTAATGACAAGCTACTCAGACTTGCCGTCAGCCATAGCACTCGGAAGCACAGACTTCCACAGCCTGCACGTATTCAGGGACAACAGCTTTATGGCTGTTGGAACTAATGGAAAAATTTACTACTACAGCCCCACTGCATCGCAGGCATGGAATGACGAGACACCAACAGCAGTGCCAAGCTACAGCACCTACGCATGGACAGACATTGATGCGAGAGACGACCGCACCATGTGGGCAGTGGGTAATAGCAGCGGCGGAGCAGCGATAATTAAAGTGATAGACCCGGTTAATATACAGCCGGTAGGTCCTACCTATACTGTAACGCCGATAGGCTCATCATGGACAGTTGAACCAATAGCAGATGGTGTTACAGCCAACAACATAGTTACTGCACCAACTCAAGTAAGGCTTTACACAATAGCGTTCTCAGGGCCATACGACGGCTTCGTCGGGGGCAGCTATTCATCTTCTTACGCCGCAACAGGGTCTGCATCCGGATACCCCTATGCCCGTCTTTTAAGCGACCAAGGCGGGATGTTTGGAACTATGATATTTTATGACCGACTTGGAAGGCAAATCATAAATCAAAGTACCAAACAGCATAATTATAAAAGACCTGCATATACTTATTCCATCTTAGACGCATTGAATCGTATTATAGAAACAGGTCAAAAAACTGAAAATACGGATGGAAATACATTTAGCACTATTTTTGGTGATACTATTTTAGGATTTTATAACCCAAATGTAATATCACTTTCAAAGTTCTCAACATGGATAAAGGATAATACAGGACCACGGACCGAAGTTGTTAAAACCTTCTATGATGTTCAGGATATACTACCTACAAATGTGCTAACACAACAACAAATAAGAAACCGAGTTGTTACTACTACCTATTCGGATACATTAAGAAGTGACTCACTATATTATAATAATGCTACCCATTATAGCTATGATGTACATGGAAGTGTAAATACAATTATTCAAGATAATCCGTCTAATGGTATTACAAGCCAGAGGTATAAGAGAGTGGACTACTCCTATGATTTGATTAGTGATAATGTAAATCAGTGGGATTACCAGAATGATAGTCTTGACCAGTATCATCATAAATACGACTATGATGCAGATAACCGCCTAACAAGCGTATTCACATCGAAAGATAGTATAAATTGGGATAATGACGCAAACTATTTCTATTATGCGCACGGTGATTTGGCGAGAATTGAAATAGGAAACCAACAAGTTCAAGGTTTAGATTACGCATATAATTTACAAGGATGGAATAAAGGGGTAAACAGTAATATATTAGATGGGAATCATGATATGGGGCATGATGGACAACAAATTAATGGCAATCTTAATCGGTATTTTGCAAGAGATGCTGTAGGTTATACACTTGATTATTTTGATAAGTCAAGTTTGATACCTGGTGATTATGATGCAATAAGTTCTACTGCTTGGAATAATGTTGCGAATAGATTTGAGGCATATACTTATGGAAGCAATATGACTAATTCAAGACACGATTTATTTAATGGTGATATTACAGGAGTAGTAACTACGATTACACAACCTCAATCATATTCAAAGTCAAATATGACACAACAGCCTATTATATCACCACAAGGCGTTGCATGTAATTATGACCAATTAGGCAGGTTGATTGATACGAAAGCTTACCGGAATCTTGACCCAATAAATAATATTTGGCTAACGAATGGTTTGCGTTGCGGTATGTATAATAACTGGTTAACCTATGATGCCAATGGAAATATTTTAACCCAGAAACGAGCAGATTCACTTGGTAACGTGTTTGATTCTTTAACATACAGATATAACATTGAAGGCGGTCGTACTTTACAAAATAGGTTATATCATGTAAATAATGCAATTTCAGGTACAGTCGACGGTATTACAAATAATATAAAAGATGAAGGGACTTTTGACACAGCGGAAGCTACTATAAACCAAAAAAACAACTATCGTTACAATGCACTTGGCCAAATAGCCAAAGATAGCCTTGGAGGAATAGATACCATTATTTGGACATCAATTGGCAAAATATGGAAAATCAGGAAATATAATGGTGATAGTTTAATTTTTGGTTACGATTCAAAGAAGCAGAAGATTTTAAAGGAATACAAACCAGCTACGGGTAATTTAATTATTAATACTTATTACGTAAGAGGTGCTGATGGTAAAATTTTAGCTATCTATGTCAAAAAAAATATTAACGCAGCTATGACATATTCTCTAATCGAAAGGGATATTTTCGGAAGGGACAGATTGGGTATAGAAAATACACCTATTCAATTAATTGGAGCGATACCTATATCACAGATAGATACGTTTAATTGTTATCTTGGTCTGAAGCATTACGAGATTACAAATTATTTAGGTAATGTTCTTGCAGTTGTTAGCGACCGTAAAATTCCAAGACCAAATACTGCCGGGGATTCAATTAACCATTATGAACCTGATTTATTAAGCGCTAATGATTATTATCCTTTTGGTATGCTTGAGCCAGGAAGAAACTTTAATTCTGCTTCTTATCGCTATGGATTTAATCGTCAGGAAAAAATAGATGGTATAACTGGATTCACTGGAACGGATTATGAATATGAATATAGGATGTTCGATGATAGACTGGGACGTTTTATGTCAAAAGACCCATTTATGAATCAGTTCCCATCTTATTCTCCATACCAGTTTGCTAAAAACTCTCCTCTTTTATATATTGACATAGAAGGACTACAAGCGTTAAATACAAACCTTTCATGTCATACCTCAAAGCAACCTGTTCTTGTGGTTGAAGCCTCTACATTGACTGGGAGTGTTACACAGACTAATATAGAAGCTCACAGGCCAGGACCAGAATGGGTAGCATCTGTGGGTACTTTTCTGAACTCATATTCTAATCAAGCTTCTGGTTCAGAGGCGAAACCTCAATCGGTTCCAAATCCTGTTACCAGTGTAACTGAAAGTAAACAAACTTCGAGTACTCAAGTTGTTCAAATTGACGGAGTGAAGTTCTTGAAGGTTACCTCAACTGTCGTAAATACCACAGTAAATATTGCACCAGAAGTTGAATCCAACAAGGACCCACAATATCAAGGAGTAGTGGGGTTTGCCGTTCAAGTAGCTAACGGCGATTACGTTGACTTAACTGCGAAAGTAAGTAGTATTGTTGTAACTACAACTACATCTACAGGGTATGAGAAAATTACTTCTGAGGATAAAAAAAATGGTACTGTAACATTATCAACTAACCCTAAAGATATGCACACTGATGTAATAACCAATACGAATACATATAAGTCTAAAGAAGACATAGCCGCTGCGGAAAATTACGTTGTAAGCCCTGATTTAACAAAATCAGTTGCTGAGGCCTGTGAAGGAAATAATACAGGCGATTATAAAGATATGGTTGAAGGGATGAAGTATATTTTTAGCGGAGATGCTGGAACTGATTTAGGAGATATAATTAACAATGCGACAAACAATACTGGAACTGGAGATGATGAAGGTGGTAAATAAAAATCAGATTAATTGTGTTTAATAAAGTGTCAAAGCCATTTATTCCTATCACTCTTGTTGTATTGTTAGAGGTAATATTCTCTCAAGAATATAAGTTATTCAATGACAATGTTTGGGTTGTTTTTTTTGAACAACTAATGAATTGTGCTCTTACATTAGTTATTTTCCTTTGGATTGTGAAAAATGTAAGTAAAGGAGTACCTACAAATCATTTTAGTGGTAAGATTTTAACGATGTCCTTTCAAGCATTCTTGATTTTCTTCTGCGGGAAAAGCATCTTTATTTTCATTAAATATTTTGTTATACACAAAATATTCTTTAAGGATATTTTACTTTATCAACTTACAAAAGCATTTACAAGTTCTTTAGAGTGTTTTTTTTGTGCTATCATTATACTTTATATTACTATACACCTCAAAGCTAAATTCAAATTGATTATTTCAATTTTAAGCTGTTTCATATTTTTGCTTTGTTTTAGGATGATGCTATGGACAATAACTTATTTCCAGTATGAATTTTACTCTACCGGGGAAAAATACAGGATTGAGAAACGTGATTTTAGGTTTGGACATAATGGGATATATGAAGAATGGTATAAGAATGGGCAAATAAAGAAAATAGGTAAATACAATAATGGTATTCGTATAGGTAAATGGCTTGAGTATTCAGATAGCGGAAAAGTGCTCAATCAAATTGATTACGACACAATAATAAAGAAAAATCAACATGAATCTTTTTAAAATAAAGTTACATAGTATAGTTACTTTCCTTTTACTTTTTTTATTAACACTTGCTACAGTAGCGAAAAAAAAATCCATGATAATGTATAGTTTTATACAAAACAATGGCTTAGCTAATAAAAACGTCTATTTCAAAGACTTGACAAATACGGATTTAACAACGTTAAAGGAGCTTAATGTTATGGGAGTGCTTTGGGTCGGTAAGCAAATTGAACCAATACCGTTTTCTAATTTTTCATTAGATTCCCTAATGCGAATAATGTATCATCAAAACTTAAAACAGATTAGAATATCTATACTTACCAAAAAAAAACAACCTGCTGCTTTAATAGAAGCAAGAGAGAATTATATTAGAAATATTTTTATTCTCAGGGGTATAGATAGTACTAAAGTTTCTATAACAAGGCAACAATTAGTTAAGCTTCCCAATAAGAGCCAAGGTGAGTGCATATTAAAACTTTATTTTAATTAATCTGGCAACAAAAGAGGCAACTAAGGAACACCTACCTTGGAGGTCTCGCAGTTGTTGGCCCGTAGAAACCAATTTTTGACTTTTTTATGCTTATTGAACCGTTTTTCCGTAAAACGGACATGAAAACCTACGATGTATCGTAGGTTTCATAACCCAATCTAATATTGGCTGTTTGTTAATTAGGCATCCAGCACCCCCTCATCTGCAAAAGAATAATACCCTTCACCAGACACGATCAGGTGGTCAAGCACTTCAATCTTCAACAACCTGCCGGCCTGCACTATACATTTTGTCATTTCAATATCTTGCTTGCTCGGCAATACGGAATGTGAAGTATGGTTATGGCAGAGAACAATAGATGAAGCGCCCAGGTGTATTGCATTTCGGAATATCTCCCTGGGGCCAGCCATAGTACCGTGCATGGTACCCATTGAAACATGGTCGATGTACTTTATCCGGTGAGCGCTGGTAAGCCCAATCACGAACAAGTGCTCTTTTTCCTGGTCGAATATGTGCATGGCCGATATGTGAGACCACACGAACTTGTACACCTGTTCGGAGCTCTTCATTACCGCTTTATTTCTTTTCTCCTGTGCAACTACCATATTCATTCAAACTCTAAAGAGCCTGTAATTAAAATGTTTTACGAAGCTAAGTTAAGGACTGCACAGAAGCAAAAAATGGGACGATAACTTTTAAGCAAATTTTGTACGGCAAATTTGTTACACTCGGAATGTTTTATAGCGGTAGTGTATTTCTTCCACTCATAACTATTTGATTATTTAGCTCGCTTGTGGCCATAAAGCCCATGCCAATAGCGGAATACAAATGATAGTGGACATTAAGAAATTCACGGCAATGTTTAATAAGATTGCCCGCACTAAGTCGGAAGAGAATGTTTTTACCGATTACCTGGATATGGTTATATGCGCAATCTCTGCCGGCAAATATGAGGAGGAGTACCTTTCTATTGTTAAGCGATACAAGAAAGAAGAAGTGAACCTGTTCTGTGAACTGATGGCAGAGATGCTCATTGTAATGGACAACCAAGGCGCAGGGCTGGCAGATTGCCTGGGCGAGTTTTACCAGCAATACATCAGCAATTCCAGGCTGCAACAGTTCTTCACACCCCAGCACATTAGTGATTTTATGGCGCAGATAATAATGGATGAAGATACGACCGCAGGTAGAATAATCGCCGACCCCTGTTGCGGAAGCGGCCGGATGTTACTGAGCGTTGATGAAAGTGAAGAGCAAAAAGCGAAAGACCTGTTACAGGATATTATCAGGGCTATAAAACCCATACAGGTAATAAATCCCTATGCGCATAAAATCACTATACCGGTGGATGATGACAGCAAAGCGCGGGTAAATCAAATTTTCCAAAACCTGGTAATGCAGGTATGCCTGATGCACCAGTACCAGCGCAACCAGGACCTGGATAACAGGCTTATAGCCGAGATAGAGGATATGCGCATAGCAACTGAATTGTTGTTCGATGCCTTGTCGCTTGATAAGGATGAACCCGATTCCGCAACCCTCAATTTCTACCAACAGGTAAAGGCCTACATAGAAAAGACCGCTAACGGTAATAAAGAAGATTATGTCTTCACCATGCAGGAACTGCGCAGCGGACTTGGTTGTTCCGGCAGCGGCGCCTTCAGGTTCGTCAGCAGGTTATACAAGTTACATTACATTGAAAGGGAAGGTTATGCCAACCGCGGTTTCAAGTACAAGATAGCCTGGTGGGGCGATACCGACAAGCGCCGCAAAGAAATAAAAAACAACATATTATCCCAACTGGAACTTCTTGGTATGCCAGGCGAAAAACAGGGTGCTGGCAAACCACGAACCAAGCCTGCAAAGGGTTTGGGTGCTGGTGCACCAGCTTTTGAAAACAACACGTATGCGCTCAACGAGCCTACGCACGCATACGGACTGAAATCAAAGAACGTTGGCAATAGCGATAACAGGGGAACCAAAACCGATGCCAGCAAACAAGAATAAAACCTGATACCATGTATAGCCTACCCTTATTCAACAAAGACTACATCCGCATGCTGGAGGATTTTGAGAAGTACATAGAGGCCCAGAGTTACAGTGGCGGAAAAACAAACATGCCTCGCAGGACAAGGGAATTCCTGTTCTTTCTGGAGACCAGGAAGATAAACAGGATCACCGATGTGCAGACGGCCGACATTATGGAGTTTTACGAATATGTTATCAAGCGGCCTAATATGACCTACGGCGGAGTGCTTTCGCAAAGCTCGGTGCGCACGCAGTTAAGGAGCGTAAGTTACTTTTTCGACTACCTGGTTGATTCAAAGGCCATTGAATCCACACCTTGCGGCATACCCCGTTTGCCACCATCGCCCATGAAACAGAAGCATGTACTGACCGAGCAGGAGGTACAACAACTCTATAAGGTCGCCACCGATAAAACAGACCGTGCGATCTTAGCCTGTGCCTATGGTTGCGGAATGAGAAGGCTTGAATTAACCAACCTTAATGTCAGCGACGTGGTCTTTGGTAAAAAGGAGATAGCTATACGCAGAAGCAAGTTTTACAAGAGCCGTTCGATACCGATGGCGGAAGGGGTTATAAAGGATTTGAAAGACTATTTAGTTCACGGACGGCCGCGCAGGGAGATGTACGGTAAGCCCAATGACGCGTTCTTCCTGAATAAGACGGGTGACCGCATGATGAAAACAAATTATAATAAGAGGTTTCAGAATATGGTGCGACTGACAGGCAACAAAGAGCTGATGGCCAAGAAGCCCCGCATGCACATTCTCAGGCACAGCATAGCCACCCACTTACTGGACAGAGGAGCGGATGTTCAATACGTAAAAAAATTCCTCGGGCATGTGCAGCTCGATACGACCGTGGGGGTATATGCCAAGCGCCGGAGACAGAAAGCCCGTCTATACGAAATGTTTCGGAAGCATTTGGAAGAACATAACGTAAAAGATGTATGATTACCCCCAATAAGTTAGAAAGCCATTCAGAAGCATTCCGGCGCTACCTGGAAGACAAAGGATACACACCTCGCACAGCCGAGACATACGTTAATGCGCTAAAACGGTTCCTGGAAGCCAACCCCTGGGGCGATGAATACAAGTACAGAGACATAGTGGATTATTTCGGAAGGCTTAAGGGCACCCACCGCAAGCTTGAAACCCGTAAAGGCATACTTACCGCCCTAAAACGCTATTACGAATACATGGTCTATACACGGCAGAGAAAGGACCATCCCTGCGGCGGATTTGTCATTAAAGGAGGCAGGGACCGCGGCACCATACCCAGCGACCTTTTTACAATGGAGGAACTGGAACAGCTTATGGATAGAACCGAAGATTGGGGCAAGCAACCGCAACGCAATAAACTGATATACTCATTGTACATCTACCAGGCCCTGTCAACCGAAGAAATATACAGGCTCGCTCTGGATGATGTGGATATTGACAAGGGCACAATTACCATTAAGGGTACAAGGCGGCGCAATGCAAGGGTGCTGGAGATGAACCCCAGGCAGTTCGGTTTGATATACGCCTACCTGCATGAAGAAAGGGTTAAAGTATCGAAAAAGAACAGCCCGCCTGTATTCATACTGAACCAGTATGGCAACGCATCTTCACACGACAGCATAGTTGATTCCCTGCTGCCGGTTACTGAAGCGTTCCCAGGCAGGCATATTGGCGCAATGTCCATACGGCAAAGCGTAATGAGCCACTGGGTGAATGTGCGCAAGATACCTATTGAAGAAGCCCAACTGCTCGCCGGTATGCGCTGGGTCAGCAGCATAGAACGCTACCAGCATATGTCGGGGGCGGAGGAACAGGATGTGCTTAAAAAGTTCCATCCGTTGGGGTAAGTATTTATTACGATGGAAAAATATAAAACGATACATTTGTTGCAGAAAAGCACATGTATGGCTCTACCGGTAAAAATAGATGAACTCATAAACGGCCATGTAGTTGAATGGGCAAGGCTTGAGTTTAAAGAAAGCTGGAACCCGCAGGATGTTATGCACTCCATGTGCGCTTTCGCAAACGACATTGATAACTGGGGCGGCGGCTATATTATAATCGGTATAGAAGAAAAGGATGGTGCGATCGTTTTACCTCCCAAAGGGCTTAATCTTAATCAAATAGATAAGATACAACGGGAGCTGCTTGGGCTGAGCCATAAAATCACGCCTAACTATTTCCCTGTTGTCTTCCCTGAAATTTATGATGGCAAGCATGTACTTATCATTTGGGCTCCGGGTGGTGAAACAAGACCATACAGCGCGCCGGTGTCTCTGGTTAAAGATGAAAAGCAGAGAGCATATTATATACGCAGGTATTCAAGTACAGTGAAAGCAAAACGCGCTGATGAAGAAACGTTAATGTCACTCGCTGCTAAAGTGCCTCACGATGACAGGATCAATCATAACGCGGAGATAAGCGACCTCGACCTTGGGCTTATTCAAGGGTTTCTCTACGAAGTTGGAAGCGGTCTGTATGAGCAGACAAAGAAAATTCCATTCAATGACTTGTGCAGGCAGATGCAGATAGCAAGGGGCAGTAAAGAATTTTTCAAACCCGTCAATGTAGGCTTGTTGTTTTTCAGCGAACATCCTGAAAAGTTTTTCCCCGGTGCACGAATTGAAGTTGTGATTTTTCACGACGATGTAGGGGATAAAATGACGGAAAAGATATTTAAGGGGCCATTACATATCCAGTTACGCAACGCATTGGAGTTCATAAATAACAATGCTATTGTTGAACATGTAATGAAGGTCCCCCGCCAGGCGGAGGCCATAAGGTTCTATGACTATCCTTATGAAGCGGTAAAGGAAGCATTGGCCAATGCAATATATCACCGCAGTTACGAAGACAGGGCGCCCATTGTGGTTACGATACGGAACCATCAAATGGCAATCCATAGCATACCCGGACCGATACCCCCTATTGATAATAAGGCTTTAGCCAAGGAACGGGTATCTGCCGGAATGTACCGCAACCGGCGGATAGGTGATTTCCTGAAAGAGTTGCACCTTACTGAAGGCCGCGAAACAGGATTCCCCAAGATACGCAGGGCCATGAAGGCGAATGGTTCGCCTGCTCCTACTTTCAAAACGGATAAAGGCCGAACACACTTTATCACCATCTTACCAGAACGTCAATTGAGCGACAAAGAGAAGGCCGCAATTGCAGTAGGTGAGAAAAAGGTAGAGAAAAAGTGGGTTGAAGTTTCCGAAGAATTACTTGATATTGATGACAGGCTCGATCGGGCAATTAAGGAATACGGAGCTAAGCACAGAGATATAGCTGGAGATAGAGGCAGAGATATAGCTGGTGCCATATTCGGAGATATGGACATAGATACAGTTAGAGATATAGCCTTTGATGCCCAGAACGATATTGGTGGAAGGCAAGAGGAGATATTGCTGTATTGCGCCACGGGGAGGACCCGTAAAGAAATATTGAGGAAAATAAAACTCGTCAGCAACGTAAAAAACTACAACACATACGTGGCTCCTTTGATACAAATGGGATGGCTGGAAATGACCATTCCAAATAAACCCTCAAGCCCAAAGCAAAGATACCGTACCGCTCTAAAAGGGCAGCTCATATTCCATTTTATGAATTACGTTGATGAACATGGTTATTAGTAGCAGAATATCCCAGTCAGGTAACAACAGTCATATTTTGTTGGGCTACGAAGTATTTAAGATGAAGAAAGTTTTTTTTGTTATATTTATACAATTAAATTCAGCCGTTAATGGAGAAGGCATCCATAGATATTAAAACCCACTACGGTGCTTCCTTAAACACACGGGAGGCGGCTGTTGGCCTGTGTAAGGTAATTAACAATATCGGCAGCGTGAATGTCGAAATAGACCTTGCAGGTGTAGAGTTTATGTCCAGGTCATTCGCTGATCAGTTCTATAAGGAAAGGCAGCAACTGCGTGAAAAGGGTATCTCGGTATTCTTGGTTAATGCAGATGAAGAAGTACAGAGGATGCTTGAAGCTGTAAGCAGGACACAAGCTAAAAAGGACAGGAACTTCGATGACATCCGGGTATTAAGGTTTTCCAATATGAAAGACGTTTCTAACTTCCTGCTGTCTATATAAGAAGTTAGTTTTTATAATCAAGCCCTTGGTTTAAACATCAAGGGCTTTTCTTATTTTTAGCGCATGATAATTGACAGACATATTGTTTGTTTTTCAAAGAACTGTGCAGTGTTCTCAGATGACGGCTTCGTGGGGGGGGCGTATAGTAGCACATTTACCAATACAAGTGGTTACCCGTATGCAAGGCTGCTCAATGACAGGGGAGGCGTGTATAGTAGTTTGTTTTGGTATGATAGACAAGGACGACTTTTATTAAATCAAAATACGAAACTGCATAATTTAAAAACACCTGCATATAATTACACATTATATGATGCTATAGGACGAGTTTTAGAAACTGGACAGAAAACAGAAAACACTGATGCTGTTACTTTTAATACAATATTCGGAGACACTATACTTGGGTTCTATAATCCGAATATAATTAGCCCAAGTAAATACATGGCATGGATAAAAGATAATACTGGACCACGTACGGAAGTAACTCATAATTATTTCGATGTTCAGGATATATTACCACAAAGCACATTAGCACTGCAACAAATAAGGAATAGAGTTGCTACCACTACTTATTCAGATACTTTAAATGCTGACTCACTAATTTATAGCAGTGCAATCCATTATTCATATGATATTGGCTTAGGAAAGGTTGTTTCATTTATTCAAGATAATCCTAAGGCCGAATTAGTAAGCCAGAGATACAAGAAAATAAGTTATCAGTATGATTTAATAAGTGGCACAGTTAATGAATTGGATTACCAAAGTGATAGCCTTGACCAGTATCATCTAAAGTATGGCTATGATGCAAATAACCGGATAAGTCAAGTCCAGTCTTCTAAGGATAGTATATTATGGGATAATGATGCAAATTATTTCTATTATGCTCATGGACCTATGGCAAGAGTTGAAATTGGCGACCAACAAGTGCAAGGAATAGACTATGCTTATACACTTCAAGGTTATTTGAAAGGGGTTAACAGTGATTTATTGGATTCTAATAGAGATATGGGACATGATGGACTGCAAGTGCCCGGTAATTTGAATAAAAGTTTTGCAAGGGATGCAATGGGATATACCTTGAAATATTTTGATAAGTCAAGTCTTATCCCAGGAGACTATGATGCTATAAATAAAACTGTTTGGAATAATAATGTCAGCCGTTTTGAAGCGTATAGTTACAACAGTGATTTAATGAATGCACGGCGTGATTTATTTAATGGTAATATCACTGCGGTTGTAACAGATATTCAAGAACCCCAAGAGTACGCAAGTACTGGTACGACGGAAATACCATTGCCACAAGGTACGGCTTATAATTATGACCAATTAAACAGGTTAATTGATGAGAAAGCATTCCAGAATCTTGATACGGATAATGTATGGGGACTCGGTAATGCATACATGGGATTGTATCATAATTGGTTGACATATGATGAGAATGGGAACATCCTAACTCAAAAAAGGGCTGACCAATATAATAACATATTTGATTCGCTTACATATCATTACAATATTGAGGGTAGTAGGACATTACAGAACAGATTATATCATATCAATGATGCGATCACAAGCACAGTGGATGGAATTACCAATGATTTAAAAGATGAAGGTGTATTTGATACTGCCGAGGGAACTATGAACCAGAAGAATAATTATCGGTACAATGCAATTGGGGAATTGGCAAAAGATACATCAGCGGGCTTAGATACGATAATTTGGACAGGTTTTCATAAAGTATCCAAGGTAAAAAAATATAATGGAGATAGTTTAATATTTGCCTATGATGCTTGTAATCACCGAAGTATGAAAGAGTATAAACCAGCAATTGGAAATCCAGTTTACACATATTATGTAAACGATGAGAAAGGAAATATATTAGCAGTATATAAAAGAGAAATAAAATCGAGCATGGTTTGCTATTCATTAGTGGCAAGAGAAATATATGGAAGTCAAAGAATAGGAGTTGATAACACAACAATTCAGTTGATTGGGGCTATTCCTGCTACTCAAATAGACACATTTAGCAGGTACCTTGGGGTCAAACAATATGAAATGAATAATTATCTGAATAGTGTATTAGTAGTAGTTTCTGACAGAAAAATACCAAGACCAAACCCTTCTAATACTTTAATAGACCACTATGAAGCGGATGTAGTAAGTGCTCAAGATTATTATTCTTTCGGGATGGATGAACCAGGCAGAACATTTAAGGATAGTGTATATAGATTTGCCTATAATGGAAAAGAACATGATGATGAATTTAAAGGTAGCAATAATTCCTATGATTTTGGAGATAGAATGTATGACCCCAGAATTGGTATATGGACAAGTTTAGACCCTAAAGCAAACAGTTACCCATTCAATTCGCCTTATATTTTTGCTGCGGATAACCCCATAGTTTATATTGATCTTAAAGGTGATGATTGGTTTTATTACAATAGTAAGGATCAATCTTCTCCATCATGGCATTGGTCAGATGGACACACTTTGCAAATTTCTGTAACTAATGCAGACGGTACTGGTGCTTCTTGCGTAACTCTTACAGGTGAAAGGGCGGTTATTGATATAGCAGGTAGCAGAAATGAATCTACTGCAGGTGCTGATTTAACTTCAGCCAGTTCAGTAACCGCCACTATAACATTGTATGCACCGGACGGAAATACTTACACATATACTGGACAAACTATGACGTCTGACCCGGATAAATATACTCCGATTGATGAAGGAATTTATGAAGTGGATCAAACTGACGAACATCATAACAAAAGTGGGACAATTGACTTCTTATTTCAAGTTAACGAGGAAGGAGATATACCAGATGCCGGACAAACAGATGCAGGGGCGCTTCCAACCATGAACTGCGCTAATAATGCTAACCCGGATTGCCAAAATACAAATAAGGGCACTCCAGTAAAAACTGCAATATTCCTTCACAATACAGTAGGTAATAAATTGGGAGAAACAACATCAGAAGGTTGTTTGTTAGTTCTTAAAAGTGATTTTTTTAATGGTTCAGATGGTACAGATGGACTTAAAACCGAACTTATGGGGGAGGAGGGACAAAAAGTTGCTATTTTAATTTTAAGTAGAGAAGGAAGTGACCATAACCCTGATTTGTATGCACCTTGTGAAGAATCGAATCCTCAGCCAAATACGAATAGTACAGAAACTGGGAATAATGGTTCAAATGATGATAATTGTGGTACTCCTGCAGCTCCAACCACAAGTGAGCCAGGACCTGATGATTGCCAGAATTAAGATGTGGCATAGGATAAACATATATTATTAGATTTAGTTATTTTTACCATATGAAAATATTTAATTGTATCTTATTTATTTTCTTATACTGTACAGGATTTTGTCAATCCACAAAATGTGATTGCGAATCATATCTTGATTGGAAAAAAATCGAAAAAAGGAATGTAGAATATGATTCCCTGTATATCAAAGTTGCCATACTTGATACTTTAAAAGATGATGGGTGCGAAGAAAATTTTAAAATCTTGAAGGATTCTTCTAATTATTTACTAATAGTCCCATTTTGGAATAACCCAAAGAAGAAGATGAAACAAATATGGATAAAAAAGGATGGACAGTTAATGACTACAATACAATGTGAAAGGGAGACGTTCAATATTTATTTAAAGCCGGATTCTACTTCAAAGACGTGTTTTAGTGAGCCAAGCAAGAAGGCTAATTTAGGATTTTTGCATGTTAAAGGATGTAGGGGGATGTGGTTTAACGTAGAGTATTTATCTGATGATAAAAAATATGTAGGATGGGTACACAAATACAGTACTTGTTCCAATCCTTGCACTACTTGTAATTAAAAATATTGGTCTCCCGTTTAAAATCTCCAAAATCCTTCATGTTCCCCATCCTCCTCCTGGGCAGGTGAAAGCCGGGACGGTGATTGTATAAAAATGAAGAAAATACGGGATGGTGGGATAAGAAAAAGGTGAGATAAGATAACTTTTACTGTTAAAATATCAACCATATTTTTGCATATTTAAATTATCTTTCTTATAATTGCACCAATTAATTCCTCGAACTACAGGCTTGGTGTTAATTAAGATACGGAATGATTACCGTTAATTGAGCCTGACATGCAATTTATATTTCTTAATTAATAATAATCTAAAATTTATAACTATGGCTGCATCTTATGTAGAACACAGACCACATGCAACGAGCGAGCATGCTCACACTTCACATTATGTCGTAATTGTTAATGGGAACCAAGTAGGCGGTAACTTTTCAACTCAACTATCCGCAAAAAATTATGCATGTACTAATGGATATCATCCTGTACATGTTGCCAGACAGCGCCATTTACAAGATAGGGCACAACCGGCACATTGGAGAGTCGATCCTTGCTAAGGGGAGAGCAGGAGACACAGGAATTAATTATATAGGATGTAATATTGATTCAGTGTCAGCATTAGAAAAAAAAATAACATTTGACAAAAAAATCTTATAAAATATGGACTTGAACGGAACATGGTATAATGAATTGGGCTCAACAATGAAGCTCACTATAAATGGTAATAATATTACCGGAACTTATTATACCGCAGTTGGTGATGCAAAGTTTATTTACAATATTGTAGGACTGATTGATACTGGCAATAAAAATAATATAGCAATCGGCTGGACTGTGGTATGGCAAAATCAAGCAGAAAATTCTCAAGCTGTTACATCTTGGAGCGGAGAAGTGCAGATGATAGATAATGCGGAAACCATAGTAACGACATGGCTCCTTACCATTGAGACAAATACCTTTGATGATTGGCGCTCTACAATAGTTGGAAAAGATGTGTTTAGGAAGCAACCTCCTTCCGGGACAGAAATTAAAGCTAACATGAATAGAGGTGTAAGAATTTCTCATCCTGATTGGAAGAAATAGAATCACCTTGTACTTATACAGATAGAAGCCCGGTTCGTGGCCGGGCTTTTTAAATTTCAACCAAGATTATTCAAAAACAAGAGGTAGATTGCAGATTTATGCCAATCTTGACAGAATGGCGGACGAACTTCTAAATCGGTTCCTTATTAAGGAGCAGGGAAAAATACTAAGTTTCTTATCAATTGTTTGGCATAAATCACAGATTGGCACGGATATTGAAAGTTATTCTTAAAAGTGTATGCATGATAAAGAAAAACAGAATTGGATTAATTTCATTACTTGCGGCCTTCGTAGGGTTAATAATCACTTATACCCTAATTCAAACAGGGCTATTGAAAAATCCATGGTGGTGCATACTTCAGGCTGGTTTTGAAGCGGGCACTATCGGCGGCGTGGCAGATTGGTTTGCTGTTAGGGCATTATTTCATGAAGTTCCTATTCCGCTGATAAGGCGCCATACTAATATTATTGTAAAAAACAGAGTAAAAGTTACCGATGGTGCCGTTGACCTGATTACGAACAAATGGTTAACCCCGGAGGTCATTAAAGAGAAAATTGCCGGTATATCCATTGCAGAAAGTATTTTGAAGTCACTGGATGAGCCTCAAAACAGGATCAGAGCCATAGATTTCTTGCGGGATATATTAAATAGGCTAGCTGACAACCTTGATAAGCCGGAAGTAGTCTCTCTGCTTCAAAAAATATTAAAGGACCAGATAGCAGGCGTTGATTTAGCAACTCCGTTGGGACATTGGCTTGAAAGGTCAATCAAGGGTGGCGACCATAATCAATTATGGGAAATGATTCTGGACTCTGCCGGTAAAACAATTAATGACCCAAGCACACGGCAGTTATTATTGCAAAAGTTAAGAGAAAAGGCGGAAGAATATAAAAAGGAGGGCTTTTGGAAAAGTGTTGGTCTTGGGCTTGCAGAGTTTGTAGGGGCTTTTGACCAAAATTCAATTGTAAGCAAAATGATAGGGGCAATCAATGACTTTATTAGAGAAGCCAAAGGCAATCCTAATCACCCGGTACGTCAAAAATTTGATAAATCGTTACTTGAATTTGCCAATAACCTGATTGCAGGTCAACCAGGCGCGCATAACATTGTAAATGATTTAAAAAGAAAATTGATTGAAAATGCTGATGCGCAACAAATAATACATGGGATATTAACCCGTTTTAAAACAACTGTTAAAGAGGAATTAAAGCACAATGACACCACGTTTATGGTTCTGCTTACTAAATACTTTGATGGGGCGATAGCCGAATTAAAAGAGGATAAATCAGCCCAGCAGAAAATAGATATCTGGCTAAAAGAGACTATTGTTAGCCTGGTAACAAAATACCATCCAGAAATTGGTAATATGATACGGCAAAGCATATCAAAACTTAATGATTCTGAACTTTTGGCTCAAATTGAGGAGCAGGTGGGTAATGATTTACAATACATCAGGCTTAATGGAGCGCTTGTGGGTGGGGTTGTAGGTATTATTTTAGCAACCATTAAGTTTCTAATTTAAGTATATGTCAAAAAGAAAGAGGAAAATATGGAGTGTAAAGAGTGAACTCTTGACCAAATCAAGAGAAGCAATGTTATGTGCAGTCCAAATTTTTAATAACCCCAATGTTGTATTTAAATCTGAAAGTTTTATAGTTCTATCAAATATAGCATGGACCTATTTGTTTCATTCTTACTATATAGAAAAGGGGA
This sequence comes from Bacteroidia bacterium, assembly GCA_052325425.1. Taxonomy (GTDB): domain Bacteria; phylum Bacteroidota; class Bacteroidia; order JABEUT01; family JABEUT01; genus JABEUT01. The sequence continues at coordinate 4,211 of JBKQUY010000003.1, read as the reverse complement.
TAGATTACAGGTATTTTGAACAGAAAGGAAAAAGAAGAAAGTTTGATAGAACAAAAAAGGGCTCATTTAAATACTGGGAACTCGAAAGATGTATGGATGATAGCAATTGCCCTATTGATGCAGCGCCAAAATCAAATTTAAGATTTCTTATTGGATTAAGACATGAAATTGAGCATCAAATGACTACAAGGATTGATGATTATTTAAGTGCACGATTCCAGGCTTGCTGTCTGAATTATAACTATTATATTAAAAAAATGTTTGGAGAAGAACATGGTATTGATAAACACCTTTCATTCTCTCTTCAATTTTCATCAATCACCGATGATCATGCTAAGCAATTAAAAGAGTTTACAGACTTACCTGAGAATATTGCATCATACATTATTGCCTTTGATAATAAACTTTCCGATGAAGAATTTAATCATCCCCAATACTCATACCGAGTACTTTATGTTCCGAAAGTTGTAAATAATAAGGGACAGGCTGATAAAGTGATTGAATTTATTAAAGCAGATTCCCCTGAGGCTGCAACTATAAATAAAGAATATTGTATTATTAAAGAAAAAGAAAAACCTAAATTCTTACCCAAGGAAATAATTAAAATGATGCATGATAAGGGATTTAAGCGATTGAACATGCGCCATCATACTGAACTTTGGAAACAATTAAATGCTAGGGATGAATCTAAGGGTTTTGGTGTGTCAGTTTCAGGCTTCTGGTATTGGTATGAAAAATGGATTACTGAGGTTGAAAAATATTGCATTGATCACAAAGATGAATTAATATAGATAGCTAATAAAATATAGTGATTTTAATTATAACTTTTTAAGTAGCCATGGACCGTCAGGGCTTTTCCCGATGTGGAATTTGTTTGGGAGCAGGCATTTATCTTCAAATGTTACTTCTGCTACACTTCTAACCGGCAAAAGATACTTATCTGCAGTTAAAAATGTATCATTCCCTCTTGGAGGAGCAATTCCACCTAAATAAGAGTTTGGTCTTGTACTACCTGAATTAAGCCTACAAAACTTAGCATGTGGATTTAATTCGATAGTTTCTGAGGTATCTAACCTAAGTATTATTGGGAATTCCTTTTTATACCTTGTATAATGTTTAATTAACCTTTCCGTTGTCGGCCAGGTAAACACTCTGTCTGTAAGAACATCATACTTTTATACTCGTAATAATGGACAGAGTTATTACATCTGTTTTAATAATACTGGTAAAATGCAGCGGAATGATAGCGTATTTAATAGCAATGAAGATGTAAGGAAATATCTGTCAGATCATGGCCGGTTAATAAATTGGACTAAAGGATATGAGGATTATTCTAAAGGAAATTGTTTGATAAGTGGTACGGTTATTGATAAACTTACAAAAATTCCACTAAAAGGTATTACTGTGAAAATTACAGGTACTAACCAAGTAGTAGACTCAGTGAAAACAGATGATTCTGGTTATTATTTTTTTGATTCTACGTTAGTAAAACCAAATAATCAATATATTGTTACCATAGATGGACGTAGGCAAGGATATTACACAAACAAATATGATAAATATATTATTTCTACTTTAGGCATAGCGGAACCTACAATATATAAGCATGATTTTGAGATTGAAAAGGAAAAGTAGTAAACTGGCCTTGTTACGGTCCAGACGAATGCGAGACTTTAAAGTATTCTGGTAGTTAAGGAACGCCTACCTTGGAGGCCCCGCCGTTGTTGGCACGTAGAAACCAATTTTTGACTTTTTTATGATTATGGAACTGTTTTTTCCGTAAAACGGATAAGAAAATCTACGATGTATCGTAGGTTTCATAGCCCCAATCTAATATTAGGCCCTTTTATAATATTCAATAGCCTCACTATAGTGCTCTTTTTTGAATGCTTTATCCTCATCTTTCAGGGCTTTACTCTTTTGAGCATGCACAACAATTGGGGAAAAGAGTATCATTATACTGCATATTTTAAAAAATGGTTGTGTTTTCATCTATGAATTGTATTAGAAGTTAGCAGGCCTGCCATTAAGTGTTTTTTTTACTTCTGTTTATTAGGCGCACTTATGAAATCAACAAACCTCATAGTGTAAATGTACTACTTTGGGGAAACCTTATATTACCCTTCCAGCACACCCTCGTCAGCAAAAGAGTAGTAACCCTCGCCTGACACAATCAGATGGTCAACCAATTCAATCTTCAACAGCTTACCGGCTTGGGCGATGCAGGTAGTCGTTGCAATATCCTCCTTGCTCGGGGGCACGCTAATAAATCCTATGCTGCCCATACTGGAGAAGCATTTGTTAAAATATTGGAAGATGCAACCGCAAAAGAAGGGAGTATAGAATACTTGTCAATATATTCGCATTCAAGTAACGTTAGTTTGATACTTGACCTTGGTCAGTATGGAAAACAGGAATTGGGTTATAATCAATGGAATAGTTCATGGACATATACAAGCATGACTGATAAAATAGTAAATAACCCGAAGATTAAATTTGCTCCAAATGCTTTAGTAGTGTTTGCAGGTTGCAATTCTGGAATACAAAAGACAGATGCAAAAGGGCAGGAATATTTTAATCTGGCAATGGAATTTACAAAACAAACAGGTGTAGCCTCTATTGGTGCATCGGGGGCTACATCACCTCAAGGAAAAGATCATATAAGAACGGCAGACCAGCAGTATTATTTGTTTGTTAAAGATGACCAAGGTCAAATTTGGACTTTCCCATTAGGCAAAAAACTGACTAAGGAAGCAATCGCAACTGCAAAAGCGTACGCCAATGATTTTGCGAAACAGACGAAACCGCAGGATACTAATAAAAAGGATTCTTCGGATAAAAAATAGTATTTTTAAATACAATTTTACCAATATGAAGTTTCTAATTATATTTCTTTTCTTTTTTTGTGCGATTTCAGTTAAGGGCCAACAAGATGGATTTAATAATAAAGCTGAGGCAAAAAATGTAATGGTAAATGGCCTAAAAGAAGGTAAGTGGATGGAATATATTGATTCCACAGAAAAAATCAGTACAAATAGCAAATCCCCATATTATCGTTTAACAATATATAAAAATGGCCAACCAGTCGGTAAAGTAAGAGAATATTATAATAGCGGAAAACTAAAATTTGAGAAGCCATATTTGGAAGGTATGCTGAACGGGTTGGAAAAAGACTATTATGAAAATGGGAATTTAAAAAGAGAAACTTATTATAAGAATGGTAATGCAAATGGAGTAGAGAAGGATTATTATAAGAATGGAAAATTATGGTATGAAACGGTTTTTAAGGATGATGTGCCGGGAATAACAACGGTATATGATACGAACGGGAAGGTGACTAATAGGCTATATAATGAGGATGGGAAGGAAATAAAATAAATAGTTGCTCATGGGTCAAAAGACATACATGTTTAGTTACTTAGGTAATCTGAAGAGATTTCTCACAATAATAATTTCATTTATTTTATTTTCTTGCGGACAAGAGACAGCTGAGAGTTATTATAATATGGCTAATAAAGAGACGCAGGGTAAAAGAAAATTGAATTGTTAACTAAAGCCATTGACATCAAGCCGGATTATTTTGATGCAATTTATGAAAGAGCTTGTGTTGAAGGGGATGCCGCCGTCTCAATAAAAAGGTTGGTTCAGGATAATATGGCGAATAAGGGAGATGACTTGAAATTTTATAATGATTGTTTAAACGATTTTGATAAAATCTTTAAGCTCAATCCGAATCATGCCCCCTCTTACTTTAAAAGGGGTATTGTCGAACATTGGATGGGAGACACTATAAAATCTTGTATCGATCTAAAAAAAGCTGCTGTATTAGGCTATGATTGTTCAACTGCGTTTAAAAATTTTTGTAGATAGAGGGCAGTGTTCCAATCGGATAATGCTCCAATTTGATACTGTTGGGTCTATTTATCTTGAGACGGTTACAATCAAGTATCCAGCAGCATCCCCTCATCAGCAAAACTATAATACCCTTCACCCGACACAATCAGGTGGTCAACCAATTCAATCTTCAACAACTTGCCGGCCTGCGCGATGCAGGCAGTAGTGGCAATATCCTCCTTGCTCGGTAGGACGTCAGCCGATGGATGGTTATGACATAATATTATACTCGAAGCCCCCAAGTGAATGGCGTTGCGGAATATCTCTCTTGGGCCAACCATCATACCGTGCATGCTTCCCATAGATACGTGGTCAAC
>JBKQUY010000002.1:0-60622 GCA_052325425.1 Bacteroidia bacterium | reverse complement strand
AAAACTTGATTTTGTTTTTACTATCATCATTAGTGATTTTATGAATAGCTTGTAATTGTGCAGTAGCAATGGCTTCAAAATAAATGGCTCTTTCTACTGAGTTTTGATATTCTTTGATTGTTTCCATAACTAAATTATGTTTTAACTGTTATTAGTTGTGGCAGTAGGGTGAAGTTTGCGGCTTCGCCCTACATCATTTACAAAAGTAAGTAAAATTACGGCGTAGTATCATTTTGAAAGTTGTAACAACTTTAACGGCAATACAAAAGACATTCCAAACTGCAATTAATTCCGTACTTAACGATAACATTTATTATAGGACTTTTGTCCTTTGGAAAGAGCCTTAAATAGCATTGGGAATTTGCGGGTAGATGCCTGAAAGGTAGGTACAGTAGCAAATGTAGATGTTATTTAAGGCTTCCCTCATCAAAGGGTACAATGTCCTATAATATATATTATGTTAAGTAGCTGCTTATTCCTATCACTCACCGTTTTCTGTCTCTTATTTAAAGGGATTACAGAAAATACCTATTCACATACCTCTACCTCAAACACATATTGGAAGGTCTTTTTAATTGGCGGTTGAAAATTTGCAATTTTCTAAAAGGAGATTACTTTTGCGTTATGATTGAAGGACAATATCCCACACCAAAGGAATTATATGAAGCTCTTGTTTTCATTAGAGATAAAGAAAATAGACTTATCCAGGTAGTTTTTAAATTCAAAGAAAATAATGTTTTAGACAAATTAAAATCATTTCATTATATAGACAAAGAAGAATTAACAACCCCTGAGTTTAAACAATGGTATTGCATATCTGAAAAAGGATTGATGTTCATGGAATACTATGAAACAATAAAAGAAAGAAAGGAAACAAACAAATATCTCATATGGGTTGCTATACCAGCAGCCATTTACTATATAATTGAAATAGCAAAAATTATACTTACCACTCCCAATCTTTGGGGTTTTTTTTGCCATTATTAATTGTTACTTTTGCTATATACCAGACTATAGCGGAAAATACAATAACAAATAAGATAAGCATTTATTTTTTTCTTTAACTGTTATGAAAATGATAATGATTTCCTGTTATAATATAAAATATATGATTTCAATTAAAGGAGAAATATTTATTCATCAGGGTGGCTATAAGGGTCAGATGCAGAGAACCAATCAGGAGAAGAATCGGATTCGTGATTTAGAGGATAATGCCCAAAAAAACGATGGCCAAATAATCTCATTGACCCGTGTTTTAGTTTGGGCGACTGGGGTATTGGCTCTTGATTCAATAATTCATATTGGCTCAATTTTTTATCGTCATTTTTGCCATTAACAGGCAAATACAATCCCCAAAAAAACAATACTATATATATACAATATACAGGGAATAATATAACATCGGTGAAATTCGTCTGATTGTAGAGTAATGAGGTTGAATTTCCCTCTTTTTTACCGCCAATTAAACGACCTTCCGAAGGGGAATCAGTCTTACTCTTATCCCACGACGCTACATTAGACATAATATGCGTTATAGAACAATATTTGCAGGTCTTTCAGGGGAAGCAAATAAAGCCCTATAACGTAATGTTATGTTAAGTAGCTGCTAAATGCGTATATTCGCATTCTAAAACATTTTTTATGAAGCCGAAAATACCTACCTCACCTATACGCAAACCAGCCTGACTATGCAGGAAACAGATAATCCTGCCAATTACAATACCTATGTGTTCCTGGTTTTTAAAAATATTAATTCAATGGTCCATGTTTACCAGGGAACCGGCTATACATTTCCTTATGCCTATGCGCCGGTTGGCCTGCAATGCACTGTTGTAGCTGTTGGTATTAAGGGTGGAAAGGTTTACAGTTCGTTTACCCCGATTACAATAAGTGCCAATGAAACTGTCAATTTTACATTAAGTGAGACAACTACGGCTCAGTTTAAAACGCAGCTAAAGGCGCTTAATTGAACTCATCTTTTGCTTATTTGCCCGTTATATAAACGTATGGCCCGGTTAAAGCGTATGTCCTCTGCAATGGCCCCATAGCCTATTAGCCCTGCTCCGGCAATGGCAAGGCTTGCGTCAAAGTCTATTATAAACCTGGAAATATTGCTCGAATTAAGGGCAATAAATATGGAGCCGGCAAAGCCGAGGCAGTAAAAGCCCGCCTGGTAAAAACCATTTTCCTGCGATTTCCTGTATGCCTCTGCCGAAGAGCTGAACTTTTTAAGGCATTGCACCAGTTCGGCATTGGTCAGTTGCATTCCGTTCATCTGGTAGGTACGCCCCCTGATATGCCTGATGGTAGAATCAACATCGGGCTTGGAATGATCCTGGGCGGAAGCAATAAATGGAGCAACCAGCAATAAGGTAAGCAATATGAGTTTCGCCACGAATTAAATTTTAAAAAATGACAAACAAATATAGCGGTTTTTTTAAAGCTGTTGAAAAAATCCCTTATGTATGTTTAATAATATTAAATAAATTGTTTATTTTTGCGGTATTGGCCATCAACCACTAAATAAAATACAATGAATAGATGCTATATGACGCTCCGGTCAGTATTTTCAATTCGACAAGCTTGCCCTGCCATTTATCGTCACGGGCTCAGCATGACAAAAATAAAAATGGCGGTAAAAGTGCCTGTTTTGTGCCGCCGCCATTTTTTTAAAACCTGTGTATTGCAATTGCAGAGGGGGTTTAAAAGGAAAAAACAGGAAATAAACACATCTTTTTCCTTCGCCAGCCACCGCCACGCACCGCCATTTTTTTAATTACGAATTAAAAATTACAAATTACGAATGAAATACCTTAGCGACTTTGCGTCTTTGCGAGAAACAATTAAACATAGAATGGAAACCTTTGCGAACCTCTGCGTGTTTTTTTACTCTGCGATTCTCTGCGTGAAAGCTTCATTTGAAGCACTTCGACCCATGAAGCAAGAAGTCAGGGCAGGCAAGTTCGGTATAACGTTAGGGGGTGCTCAAAATGATAAAAAATTTCAGGGGTCTCAGTTATGAAAACCAACAAGTTGAGGGTGCTCAAAATGAAAAAAATGAGCACCCCCCCCATCGTACAGAAAATGTCACACTTTTTCTGGGAACCGTGTGCCAAAGTGTGCCATTTTAAACTAAAAGTGAAAAATGTAAAGTGAAAAAATAAAATGAAACCCTTAGCGAACTTCTGTGTGAAAGTTTTACATAAAAAACAATGTCCAAGTAAATATGCTTATAATCAATATATTACAACAATGTGCGACATCAAACCGGGAAATGAAGCAGCAGAAAAAAGCCTTGAATAGCCTATGAAATATAGAAAAATGAATAAAAAACAGTTTTATATGGACACCAAAACCACACATTACGACACAACTTACCCTCATGACTGACAACTGACTACTGATGACTGACAACTAATATATAATCCCTATTTTTGACGCATGGCAATTCAATCGAAACTTGGGCGCTTTGACCTGACTATGATAATCATAAGTTTTATCATAGGCGTAGGTATTTTCCGCACTCCCAGCCTTGTCGCCGAAGATGCAGGCCGTCCCTCCATATTCTACCTTGCCTGGATAATTGGAGGCATAATGAGCATATTCGGGGCCCTTACCTTTGCCGAAATAGGCTCACGTATGCCTGTAGCCGGTGGCTATTACAAGCTGTTTTCCATCTGCTACCACCCTGCATTTGCCTTTATGCTGAACTGGGCTATGGTTATAACCAATGCCGGCAGCGCGGTGGGTATAGCGTTCCTCGGCGCGGAATATATACGCCCTGTGTTGGTGCCGCTTGAATGGCAGCACCTTATATCGGCCAAACTTATTGCCGCGGGCGTGGTTACCTTGCTCTTCACCCTTAACTTTTTGGGCATACGCATGGGCTCAAGGGTGCAAAACATATTGAGCATACTCAAGATTATAATGATATTAGGCCTTTGCGCGGCTGTATTCGGCAATGGCAATTACCTCTCCTCTGCGCCCGATATTGCCTTACCTACCCCGGGCGTACTTGGGGCCATTGGTCTATGCCTTATACCCATATCGTTTACCCTGGGCGGCTACCAGAACACCATCAACCTCGGAGCAGACGTAAAAGACCCCAAACGCAATATGCCCATAGGTATATTTTCGGGTATGACGGTGGTGGTAATCCTCTACCTGTTGGTAAACTTTGCCTACTGCCGTGTGCTTGGTTTTAACAACCTGAAAACCATGTCACTTCCTGCCGCCGAGCTCGCCAAAAGCTTTATGGGTGAATATGGGTATAAAGCAACCTCGATAATTGTGTTTGTCTCGGCCCTAGGTTTCATAAACAGCTCGTTTATGCACAACCCACGTATTTATTATGCTATGGCAGAGGATAAGGTCCTCCCTCCTATTTTTAAAACCGTTAACCCCGACACCCAGATTCAAGAATTCGCCCTTATTTTCTTCTTTATTTTGGCTGTTGTTTCCATCCTTCTCCTCGATTCCTTCAACCGGATTATCAGCTACGTTGAGTTTATAGATACCATATCACTGGCATTTGCTGCCGGGGCGGTATTTATTTTAAGAAGGCGTGAAAAGAAACTAAAATCGGAATTTACAGGTTACCGCGTATTGCTTTATCCCTTCGTCCCTGCTCTGTTTATAGTGCTGCAATTGTGGGTATGTTACAATATTATGACATCCCAGACAACCGAGGCGCTTTACGGATGGGTCATATTTATATGCGGGCTGCCGCTTTATTACATTATTAAGAGATTAATATAGAGACAAAAATGTTACCTTTGCTTATCATAAAAAAACCAATCTGCATATGCCATTACTTGTAGCTCCATCTATACTTTCAGCCGATTTCAGCAACCTGAAAGCGGCTATTGATATGATAAACTCCAGTGAGGCCGATTGGTTCCACGTAGATGTGATGGATGGCGTGTTTGTCCCCAATATTTCCTTCGGCTTCCCTGTTATGAAAGCCCTTAAGGAACATGCCAAAAAGCTGCTCGATGTGCACCTGATGATTGTAAAGCCCGACCGTTATATAGAGGAATTTAAAAAAGCAGGCGCCGGTGTGCTGACAGTTCACTATGAAGCATGCACCCATCTTCACCGCACTCTGCATGCCATTAAATACAATGGCATGAAAGCAGGCGTGGCTATTAATCCCCATACTCCTGTTAACGCCCTGGCCGATATTATTCAGGATATAGATGTAGTGCTGGTGATGTCGGTCAACCCCGGCTTTGGCGGCCAGAAGTTTATACAACATACATTCGATAAGGTGTTGAGGCTGAAACAGCTAATAATTGACAACAGCGCCAAAACCAGAATTGAAATTGACGGAGGCGTTGACCTTGACAATGCCCTGCCTTTGATGCGCGCCGGCGCCGATATACTTGTTGCAGGCAACACGGTGTTTTCTTCGCCTAATCCCCTGGAATGTATTAAGTTTTTAAAAGATCCACTATAAAATAATATCGAATATTGAACAAGGAATTTTGAATGTTGAAGTGAACAGCCTAAAACCGGACAAACTTTAAAACTACTATAGTATGACACTGGAAGAAAAAATAAACGCGGACATAAAAGCCGCTATGCTGGCTAAAGACACCAAAAAGCTGGAGGCGCTGCGCGCCATTAAATCGGAGATACTGCTGCTTAAATCATCGGAGAAAGGAACCAGCGAAGACGCTGAGATGAAAGCTATGATGAAAATGGTGAAACAGCGTAAGGAGTCGGCCGATATATACAAGGGCCAGAACCGTCCTGAACTGGCAGAGGCGGAGCTTTTCCAGGTATCGGTAATTGAAAGCTTTCTGCCCAAACAGATGAGCGCGGAAGAACTGGAAGCTGCCGTTAAAGCAATAATGGCGCAGGCAGGAGCTTCAACCATGGCTGATATGGGCAAAGTGATGGGCGTTGCCACCAAGCAGTTAGCCGGAAAAGCAGAAGGCAAGGCTGTTTCGGAGATGGTTAAAAAACTGCTGAGCGGCAGTTAGGCTTTAATCTTCTTATACAACCCCTCAATAGCCGCAGCAAATGAATCCCACTCAAATCGTTTCTTTTCCGTCCTTGCATTGGCCGAGAATCCGGCCTCGCGACTGTTTTCATAAAAGTCGTTTATGGCCTCGGCTATCGCACCTGCATCGGGCTGCACCACGTAGCCCACTTTGCCGTTGGGCACAATTTCAGAAAGCCCGCCTACATCGGTTACCAGCATGGGTTTTTCAAAATGATAGGCTATCTGGGTTACCCCGCTCTGCGTGGCACTGCGGTATGGCTGCACCACCATATCGGCTGCTGAAAAGTAATAGCGCACCATCTCCGATGGTATATAATTGGTATGCATCACTATACTGTCCTGCAGCCCAAGTTCTTTTATCTTATTCTCATAATATGAACCGTCCTCGTAATACTCACCGGCCACAACCAGTTTAGGCCCCTTACCTTTAACCCTCGCGTCAGCCATGGCATCAAGCAACAAATCGAGCCCTTTGTACCTCCTTATAAATCCGAAGAAGAGCATATATGAATCTTTTGGAGAAAGCCCCAGTCTGGCTTTGGCTTCTTCTTTGCTGACTCTTTCACCAAAATCGAACATAGGATGAGGGTGCAATACATAATCGGCATGGGGGGAAAAGGTCAGCAAATCGTCTGCCACATTGCGGCTCATGGCCACAAAACCATGATTGTTATTGATGAAATAGCGCGTAAGAATTTTATCGTAAAACTTCTGTTCATGCGGAATAACATTATCCAGTATGCTTATATTAATGACGCCTTTGCTCTTTAGCCTTTTAGCTACTGTACCCAATGAAGGGGCAAAAAAGGGCATCCAGTATTTGGTTATCATCATGTCCGGCTTGAATTGCAGGATTGCCTTAGCTGTCTTGCCATACGTCAGCGGGTTAACTGTATCGAGCAGGCGGACAGCTTTAACGTCTTCGGCAGAGTCTTTGGCCTCTGCATACTGGGTTTTACCTGGGAACAATATCTCAGGGTATTGCCTGGTGAACGTGAAGGCCTTTATTTCATGGCGCCTGGCAAGCTCATTGAACAGGGCCGCGTTGAACTGTGCAATGCCTCCTCTGTATGGATAAAACGTGGATAGATAGGCAATACGCATGCTTAAACAAGCTTTTGAATGGCGCCGAAAACATCGCTGGCGGGAAGGTCATTCATGCAGTGGTTTTGGCGGGTGCAGGTGTTGCCGTAAAAGCAGTCGCAGCCGGAATGAGGCTCTACTATTATGCCTCGGCCATACATCTCAAACTCATGGCGATTGAATATGTTATTGAACAATACCAGGGGCCTTTTAAGCCCTATGGCTATATGCATCATCATGCTGACTGCGCTCACAATAAGGTCGCAGTTGGCGGTAATAGCTATGAACTCTTCGAGGGAGTATGTTCCGGGATAGTAGCAACCTGTTTGCTTTGCATAAGCATTGTTGCGCTCATCCTCATCGGGGCCGCCAAGCACAACAGGATAATAACCGGCTTTCTGCAATTGCATGATTAGCTCAGCCCAATACCTATCGGGCCAAAGACGTGTAAGCCAGCGCTTGCCGCAACCGGTATTCAACCCGATTATCTTCTTGCCTTTGGCTTTCTCTTTAAGCGACTCCCATTTCTTAACCAGGGCCTTATTCACATTGAGCGCTGGTTCCTCTTTCCTGAAATCGAGTTCGCATATCTCGAATATCTCTTCGGGGTAACTCTTTTTATTAGCTTTGGATTCATCATCAAATAGCCCCGTTACAATCTTCCGGTCGGCTGCGGCGTTGGTGCCTGCAAGGTGGTTGTTTTCGCGGGTGAAGCCATACTTCTTCTTCGCCTTAACCTGCGATAACAATGTACAGGCCTCGGTATCCTTATCAAGGTTAATGGCAATGTCAAACTCCTGCGATAACAGGGGGAAGATGCTCTTGTATTCGAACCGGGCAATAATATCAATGCTTCCATCGTGTGGCAATATCTCAGGCGAATGGGTTATCCAGGTAATATGCGCATTGGGATAGATGCTCCGGTATCGCACCAGCAAGGCCGTTGAGCGGATAACATCGCCCAAAGCGCCCAGCTTTATAATAAGGATGCGGTGTGTCGCTTGTATGTATTCATCGCAAAGACATTTCTTTCCCCTTAGTTTATTGGGTTTACAGGGTATATCTCCCCTGAAATGCCTGCAATCAAATTTTACTGACTTAATATCCATAATTACAAAATATCGAATATTGAACAATGAATGATGAATTCTGAAATAAAGCTATCGGCTATTGGCTGCGGGCTAATGGTAATTTTTGACGTGTTCACTTCAATATTCGATATTCAGTGTTCAGTATTCATTATTCACAGATTCACCTGCTTTGCAACCTGGTACTTTATCCTGTCGTTATTGCCCTGCGATATCAACTCGCCTAAAAAGCCTGCGAGGAAGAACTGGGTGCCCAGAACCATACAAAGCAAGCCAAAGTAAAAGGCGGGTCTGTCGGTCATTTTATAAACATGGTTTACAAACTTATCGTATGTAAGCATAGCGGCATCAACAAAGCCCAGTAAAAACAGCACTGTTCCTATCAAGCCAAACAGGTGCATGGGCTTGCGGCCGAATTTGGTCACAAAGCTGATAGATAGTAAATCGAGAAAGCCATTGACAAAGCGGCTCATACCGAACTTGCTTTTGCCATATTTGCGGCTTTGGTGCTGCACTACCTTCTCCCCTATCTTCGAAAAACCAGACCATTTTGCCAGTACAGGTATATAGCGATGCATCTCGCCATGTACGTTCACATTTTTGACCACATCTATCTTATAGGCTTTCAGTCCGCAGTTAAAGTCGTGAAGGTATATACCAGACATCTTGCGGGTAGCCCAGTTAAACAACCTGGTAGGAATGGTTTTGCTCAACGGGTCATAGCGCTTCTGCTTCCAGCCTGAAACCATGTCGAAACCGTCAACAGCAATCATCTTATATAATTCGGGTATCTCGTCGGGAGAATCCTGTAAGTCCGCATCCATTGTTATTACTACATTGCCGCTTGCTCTTTCAAAGGCCACATTCAGTGCGGCAGATTTGCCATAATTGCGACGTAATCTTATGCCCTTCAATGAACTATTCTTTGCTGACAGTTCCTCTATTACCTTCCAGGAACTATCATTGCTGCCATCATCGGTAAGCAATACCTCATAGGAGAACTTATTTGCCTGCATTACCCTCTCTATCCAGGCGCATAGCTCAGGCAATGATTCAGCTTCGTTAAATAAAGGTACTACTATTGATATATCCATAACCTGCCGAAAGTGTATGAAATAACTATGATGGTAAGGTATTATTGTCCTCTTCCATAAATGGTTTCGGCTTTGCGGTTATACCGGCGGCAAGAAGCCCAAGAATAGCGCCGAAAAACAAGTTCCCAAGCAAGCCGAAAATTATCATCATGGCGGGAGAAGTGAACTTATTCATCATTTTCATGCCCATCTCCATTTGTTCTGAGGTTAATCCCTGGTTTACCATATTGGCCTGGGCCTGTTCCCTGATTTTATCAATAAAACCCGGGGTAACCTGCAGAAAGATTATAAAATAGATTGTTGAAACAACTGCCACCACAAGAGTAATTAAAATACCTGTTTTATATAACTCCCCAAAAGACCCGTAGCCTCCATTGGCCTTGCGGTACTGTATTATTCCTATTAACATACCTATAAAAAGAATGAGAAAACTGGCATATTGCAGTGTTCTGTTAAAATTGCCTGCCATATACATGGCAAGAGAAAACAGGCTCATAGCAATTGAGGTAATTAAACCCCACATTATAATGATAGTTGATTTTTTCATCATTGAAAAGATTAATATTACATTTACAAAAGTAATTTTTAATTCGTAATTCGTAATTTTTAATTAAATATACAACTATGGATAAACAACTTGTAACAACCGGAACAGAACTTGCAGGATACCGCATCGCCAAAAACCTGGGCGTTGTCAGGGGTATTGTGGTGCGCTCGCGCAGCATTGTCGGAAATATCGGAGCCGGGCTCCAGGCCCTTGTCGGCGGTAATATTACCATTTACACCGACCTCTGCGAAAAGACCCGCAATGACGCTTTCAACCTGATGCTTGACCATGCATCGGAACTTGGCGCGAATGCCATTATTGCAGCCCGCTATGATGCCAATGAGGTAATGAACGGAATTACTGAAGTGTTGGCTTACGGAACAGCTGTAGTTGCCGAGAAGATTTAACCTGAATATAAGGTTGAGGTTGATGAGTATCATGATATTTATCTTGCCAATGTCAACTGCTCAATTTAAATTTGCGCCCTGAAAGGATGTGATTTATGTTTGTACCCAAGCTTTTTGTAACCCTCAAAGACTATAATAAGAAGCAGTTCCTTTCTGACCTTGTAGCTGGTATTGTGGTTGGCATTGTTGCGCTCCCATTAGCAATTGCATTTGCCATTGCATCCGGAGTATCACCGGAAAAAGGCCTTTATACGGCAATTATTGCAGGTTTTATTATTTCAGCTCTTGGCGGAAGCAGGGTTCAAATAGGTGGCCCTACAGGGGCATTTATCGTCATCGTTTACGGAATTGTGCAAAAATATGGCGTTGATGGCTTAACTGTCGCGACCATTATTGCGGGCGTCATGCTCATTGGTATGGGTTTTGCACGCCTCGGCTCTGTCATCAAGTTTATACCCTACCCGCTTATTGTTGGCTTTACAAGCGGAATAGCCTTGATTATCTTTTCCTCTGAGATAAAGGATTTCCTCGGAATAAAAATGGGCGCTGTACCGGCTGATTTTATTGACAAATGGGCTGAATATATTAAACACCTCGATTTTATTAACTGGCCTGCCGTAATCATTTCTACAGGAACCATTCTTATTACAATTTGGTTTTCAAAGATTACCCATCACATCCCCGGCTCGCTTGTGGCAATTCTCCTGGCGACTGCTGCTGCCTGGTTCTTTCAATTACCCGTAGAAACTATCGGAACCCGCTTTGGAACCATAGCATCTTCCCTGCCATCCCCTCATTTCGGCCATATTGATTTTGCTACTGTTAAGCATCTTATTCAACCTGCATTTACTATTGCTCTTTTGGGAGCCATTGAATCATTGTTATCTGCCGTAGTGGCTGATGGTATGATTGGCGGCAACCATAAATCGAATATGGAACTGGTGGCACAAGGAGTCGCAAATGTAATTTCTCCCATGTTTGGCGGAATTCCTGCTACCGGGGCAATTGCGCGTACAGCTACTAATGTAAAAAATGGTGGCCGAACCCCTGTTGCCGGTATGGTGCACGCTCTTACCTTATTACTGATAATGGTACTTATTGGCAAATGGGCTACGCTGATACCTCTTTCCTGCCTTGCAGGGATTTTGGTAGTTGTGGCATATAACATGAGCGAGTGGCGTTCTTTTGTATCCATATTGAAAACATCGAGAAGCGATGCGCTGGTATTATTATCAACTTTCTTTCTCACCGTTTTAATTGACCTTACCATCGCAATAGAAGTTGGTATGGTGCTGGCGGCATTTCTTTTTATGCGGCGTATGACACAGATAAGCAATGTCGGAGTTATGACAAAAGAGCTGAAAGATGACTCTGAAAACGATGACCCTAAAGCTATAACCAAATACAATGTACCAAAGGGAGTCGAGGTGTTTGAGATAAATGGCCCGCTCTTTTTCGGCGCGGCCTATAAGTTCAAAGACTCGATGCGCTTTGTCGAAACCAGCCCCAAGGTGCTTATCATACGCATGCGCTTTGTTCCTGTAATTGATGCTACCGGGCTGCATACATTGGGATTGGTATTTAACGAAGCTAAAAATATGGGTACCAGGTTTGTCATTTCGGGCATTCAGCCGGGTGTTTACAAGGAATTTGAAAAATCGGGTTTGCTTGATAAGCTGGGTAAGGAAAATGTGCTGACCCAAATAGATGATGCTTTGAAACGCGCTGAAGAAATCCTTACAGGGAAATAAATTACAATTGAGAGTTTACAATGGACAATATGGGTACTGTATTCCTGATTACTAATTAAATCCCCCCCCCCTGTTTTTATAGATGAATGTATTGTTCTGATTATCAAATAATTGCATCATTCCTTGATTTTAACATTTGTCCTTATTTGTCACTAAATGACACTATTTGACACCAAAGCTTTCTTTACTTTTTTCTCTAAAATTACACACTTTTATCCCGCAGTACTGCCGGATGTAATTTTACCAGGTTTCTGCTAAATTCTTTAGCATTGTTCCTGAAAAATGCACACTTATGCACACGGTTCCCAGAAAATGTGTGCATTTTTTCTATTGTTTTGATAAATTCTTTAGCATTTCTCTTTGTCAATTTTTTACTCATAACTCATAACTTATAATTTATAACTCTCAATACTATTTCAAAGAACTTAAATTACATAAATAATCACCGCTAAGCCGCAAAGTTTTTTTGATACACTTCTCCCCTACTGTCATGTTTGAAATATTTATATCCGGACTATGTGAAAGAACTTTAATAAAGTCCCGCAATCCTGCGGGGTGCCATCAAATATGTTTTTTTAACGAATGACACCACAAATATAAACATTTTATTTAAAATATTAATCAAATTATAGAATATATTATCAACAACTTCATTTGCCAATCCCGTAGAACTGCGGGGAATAAACATTAAGCTGATAAAATTTTCAACAATATCCTTTGCCCTCTCGAAAAAACAGCCCAAGAATGCGTACCGTACATTCATGTCTTGAGGGAGAGATTTATGGAATATTTTTTGCCCCTTTCAAACCTTCCCCTGGAGGGGAAGATTCAAGGAATATCCTTTTAATTTCCTATACACACCCTTGGTCTGTTGAATTGAATTGCTTCTTCCTCGAATCCACCCCTCTTAGGGGAGGATTTAGGCGGGGCTGCCATCTATCAACCACTGATTGGCTTTACTGCCATAGAAGCAATAAACTCCTCAATCTTCTTTTTAATGGAATCTCTTATAATTCTTACCTGGATTAATTTTTCATCATTAGTTCCCTGCACGCTTCCCGGGTCAGGGAATGACCAGTGCAATCTCGATACCATACCCGGGAAAAACGGGCATTTTTCCCCGCTGGCTTCATCGCAAACAGTAATTACATATTCAAAATGCTTGCCTTGCTTATAGAATTCAAAAACATCTTTTGTCAGGTTTTGTGAAATATCAATTCCAATCTCCTTCATCGCTTCTACAACAAAAGGATTGAGTTTCCCCGGTTCCAGGCCAGCGCTTTCGGCTACAAACTTATTGCCGGCAAGTTTGTTTAAAAAAGCTTCAGCCATCTGGCTTCTGCCGGAATTGTGAATACACATAAAAAGGACTTTTTGCTTACTCATGTGATTGTGCTTTACTATTATTGTTTGCTATGAATTTGAATACTGCAACTGCCAGCAATGCTCCCAGGAATGGCGCAGTAAGGTATATCCATTGATGGGGTAAATAATCCATATTGCCCGAAACAAGCGCAGGAGCAATAGAGCGGGCAGGGTTCATGGATGCCCCGCAGATTGGCCCGGCAAACATGGCTTCCAACCCTACAACCGATGCGACGGCAATACCCGCTGTAATTCCTTTTTCCTTAGAGCCTGTTGAAACATTCATTATAACGAACATGAGGAAAAATGTAAGTATAATTTCAAGAACAAATGACTGTATATCGCTTCCCGACGGCATAGTAACGCCTAAGTTTTGTACATGAGGGAATAGCAATTTTAGTGACAGGCTCGCAATAAAAGCGCCTGCCAGTTGAAATATTATATATACGAACGATTCCTTCACCGGTATTCTTCCGGCAGCAAGGAAAGCTGTGGTTACGGAAGGGTTAAGGTGGGCTCCCGATATATCGCCCAAAGCATATATCATTGCCAGGACTATTAAGCCAAAGGTTATGGCAACACCCACATGGGTTACTACCCCGCCCGATACCTGGTCAATTACAATAGCCCCTGTGCCGCAAAAAACCAATGCGAATGTCCCCACAAGTTCGGCAATACCTTTCTTTATTATCATTTAATCGTAATAGACCGATATTAATGTGTAAATTTTTTTAGCAACAACTATCTTTATTAACTATGGGTTTAAAGAAGGTAGTCAAATAATTTTTTGCACTCTCCCACTCTTCCTCATTAATACAATAGCAAACTTTCTTGCCCTCTATTTCGCCTTTAATCAGTCCTGCATCCTTTAATTCTTTTAAATGCTGTGATACGGTTGACTGCGATAGGGGTATTTCATCTACTATATCTCCGCATATACATGATTGTTTTTTTAATAAGAACTGCATAATCGCAACCCTGGCAGGATGCGCCAATGCCTTTGCATATTGGGCAATCTTATTATCTTTTACGGTAAATTCTTCTGTTTTTGCTGCACCCATAATAATAAATAATATCGCAAATATACGATAATAAATCAAGCCACCAAGTTTTTTTCTGATGAAGGCAGATTATTTTGCTGCTTTTTTTTGCGGAACCCCTTGCTATCAATAGCCTCCCTTGCCCCTTTTAAATATTCATGTAAATAAAATAAAAAAATAGTTCTATACATACTTTAAGTATAAACTTTTTTACTAATTTAGACACAAATAGCATCAAGAGCAAAAAATCAATTATGCCTGAAAAGAAAAAACAACATTATGTTCCGAAATTTTATCTTAAATTCTTTATTAACTGCTTCTGCGGCTTTAAATCTTCAATCTTTGGTTTCTTCTCTCGAAGTTGCAACAGATTTAGCCTGTAAGTTAATAATTAATAATAGTGATATTTCTTTTATAACTTGTGATAATCCAGTAATTCGTTATAATCAGTTTTTGGAGAAAAGGAAATTTCCCGGCGGAAGAGAAGGTCTCGCCATCAAAGGGTTACAAATATTTTACCCTATTTGCCCCTCTTTAGCCTTATTGTTCTATGATAATAGGGTTTATAAAATTGGATACAAAAAACAGCAATCTGTTGTGACTTCTAATTCGAATGACATTAGCAGTAAGCCGAATAATCTTAATATTTCAGTCCCAGTCTATGTATTTACTAAGTCAGGAAGTGAGCTTTTAAGATTAGTAAAAGCAGAAGCGCCAATTGAATATTTAACATTATTTGTTAATTCATTCAAATTTGGAATTGGAGGAAGCAAAAATAATGTAGAAATTAAATATAGTAATATAACAAGTAGGGATGGAGCTTTAATTCATTATGATGATGAAAACCTAATGGATTTCCCTTCATAGCTTTGTTTCGTTCTCCATTTTTCTCTTCAAAACCCTCCCCTTAATCATCTTGTACGCCATATAGGCAATCCCCCCTGTAATAAGTCCCAAGAGCATCCCTCCGGCAATATCGGATGGGTAATGAACTCCCAGATAGACCCTACTGTAACAAACCAGGATAACCCAGCATATCAGGCAAATGGTAACCAGTTTTTTGCGAAAGAGCAGGCTCATAAAAAAGGTAAATGCAGTTGTATTGGCGGCATGAGAAGAGACAAAACCATACATGCCTCCCATATAATTGTTATTGTTGCCGGGGTCGGTTACATAATGTAATTGCCCCATAATATTGAGGTTATGGCTTGGCCGGTAGCGCAGAAATATATCTTTTACAAAGTGGTTGCTGAACTGGTCGCTCATAGCTATAGCCAAAACAGCAAATATTATAGGCAACCAGCTTGCCTTGCCAAATTTCCGTATTACCAGAAATGCCATAATAATATATAAAGGCAACCACGTATAGCGCGCGCTGGCATTCCACATGATTACATCGAGCGTTCCATTATGCCTGCTGTTTATCCAAAGCAGCAACGAAGTATCAATGCTTTTTAAACTTTCAATAAGGGAGATAAGTACCATGATACAAATATAGGGCATCTCAAATTCTTACCACTAAGATCACTAAGGAAATTCAAACAAAGTCTCACTTAGTTTTATTGTCTTCATTTACTTAGTGTAGCTTAGTGCGCGTTTTTCTTTGTCCCCTTAGTGTTGAAAATATATACTTTATCAATGTTTGTGGAGCAGTGTTGCTGAATTAATTACTTTCACATGGAATCTGTATTTTTGTATTTAAATTGTATTTAAGCAAAATGGCTGATGTAATTAAGTTGTTGCCTGACCATGTAATTAACCAGATAGCCGCCGGAGAAGTTATCCAGCGGCCGGCATCTGCCGTTAAAGAGCTGCTGGAAAATTCCATTGATGCCGGCAGCACCAGGATAAGGCTGATTATTAAGGATGCGGGCAAAACGCTTATACAGGTGATAGATAATGGCTGCGGTATGTCGGAAACAGATGCGAGGCTGAGCTTTGAAAAACATGCCACATCAAAAATATCTACCGCAGAGGATATATTTTCCATTCATACCAAGGGTTTCAGGGGCGAGGCGCTGGCTTCCATAGCCGCTATTGCTTCGGTAGAACTTAAAACCCGCAAAAGGGAAAGCGACGTGGGCTGCCTGATAGATAATGATTATGGCAAACTGCTGAAACAGGAACCCTGCCAATGCGAGCCTGGAAGTTCTTTTACTATTAAAAACCTTTTCTTCAATATACCTGCCCGTAAAAATTTTTTAAAGTCAGATACGGTAGAATTACGTCATATAATTGATGAGTTCCAGCGTGTGGCTCTTGCCCACCCTGAAATTGAATTTTCTATGTATAACCAGGAAAAGCAGGTATTTCATTTGCCAACGGGCACATTACGACAGCGCATCATCAATCTTTTTGGCAACAGCTACGAAGAAAAAATAGCGCCCGTTTCAGAAGAAACTACCCTGCTGAAGATTTCGGGCTATATAGGCAAACCTGAATTTGCCCGCAAAACACGCGGAGAACAGTTTTTCTTTGTTAATCACAGGTTTATAAAAAACAATTACCTCAATCACGCGGTACAATCGGCTTATGCCGAACTGATAGCCAGGGAGAATATATATCCCTCCTATTTTATTTTCATGGAACTTCCTCCGAATAAAATAGATGTAAATATACACCCTACCAAGACGGAAATAAAATTCGAGGATGAGTCTGCCATGTATGCCATATTAAAAGCTACGGTAAAAAAATCGCTCGGGCAGCATAACATTATTCCCCCGCTTGATTTTAACCAGGAGATGTCTATACAGATAAACCCGGTAAAGCCCGGAACAATTGTCCGCCCCCCGCAAATAAAACTGAACCCGAATTACAACCCTTTTATAGAGGAAGAAAAGCAAAAATCTGCCAAGCCTTATATAAAACCTTCCCATACAGGTATTGATACGGAATACAAACCACCTGCAAAGCATGTTGAAGCGCCTGAACTGGAACACTATTTTGAACCTGGAAAAGAGAATGAAGTTGACTGGAGTGAACAAACTGGCCCTGCATTTATTATTGCTTCACGCAAAAGAACCCTTTTGATAATAGACCAGCAATTGGCCTGGGAAAGGGTGTTTTATGAAGAAGCCCTTGCATCAATCGAAAGCAAGAAGAGCATCCCCTCGCAAAAGGAACTCTTCCCTCAGACATTGCAATTTCCGGCCACAGACTTTGCATTGATAAAAGAATTGCTGGACGATATACGCCTGCTTGGTTTTGATTTGAGCGAGTTTGGCAAGCAAACCTTTATTGTTTACGGAATACCTTCAGGGGTTGAATCGGGCTCGGTGCAGCAATTATTGGAAGAAATCCTTGAACAATTTAAACAAGGACAGACCAGGGAACTTAAAAAGCCGCGTGCCGAAGTCTTGTCAAAGATTTATGCGCGCAGGATGGCATCGAAGAATTGCAGATTGCTGCAAAAGGAAGAGAGGACTGAACTGCTCAACCGCTTGTTTGCATGTAAATCGCCGGGTATAGCGCCTGAAGGGAAAAAAACATTTATTGAACTGGGGCAGGAAAATATTTCGGCTCTGTTACAAAAAGATATTATTTAAAATGGCAAACTATTTTCAATAAAATGAATTTAACACAGAGTTCACAGGGAAAACAGAGTTTCACAGAGAGGGATTACAATATGCTCACTCGCAAAATTATTGAGTGTTGCGTAGAAGTTCATAAAGAACTTGGGCCGGGATTGATGGAATCAGTTTATGAAATATGCGCTGAAAATGTTATGACAAAAAATGGTCTTTATATTCAAAGACAGGTGCTTCTTCCTGTTATTTTCAAGGGAGAAAAACTAAATAAGGAGTTTATAATTGATATATTGGTTAATGACTTAATTATTCTTGAATTCAAGTCAGTAGAAGCCATTCTTCCTGTTCATGAAGCACAATTAGTTACTTATTTGAAATTGGCCGATAAAAAATTGGGACTACTTATTAATTTTAATGTAACATTATTGAAAGATGGTATCCGAAGGAAAATCAATGGCAAACTAAACTCTGTGTAACTCTGTTTTCCCTGTGAACTCTGTGTTGAAAGACAAATAATATGAAATAAAAAATATCCTGCTGTACGATTAACTTATTATCAGAATGAACTATTTTCAACAACAATCACCCCGCTTCAGCGCGTTTCCGCCGGTAATAAAAAACCTGCTTATTGCGAACATCCTTGCTTATATAGCAACATTGATGCTCGGCTCGCAATTTGACCTGGTGGATAAATTCGGCATGCATTATTTTGAATCATCGAAGTTTCATTTTTACCAGATAATAACATGTATGTTTTTGCATGACGGTTTTCTGCACATAGCATTAAATATGTATGGTTTATGGCTGTTTGGGCAGATGATTGAGAATTATTACGGTTCAAAAAGGTTCCTGCTCTTATATTTTATATGCGGTATTGGCGCCGGTATTATACAGGAGGCTAGCCTTTATGTTTATTACCATCATATATTTAAAATTCTCGAAACATTCAATTCTGAACCAAGTTTACCTGCTTTTGACGTAGTTACCTCTAAATACTTTACCGGCATACGGGGTTACCCGCAACCGCAAACCATAGATGATGCGAAAATGGTTTTAAAAGACCTTTATCAATTTTCAATTGACAATTCCAATACCATAGGGGCATCGGGCGCTATATTTGGCGTGCTGATTGCGTTTGCCATGATTTATCCCGAAGTGCAGCTTTTCCTGATGTTTATTCCTATACCTGTAAAAGCAAAATATGCCATTCCCGGTTATTGTATAATTGAACTTTATTCAGGGCTGGCCGGTAACGCGGGCGATAATGTGGCGCATTTTGCCCACCTGGGCGGGGCGCTGTTTGGGGTTATTATGGTATTGTACTGGAGAAAAAGAGGAGGAATATATTAAGCTATGTCACTACGTTCAGAAGCAGATAAATTGATTGGCAAAAATGCCGACAGCCTTACCAAACTTATAATGGTGAATGTCATTGTTTTTATCCTTGCCAATATCTTATCTAATATTCCCGGTACACGGGCCTGGGTTGACTATGTTTCCCTTCCTTCCTCTCTCGGTTTATTTATAAAATATCCCTGGACATTGTTCACCTATATGTTCGTCCATGTAAACTTTATGCACCTGCTTTTTAATATGCTTTGGCTCTACTGGATTGGCATAATATTTTCCGATTTCCTGGGGCAGACAAGGCTTGTATATACTTATATACTTGGCGGATTGGCGGGTGGTATTTTATATCTTTTAACAGCGCCTGTTTTATATCCCGGCGGAGTATATGGAATGCTTATAGGCGCATCGGCAGGGGTTATGGCAATAATTGTCGCAGCCGCCATGCTCGTTCCCGACTATGAAATCATGTTACTGTTTTTTGGAAGGGTAAAACTCAAATATCTTGCCCTTGCGGCTTTTATTTTATCAACTTTAATAGATTTCAGCGTAAACAGCGGAGGTAAAATATCGCACGTAGGCGGAGCAATATATGGAGCAGTCTTTTTATGGCAGTACCGCAAGGGAGTTGATATATCAGGTGGATTTGCCGGATTTATAAAAAAGATTGGCAGCTTCTTCAACCGGGAAAAAAGGAAAAGCGCAAAGGCGGCAAAAAGTAAAATAACCAGTTCCCGTGACAAACAAAGGAGAATAGACGAAATACTCGATAAAATATCCCGTGCAGGGTATGATAGTCTTTCAAAAGAAGAAAAAGATTTCCTGTTTAAATCGAGCAAGGAGAATTAGATAAAAACCCCGGATATTGCCAAAAGGCTAATCTCCATGCAATTTAGTGTCCTTTGTGTCTCCGTGGTTGCTCCTTCACTTAACCTGTACCAGTTTTTTAACGGTAAGCGTCTGTCCTGCCTGCACATTTAGAATATATACTCCCGCCGAGGCCCCGGTAAAGTAAAGCTGGTGCTGGCCTGCCGACTGCATTTCTCCATTAAGCAAGGTGCATACCTTTTGCCCCATAATATCATACACGGTTACTGAAACTTTTTCTTCATCCTGAAGGGTGTAGTTGATTGCAGCCTTGTCGGTAAAAGGATTGGGATAGACATCAATTGCAATGTTATCATTTTTTACAGGTGCAATGCCCTGTACACAGGCAAAAGGAACAGTTGGTAAAGGGCTTCCTGAAATAACCTTAAAGTCTTCCGAGAATGATTGTAAATATAAATTGGCTATGGTATCATTATGGATAATTACCGTGTTTTCATCATTGGTGCTGTTGGCAGTTCCTGTCCAGTTATGTGAGCCCGTCAATACAAATGGGTCTGAACAAGGATTGGAAGGGTCAACAATAAGATATTTATCATGATAAATATAGCTGCCGCTGTACAAAGTCAGGTTCGTACCAAGATAATTGCTTAAAATACTGTAGGTGCCATATTGCAGGCTATATTGATCTATGACCCCTCCGGCAAAGACTCCATGTTCAGTTGTAACCCCAATAGCGTTGGCATCAGCGGTCTCCGAGAAAGCGTACATGGCACAATATATATCGGTATTGGCTGTTGCAATATGCCGGAGTATCTGCGTATTTACGCTATCGGTAGGGCTAAAATAAAGTTCAACCTCAAATCCATCAATGTTAAAAACATGGTTTGCAACAGAAGGTTTATAAGGCCCGAATTTAGATAATGTGAGATTTGGCGCACCACCGTGAGTAGTATCGCCCCACATAATATCAAATTCCTGGGTATAGGCTTTAGCCAGTTCTTTTGATTGAATAGTAAGATTATTATTGTAATCCTCATCATTCATTGAATTACTCCAGTCGGCCGAACCTGTCCACACAATAGCATCAGTTGAGTCAGGTGAATTTACATCTATTACAATGAATTTATTATGCATAATATTATAATTACCTCCCACCGGGCTTCCAAGAGTTGGTATTCCATTATTAAGCAGGCTTAGTCCAGAATTGGGAGCGCTTCCATCATGAATCCATCTTATTTTTACTCCTCTTGCATAGGCATTATTAATGGCAGTGGCAAACTCCCCCACTCCGCTTGAGTTGTATGCCGAATAATCGTATTGGGCCACATCGACTGTATATTTAGCCCTGTTTATATAAGCTGACATAGTATCGCTGAGGGTATTGGGAATATAGGTAGCAGGTACACCAATTGAGCGGGAAGTATCAACCGGGTGATTAAAAAACACTTTTATTTTATTAGTAATTACCTGTTGGGCTGTTAGCTCCATTCCAAACAATCCGAAAAAACATATAACCGCCAGAAAAATAATTTTCCTCATAAATAATTCCAATGTTAAGTTTTTGTAAATATATCGGGCAGGTAAATCCGATATGTTACCGTAATGTTATCAAAATGAGCTCGCTTGATAAATAATAATCAGAGAATCCTATTGATTTAACGATTAATTAACAAATAAATAATTATTGATTTATCTACAATTAATAAAAATTGTTATAGAAAAATTACTGATTCGATGTAGTAAGGTATATATTTGTCCCGCCAAAACACAATAAATTTTATGAAAAAAGCAGCTATTTGCGGTATTGTGATGCTATCCCTGGCATGCACTGTTTCCGCACAATCTAAGATTTTATTCGATGCCACAGAGGGACAATCATCCGGTAATTCCGACTGGGTAATTGATGCCGATACAGATAATATAGCCTATACAGGCACCGGAGGCCTGCCTGTCCGCTCAACATCATCATCAAACGGATGGCATTCCAATGCGCAGCGATTCCCTACCCCGCCGCAATCTGGGGTTACAAGCACGACAGTTGAAACCTACTGGACGGGTTCATCATCATCATGGGCCCTTGATATGGTAAAAAGAGGGTATGAAGTAGAAACCTTATCAACATTCGATTCTATTACATATGGTAATTCAAGCCATGCTACCGATTTAAGCAATTACAATGTATTTATTGTAGATGAGCCGCAATTTCCATTTTCGGCAAGGGTGAAAACGGCACTTATGAATTTTGTTAAGAACGGCGGCGGATTATTTATGGTGTCAGACCACATGAATTCGTCGAGAACCAATAACGGCTGGGATTCGCCACGTGTATGGAATGATTTCATGCTCAATAATCCTGTAAAAGATACTGCCTTCGGGTTTGTATTCAACCTTTGGGATTATTCACCGGTTTCCAAAGCAGTTAACCCGTCTTCAACCGATTCTATTATTCATGGCCCAATGGGAACATCACCAGGTATGGAATGGCATAATGGTACTACCATGCAACTATACCCATCATGTAATTCAACAATCACAGGCGATGTATTTGTTGGGGCTGTGGGTGATACAGGTGTTATGTTTGGCCATGGCAGATACGGTAATGGCAAATTTGCATTTGAAGGCGACAGCTCTCCTACCGATGATGGTACAGGGAACCCTAAGTCAAGCTTGTATAAGGATTTTTCAGGTGACCCGGGCGATGAGGAAGAAATAACTATTGTTAACGCAACAATCTGGCTGGCAGCACACGGTCTTGCTACTGCTATTGATAACATTTCGGTAACACCTACCAAGTTTGAAATATATCCCAATCCTGCTTACGGCACCTGTAAAATAAAATATGTTGTTGAACAAGCTGGTAATGTAACAATAGATTTGTTTGATGTGACGGGCAAGGTAGTTAAGGAAGTATATAACGGATACGCAGACAGGGGCTTAAATATTGTTTATTTTGAAAGCAGTGATGTTCCGCAAGGTGTATATTTCTGCCGTCTTGAATCTGACCATGTTACCCAAACGCAAAAGTTGGTTATTACTCGTTAACAGAAAAAAATCTCCAGGAGTCCCAAAGGATTCTTCTCAATATAAAAGCCCTGAATTTTCAGGGCTTTTATATTTGTTGTAATATGAAATTGCTACTCTACCTGCACTAATTTCTTTGAATATGTATTTCCATTTTCATTAACCTGTAAAATATAAACCCCTGGTGTTTCATTATTAAATTGGTAAACATGCTTACCGGCTTCAAGCTTTTCACCATTAATAAGTGTGCATACTTTTTGCCCCATTACATTATAGATGCACATGGTTACATTGGCATCTTCTGCAAGGTTGTAATTTATAGTTACGCTTCCTTTATATGGGTTAGGAAAAACTGTTAATTCAGATTCACCATTGTTACTTACAGGAATAATTCCGGTAGGGCATGGGTTTGTAACCTTTGCCAGGGCTTTGCCTGCAATTACATCCCAGTCTTTTGCAAAGGCCTGCAGATATAGGTTTGCAATGGTATCATTATGCACTATCACAGTATTCTCGTCATTTTCTGTGTTGGCAGATTCTGTCCAGTTATGAGAACCGGTAAGTACTTTCGGGTCATCGCAGGGAGCCGATGGGTTAACTATGAGATATTTATTATGATATAGATATGTTGCATTATTATAAGCAGCGAAGTTGCTGCCCAGTCCGTTTGGCAAGGTAGTGGTAAAAGGGGTTGTGCCTGAACTGCTGTAGGCATCAAGTATGGCATACGCTACTGCGCCAGCATCTTTTTGATTTACAATATCTGTGGCATCAGTTGTTTCTGAGAAATCATTCATGCCGCAATACAAATCGGTCTTGGCGCTTTCAATGGCATCTACTATGTGGTTATTGGTACTGTCTGATGGGCTGAAATAAAGCTCAACTTCCGAACCGCCGATGTGAAATATATGTGTACCGGAATTGGGTTTGCATGAACCGAATTTTGAATTGGTAGAATTAGAAGCTCCGCCGTGGGTAGTATCGCCCCACATAATATCAAACTCATTGGTATATGCCCTTGCCAAAACTTTAGATTGAAATATAATCATATTATTATAATCGCCTGTATTCATATTGGCGTCCCAGTCAGTTGACATGGTCAATAAAAAAGTATTTGTAGTATCCGGGCCATATTCATCAATAATTATAAATTTATTGTGCATAATATTATAGCTTTCACCGTTACATGCGCTGCCATTCTTTGCCGGGCTTGTAAGCACCGGGATAGATGAATTAAGGTCTTTAACCCCGGTGTTTGTTGAAGACTCGCCATTGTCCTGTATGTAGCGAACTTTAACACCCCTGCTGTAAGCATTATTAATAGCAGTATAAATCGGGTCACCGGTATATGTTTCATATTCGTATTGGGCAATATCAACGGTATATTTTGCACGGTTTATATAAGCGGCAATCGTATCGAAAGATGTACCATTCAGTTGAATTGCATTTACTCCGGTTGTTGAATAACTATTATCAACAGGCTGGGTAAAATAGACTTTAATGTATTTTAAAATATTCTGCTGGGCATTTATATTGGCAGAGAAAGAAAATGATGCTGAGCATAAAATGATAGTTGCAATTTTTTTCATACTGATTTGATGTTAGGTTTTATAAATATAGTTTGTTACAAAATTCCAATGTTAAGCAAATGTTAAGAAGGTGATTTTCTTAAATTAAAAACCCCGGCGTTACTGCCGGGATTTTTATAGTTCAATAATTCATAAATTAATTATTCAGTCTGTACCAATTTTTTAACGTAGTTGCGGCCGTTTTCGTTTACTTGCAGAATATAAACGCCTGGTGTTGAATTGCTAAACTGGTACACATGCTGGCCGGCTTCAAGTTTTTCTCCATTAACCAGGGTGCTTATTTTCTGTCCCATAATATTGAAAATGCACATAGTTACATTGGCATCTTCTGTAAGGTTGTAATTTATGGTAACGCTTCCCTTATAAGGATTGGGGAATACGTTCAATTCAGATTCCGGGCCATTAATTGAATTAATCCCGGTAACTTTACATGGGTTTTTAGCAGGTACTAAAGTAGAGCCTGCTATAGCGCTCCAGTCACCGGCAAAGGCTTGTAAATATTCATTTGCAATGGTATCGTTATGTACTATTACAGTATTCTCATCATTCTCCTCATCGGCAGATGACGTCCAGTTATGAGAACCTGTAAGCACTTTAGGGTCATCGCATGGAGCAGAAGGGTTAACAATAAGATATTTATTATGATAAAGATAACTGCTGTTTACGTAACCATGAAAATTGGAACCTAAGCCATCAGGAAACGTAGTGGTATAAGGAGTATAACTTCCACTGCTATAGTTATCAAGTATTACATACGCTGTTGCACCGGCAGTTTTTTGATTTACTATATCCGTAGCATCGGTTGTCTCAGTAAATGTAAACATACCGCAATATAAATCAACATTAGCAGTACCAATGGTACTAACTATCTCATTATTTACTCCATCTGAAGGGCTGAAATATAATTCAACCTTTGAACCTCCTATATTAAATATATGTGTGCCTGAATTGGGTTTACATGGCCCGAATTTTGAATTGGTTGAATTAGATGCACCACCATGTGTTGTATCACCCCACATAATATCAAATTCATTGGTATATGCCCTTGCCAGCACTTTCGACTGGAATATAATAACGTTATTATAATCGCCCGTGTTCATGGCATTATCCCAATCTGGGGAGCCTGTCCATACTATTGGCATTAGTGTGTCGGTAGCATACTCATCAATTATCACAAACTTATTGTGCATGATGTTATATGTTCCGCCGCAAGGAGCAGAGCCCGGTGCGGGGCTTGCAATTATTGGGATTTTCGAATTGCATGCCTGGAATCCGGTATTTTTGGAAGCATATCCGTTATCCTGTATCATCCTTATTTTAACTCCCCTGCTGTAAGCATTATTGATTGCAGTATATATTTGGTCACCAGACCATGTTTCATATTCGTAGCAGGCTATATCAATAGTATATTTTGCACGGTTAATATAAGCAGCTAATGTATCAAAGACGACATCTTTCAGTTGAACCGCATTTACACCATTAGAAAAAGAATTGTCAGGAGCCTGCATAAAATAAGTTTTTATGTACTTGGTAATATTTTTTTGGGCATCAACTTTCAAGCTAGCTGTAAGCCCTATAAAAACAGCTAAAACCAAGGGTAAGTATGTTTTTTTCATAATAGATTATTTTTTCGTAGTACAAACTTAAATAACAATTTAATAATATACAAATAATATGCAGGAAATATTCATTGATTTTTATCAACAGACCTAAATTGATTTAGCGAAAAAAAACCAGATTCAATACAAAACGATTCTGTATCAATCATTTTTTACAGCGCCTTCAAATTTAAAGATAAGGAAAATGATAGAAAAGTTGGGTGAAAAATAATTTGGTGATTTGATAATTGAGTGTATTGAATATATTTACTTTTGTTTTTTTAATTCCTTGCTGTGCCAATACATCAACGTATGAAGCAGAGAATATTATTTCTCTGTTTTTTATTCCCGTCATTATTTTCTTATGGACAAACCAGGGATACTTTATTGAAAGATTCCCTGAAACTTCCTTTTGCTATTGCACAAGAAGAGCGATTATCGGATGAAGACCTGAAAAATAAAAAGCAAGGGGTGTATCTTACCGGTGTACCCGATTTAAGTTCAGACCCAGTCAATGGTTTTGGCGTTGGCGCAGAAGCTCAATTATATTTCGACGGGAAACGTACCGACCCTTTTTTTGCCTATACTGCCTATCGCGCTAACATAAACCTGTCGGCATTTTATACCACCAAAAGCGAAAGAGAATTTCAATTGGTATGGGATGTGCCATATATATTCAATACCAGGTGGAGGCTAAGAGGGCAATGCGAGTATATGGTGAACCCCAATTATCTGTTTTTCGGAGTTACCGAGAAATCTTTGAAACCATTAAGCTATTATCCCAATAACGATTCTTCCAAAGCTCCGGTAAACAATGCTTCTTATAATGACTATAATAATAACCTGACAGGCAGTACAGCCTATTACAATACTTTTCAGCAAGAAGAAAAATCATTTAACCTCAGTATGGAGCGGTCATGGTTACAGGGGAAATTAAGAACCCTGATAGGGTATGAATTGGCCGGCGATGTAATAACCACCCCACTAAATAACAATTCGCTTTTACACCAGCAGGCTATGGATGGTCTTGTAAGCGGCTTCGGAACCGACATGGTTACACTTGTCCAGGTAGGTTTCATTTATGATACCCGCGATCTGGAACCCGACCCCTCAAGTGGTTCGTTTGCTGAGTTAAATAATGAATATTCAACATCAGTATTAGGCTCTGAACATAATTTTAACCGGACATTCTTTCACTATAACTATTATCACTGTTTGCTTAAAAGTATATTTAAAAAATTGGTTTTTGCAGGAAGAGTTGGCCTTGGCTATTCTTCAGGCGATGTTCCATTTTACGAATTAATGGACCAATGGAGTTCAGAAGGAGATATTAACGGTTTAGGTGGCCCGCAGACATTGCGCGGTTATGTTCAAAGCAGATTTGTTGCTCCGGCCATGGGTTTTGCCAACATTGAATTACGGTGCCGTTTCTGGCAGGCCGATATATGGAAACAGCACCTCGCTTTTTATGCCATTCCTTTTTTTGATTTGGGAGGGGTGTGGAATTCGCTCAACAGAATATCATACCTGCAAAACCTACGTTATTCAGGAGGTCCCGGTATGCAAATTGCATGGAATGAAGATACAATACTGCGCTTCGATTACGGCATATCGGTTGAAGGCGCCCAATTTTATTTTGGCATAGGGCAGATATTTTAGAATATTACTTTTTCCCTGAATAAAAAATATACGTAGTTTTGAAAACTAATTTTAAAAAATGAAAAAGATAAAGCTTTTAAACGTAATAATAGCGATAGGAATAGCAACAGCCTTGTTTTCATGCAAAGGCGATACAGGCCCGCAAGGCCCTGCAGGCAGCAGCGGAAGCGTAAATGTAACTGTAACTGCATTTACCGTACCGCAAAGCGGCTGGGTGCCCAATGCAACCTATCCCTGGGAAATTGATTATTCACTTTCAACAGCGGGGATAACAATAAATGTTTCAGGCTCTGTGGAATGTTTTTACAGCCCGGACAGCGCCAATTTTACCCAATTGCCCTGGATAACTGATGGAACTGCTCCATATTATGAGCAATCATGGGAATATAATGTGGACGGCAATATATCATTCAGGTGGTATAATGTAACCAGCAATACAACTCCACCCACCCCTTTAGGGAACTCTTATTTCAAAGTTGTATCAATTCCTCCTGCTGTTATTAAGCAGCATCCCAATACCAATTGGAACAACTGGAATGAAGTGAAGGCAGTAATAGAAGAACAGAAAGCTGAGAATCATAATTAATACTGTAATAACGATTTAGCTAAAATACTGCTATCCAGCTTATTTGTTGAAAGAGGAGAAAAATAATCGCTGGTTTTCTTTTACTTTAATAATTTAAAAGTTATTTTTGCAGACAGATAGCAAGATGAAATAAGGATGGTTTTCAAAACGATTGGAAACAAGCCGGTAAAATTAAAACCCAGGTGCCCCAATACCCGAAAATAGATATAGTTATAGCCGGAACACGTAAATCTTTTACAACTTCGCTAAAAAACTATATAGGGGAACATCCCTCTGTTCTTACACATCCACAGGTTGAAATGTCTTATTTTATTGATGATGCGGAATATGCAAACGGTTATGCCAAAGCTGTGCTGCATTATTACAGAAATTATGAAAAATTCCGGAATAAAAAGGTAGTTGCAAAAACAGCATCGCTTTATACTACAGAAGCGGGTGTTAAGAGGCTTGCTGAGCATAACCCGGATTGCAAAATCATACTGTCCATGCGCAACCCTGTTGACAGGGCGTATTCCGCGTATTTTATGGAATATAATTATGCTAATGTTGAGTTCCCGTTTGATGAAATAAAAGAATTAGGGCAAAAAGGGGATAAGCAATGTACTATTTTTAATAATTTATTGGATTCGGGTAATTATGCCAAACACTTGAGGATGATATATAAATATTTCCCTAAGGAACAGGTCAAAGTAATTTTATGCGATGATATTTTGAATAACCCTGCTGATGTGTGCCGGGAAATATTTAGCTGGATTGGGGTGGAAAGTACATTTATTCCTGAAATAAAAGTGCATAATCCTACATCTTTAAGGGGCTCTAAGATGTATGCGAAATTTGTTCCGGCTGTATTAAAACCGAATTCGCTGTTAAGGAAATCTGTAAATTTACTGATACCGCCCTATTATAATCACAGAATAGGCAACATTGTCAGAAGGCTTAATAAGACGGGAGGAAGGTACGAGGCCATGAATCCGGCGACAAGGGAATACCTGGTAGATTATTACCGCAAGGCAAATAAGGAATTGGAGGAAATGACCGGTAAAAAAGTTACTATCCTTTGGAATAAATAAGACTTTTTCAGGCCATAGTTTATTCCATACCATATTAATTATTCTGTAATTTTGCGTGAAAATTGTTCAACGTCAGATAACCGGCATTTAAACATAATTAAAATATTACCCGGGTGTACCGCCTTTTATCAATCATTTTTACCATCTTTTTATTGCCGGCTTTTTCTGTGGGCCAATCAGCGTTTACCATAGAAGGCCGCGTAAGTGACAGCGCCACAGGTAAACCTGTTGAAGGCGCTGTGGTAACCATAAAATGCAATGACACGGCCATTGATACAAAAGCCGATGTGAATGGAAAATTCAGTTTCAGGTCTCCCTTAATAAAGGCCGATAAGATTTATGTGATTTATGCCCGTACGGACAATCATACTTATGGTTATTCGGGAGGCAAAGAAGCTTATGTATCAACTTATGGGTATAATAATAAGCCGCGCAAATTTATACGCAATATTGAACTGGCTAAAAACTCTGTAAAAGATTATCCTGCCGTGCCTTCCGCGCATGTTCAATTTCAATATATACAAAACTCAATTCCCAATAAGACAAAAGATTCCGCTTTAAATGCCTGGCTGCAATGCATGCTTGATAACCCCACTTTTGCGGTTGAGATAGATGGCTATTCGGACAAAAAAGAAGGCAATAAAACCGTAAGGTATATGCTTTCCAGCGGCAGGGCCCAGGAGTGCATTGATTACCTGCATGCCAACGGGATAGACTATGCACGCATGAAATTAGCCGGTAACGGAGACCATAATCCTGTTTATTCGCAAAAGGCGATAAGAAAATTAAAAGGCAAAGATGCTAAAATAGCCGCAAGGCTGCAAAACTGCCGGGCAGAAATAAATTTAAAAAATATTTTTTTCCGGCCTCCTTTAACTGTCATTATTAACGGGATGGTGAGCAATATAAATTCAGGCCTTCATATCTCCAAAGCCCTGGTTCAGCTTAACGGCTCCGACGGAACATTATTAACTTATGAGACTGACCCGAATGGAAAGTATTCGCTTACTATTAAGAATTTCAATCCTTTTGTTATTTACAGTGTTACTGCCGAGGCCATCGGCTATAACCCGAGCGACCCGGATGATGTATATAAAATTACCCCTGAAAACAGCGACCAGCCTGTGTATTCGCATGATTTCCGCCTGGAGAAGAATGGTATTGAAAAACAACCCATCTTCCCTCCCATTGATTTCGATTCAGGCAGCGCTGCATTAAGCAAACCTGCCATAGACAGCCTGAACAGGCTGATGAAAATAATGGCTCAGAGGCCCGGCCTGGTAATGGAGTTTATGGGCGATGCCGACTGGCATGAAACAGATTATGTGAACCTGGCGGTGGCGAGGGCTCAGGCTTGCGTTGATTTTATGGTTCAATCTGGAATTGACAGGGAGCGATTTGTGGTGGCAAGCAGGTTAAATGAAAAAGGTATTGAGGATGAGGAAAAATACACTACGGGTATTGTAAAGCACAAGGAAAAACAAAGGCGGTTTAATCCGAAAGAATGTACTGTCTCATTCTGGCCCGTAAACTGGACGTTCACCAAATCGCTTGCACAATAAATATTACCATTCGCGTATATTAATGGATGCAGATAATTTTTTTAGCTTTGTTGCAATAAAATCTCCGGTAATCGTTAATAATGCAAATAAAGGAGAATATTTCCCGGCCTATAAGTAAATAAAAAGCAATATAATGAAAACACTTAAATTAATTTTAGCAGCGCTTATTACAGCTACCATGTTTACTTCATGCTCTGAGGAAGGGCCTCCCGGAGTTCAGGGGCCTACAGGCAATGATGGGCCTACAGGCAGTACAGGTATAAATGGCGCCAATCCGCTGATTATTAATTTTGATACCCTGAAAACTACCGGATGGACGGTAGCAGTTCCCGGCGTCAAGGATACCATTTGGGTAAACCCGTTGGTAGTTGATACTCTTAGTAACTGTGACAGTGATGTAGTTGTTGTTTATGCCCAGGGTATCGTTTCTCCATACGATTTTTACTGTCTTCCTTGTTCCAATTTTGACACAATCGGCACCCAATTGTCATTCAGTTATAATACTACCATTGTTACTTTTTATTACCAGACTCCATGGAGCCCATCTACAGCTCCTGCCTCACCTATCCCTGCCAAGGTTGTGGTTATTCCCCCGGCTATTATGAAACGGTACCCCGGCCTGAATGTGAAGAGCTATCATGCCGTAATGTCTCTGTATAACCAGCTTAAAGCAGGCAGGGCAACAAATTAACCGGCATGCTTATTTTATAGCTGTTTTTAATAAATAGCCGTGTCCTTCATTTTTAATAAATTGGAAAGGATATTGATTTTTTTTTAGTTTTGCTTCAATATTATTTGCGTAAGCTCTTATGGCTTCATACAACCTGCGTAAATTAAACAATAATAATAACCCCTGGGGCTTGTGGGTAAAACTAACCTCGAAAAAAAATGAAAATAACTAAATTAATTATGGTAGCTTTTGTAGCTGCAACAATGCTGACTTCGTGCTCATCGCAAGGCCCAACAGGCCCGGCCGGACCTACAGGCAGCGATGGCTTAAATGGTGCTACAGGCCCAACCGGAAACGCCAATGTACAGGTAACACCTTTCTCCGTTACAAATTGGACAACAAACGCAAATTACCCATGGGAAATTGACGCGGTTTTTAATTCTACGGGCATAAATTTTAGTGGCGCTATACTGTGTTATTATAGTTCTGACCAACAAAATTGGACTTTATTACCCTGGACTTCGCTTGGAAACGCTCCATTTTTTGAACAGATTTTTGATTACAATTCAAGCACGGGTGTTTTTAACGTATCATGGTCTAATATTACTCCGGGTTCTACTTCCGCCCCTGCACCACCTTC
This sequence comes from Bacteroidia bacterium, assembly GCA_052325425.1. Lineage (GTDB taxonomy): Bacteria > Bacteroidota > Bacteroidia > JABEUT01 > JABEUT01 > JABEUT01. The sequence goes on along the minus strand of JBKQUY010000002.1, from coordinate 28,140 downwards.
AACGTCATATTTTCAGATAGTTGCAGTTCCACCTGCAGTTATGAAACAGCATCCTGGTATAAATCTAAAAGATTACCACGCTATAAAGGCGTTAGTTGCTGAGCAGAACGCATCTAAATAAAACGTATCAAAAATCAACAAAAAAACCCGCAATCTTGTGGGTTTTTTTGTTTACGGAAAAGATGAATTACAAGCTTGCATATATTTCCTGTGTTAATTTTGTTTTAAATTATCAACAATAATTGCATTTGTTTTTCTTATTAATTGCAGTTTTCTAAATTTGCGCCGAATAAATTTCCCCATCTATGCAAATGAAATGCTTATTGCTTACAGTTTTTTTTGTTACTTCATTATTATTTAGCGAAAATACAAGAGGACAATCTGCAAGTTCCGGCGGTGTATTTTCAACCGGTGACAATGTGGCAGGGCTTGGAGTCGGCTTTGGCAGTTTCTCCAATTATGGAAGCGGAAACGGCTATACTCAAACCCCGAGTTTCGTGCTTACATTTGAACACGCGACTTTTGATGCCGGAAGCACATGGACAGTTGGTTTTGGTGGATACCTGTCATATATTGCATCAAGCAATACATGGACTGACGGGTATACGTATTCTGATAATTACAAATTTGAATTTCTTATGGCAAGGGCCTCACTGCATTACAAACTTCATGCCACTTCTAAGCTTGACCCTTATGGAGGTATTACGCTGGGTTATGTATTTTACCAGCACGACCTGATAACGAGCGACCCGAACGTATCTAATGTTCATGACCCCGGTTACTCTGCTTATATAGGCCAGGCTATTTCACAACTGGAACTTGGCGCATACCTTGGCGCAAGATATTATTTTACCGATAGGTTTGGTATAAATGGAGAATTGGTGGTAATGAATAATGCCTATAATTACCTGGGGCTTGGAATAAATTACAAACTATAACCTGTCATTATTGGATAAAAACTTTAAAAAAAGCCTGTTTTTACAGGCTTTTTTTGTTAATAAAATCTAAAAACTTTTAACTACCAAATAACGTTACTCTTTCATAAATTTGCGTCCAAATTAAACCAGCCCATCCATGAGTTCACTTCGATTTAAAGCGCTCGAAGAAGCGTCATCAAGAAAACCACTTAATGTAAAACTCCCCTCCGGTAAAGTATCAGACTACTTTGGAGAGAATGTTTTTGACCTGGAAACCATGCAGAAATACCTGCCTGAAGGTACTTTTAAGGATTTAAAGACTACCATTGATACAGGAAAAGTCATTGACCGCAAAACTGCTGATGAAGTTGCCATAGCTATGAAAACCTGGGCAATGGAAAAAGGTGTGACCCATTACACGCACTGGTTTCAGCCCCTTACAGGCGCCACGGCCGAAAAACACGACGTGTTCCTTGACAATATGGATGGCGGCAAAGCAATAGAGAAATTCAGCGGCGGCCAGCTTGCCCAACAGGAGCCGGATGCTTCAAGTTTCCCCAGCGGAGGAATACGCAATACTTTTGAAGCAAGAGGTTACACCGCCTGGGATTCTTCATCCCCTGCCTTTATTTTGGGTAAAACATTGTGTATCCCTACCATTTATTTATCCTATACGGGTGAAGCCCTCGATTATAAAACCCCTTTGCTTAAATCAATACAGGCTCTTAATGTTGCCGCAGTCCCTGTTTGCAACTACTTTGATAAAAATGTTACCCGCGTTAACGCCACATTGGGCTGGGAACAGGAATATTTCCTGGTAGATAGCGCTCTGTTTACCATTCGTCCCGACCTGCTGCTGTCGGGCCGGGCGCTTTTTGGCGCAAACCCTGCCAAAGGCCAGCAACTGGAGGACCATTATTTTGGTTCAATTCCAGAAAGGGTTAATGCCTTTATGCGCGATTTCGAAACGGAAGCCTATAAACTGGGCATACCTTTAAAAACAAGGCATAATGAGGTTGCCCCTAACCAATATGAAGTTGCTCCCATATTTGAAGAAGTTAATATAGCTGTTGACCACAACCAATTGCTTATGGACCTGATGGACAAGGTATCGCGCCGTCACAAGTTCAGGGTGCTATTCCACGAAAAACCATTTGCAGGCGTAAATGGCTCAGGCAAGCACAATAACTGGTCAATGGCCACCAATACCGGTAAAAACCTGCTTAGCCCGGGCAAAACCCCTGAAACCAACCTGCAGTTTCTCACCTTTTTTGTAAATGTAATTAAAGCCGTACACGATTATTCCGATTTACTGAGGGCTGCCATTGCTTCTGCCGGCAACGACCATCGCCTTGGCGCTAATGAGGCCCCTCCGGCAATTATTTCGGTATTTATCGGCACCCAGCTTACCAAAATGCTTGATGAAATCGAGCATAAAATCAAGCCGGGGAAAATTACCGCGGCAGAGAAAAAATCCCTCAAACTCGATATTGCAAGTATTCCTGAGCTTTTGCTTGATAATACTGACCGCAACCGTACGTCGCCATTTGCATTTACAGGTAATAAGTTCGAGTTCAGGGCGGTTGGTTCATCTGCCAATTGCGCCCAGGCCATGACTACCTTAAATACCATTATGGCTGAACAGCTTACCTGCTTTAAGAAAGATGTGGATAAGCTTATCAATAAGGATACCCCTGCGGAAGATGCCATACTGCATGTTCTTCATGATTATATAGCTGCCTCTAAAAACATACGTTTTGAAGGCAATAATTATAGCGAAGAATGGGTTAAAGAAGCCAGGAAAAGAGGACTTTCGAATATACAGACAACACCTGCAGCCCTTGAATTACTGCTAACCCCGAAAGCATTCAATTTGTTCGAATCTCATCACATATTCACCAAGCGTGAACAGGAAGCACGGCATGAGATACAGGTTGAAATGTACACCAAAAAAATACAGATTGAATCGAGGATTATCGCCGATATGGCTACCACCAGTGTTATTCCATCGGCAATAATGTACCAGAACGTACTTATTGAAAATGTGAAGGGACTGAAGGAAATTTTTACACCCCGCAATGAGTTTGCAGGCATGGGTATTAAAGGAAAAGGCTTGCACGATGTTTTACACGAAGGCAGCAGCAGCGATACATTAATTGACTCCCAGTTATCGGTTATAAAGGAAATCAGTGAAAGGGTGGCGATTATCAAGAATAACGTTGAACTTATGGTGGAGGAACGTAAAAAAGCCAACCAGATCGAGAACGCTACTGAAAAGGCATTTGCTTATTGTGAAAAAGTTAAGCCTTATTTCGATGAAATCCGCTACCATTCTGATAAACTGGAGATTCTGATAGATGACTCTATATGGCCGTTTCCTAAATACAGGGAACTCCTTTTTGTTAAATAAATGAAATAAAGACCTTTTTACATAAGAAATTGTTTATATCTTAGCACCCGAAAAAAATAAATAGCTCTACCTATGAGAAGAAAAGCATCCTTTTTCTATTACTTGTGTTTTGGCTTTCTTTTACTGTCAACTGCCACCATTGCACAGAAGAACGCGCTGAAAGACGCAGATCAGGATTTTAGTAATATGCGCTATTTTGATGCCATCGAGCTCTATAAAAAGGCATATACAGATTTGGGTGATAAGACAGGTAGCGGGGTAAAAGCTACAAAAGCCAGGATTCTCTTCCAGATTGCTGAATGTTACCGTATGTTAGCCGATGCAAAGCAGGAAGAACAATGGTATAAAAAAGCTATTAAGGCTAACTATCCGGATGATAATGATTTGCTCTATCTTGCTGATGCTCAAAGGCAGCAGGGTAATTATGACGACGCCCTTGAATCTTACAAAGCCTATAAAGATAAAGTCCCCTCCAATAAAATGGCAGATGCCGGGATACAATCTTGCCAACTGGCCTCACAATGGAAAAACAACCCTACCCGTTATGTTGTTACCAATATGGCCCAGATTAACAGCAAAAACCGAGATTATTCACCCTCTTATGCCAATAAGCGATATGATGAGTTGTATTTTGTATCTACCCGCCCCGGAGGTACAAGTGACCAGATAGACCCGAATATTGGTGAAGCATTTGCTGATATTTTTACTACTTCCATGGATAAGAATGGAAAATGGTCTGCGCCTATTCCTATTTCTGCCCCTATTAACACGGCAGATAATGAAGGGCCTTGTTTTTTTGATCATGCTTTTAAAACCTTATATTTTACCCGTTGCGAAGTTACCAAGCACAAAGGCGTATATTGTAAAATATGGTATGCTGAAAGAAAAGGCAATACATGGGGAGACCCAGTAATGATTCCATTCCAGGTTGATACCGTTGCATACGGTTATCCTTGCCTTTCTGCCGATGACCAGGAACTATTCTTCTCATCAAATATGCCTGGCGGATATGGTAAGGAAGATTTATATGTTAGTCACTGGGATAAGAAGGAAAAGCAGTGGGGGCAACCTATTAACCTTGGCCCCGATATTAATACTCCCGGAAATGATGTATTCCCGTTTATACACCAGGACGGCACGCTCTACTTCTCATCAGACGGTTACCCGGGCATGGGTGGTTTAGATATTTATAAAGCAACCAAGGTAGCGGGTTCAATTGATAAATGGAATAAGCCTGAGAATATGCAATATCCTATTAATTCGGAAGCGGATGATTTCGGAATTATTTTTGAGGGCAGCAAAGAAAGAGGATATTTTTCATCAAACCGTTCGGGCGGTAAAGGAAGCGATGATATTTATTCATTCAACCTTCCTCCGTTGCTGTTTGCAAGCAGCGGTACGGTGCGCGATAAAGACACGCACAAACCTATTGCCGGAGCTGCAGTACACATGGTTGGTTCAGATGGTTCCGATGTGATAATTAAAACCGATACAGGAGGACACTTCTTTTTTGGAGCAAAGAGTGGTACTGAGCGTTACCTGAAACCCAACACATCTTACATTCTTTCGGCCGATGCCAGCGACAAGTCATACCTTGCAAGCACCAAACAGAACTTAAGTACGGTTGGTACCAATGACTCAAAAACATGGGTTATGGATTTTGAACTTAAATTCGTAACTCAAACAACAGCACTTCACTTCCCCAAGGTGGAATATGGAATTGACTCGGCTGTTATTCGCCCCAATTCAAGGGACTCGCTTAACTATTTAGTGAAGCTTTTAAATGACAACCCAACAATTAAAATACAGCTTGATGCTCATACTGACCCGAATGGTAGCTTTAAGCACAATATGGACCTTTCACAAGCACGCGCCCAGGCCTGTGTTGATTACCTGATTTCGCAGGGTATTGACTCTGGCCGTCTTGCCGCAAAGGGATGGGGTTTTACCCAGCCATTGAAAGGTTTCGATAAAGCAAGCATTGCTAAAATGAAAAATAAGGCCGACAGGGACTTTGCCGAGCAGGCAGACCGCCGTACTGAATTCAGGGTATTGAGCTTTAATTATGTACCTAAAGGCGGGTTAAGCCATGCCGACAGTTTAAAAATGCAGAAATTGAAAAACGCAGTAATTTCCGGCCAGGGTGAAGAACACCATGATTCTACTGATAACGGTGGTGGACAGCAGCGGCCAATCCCGGGTCTAAAACCTATGCCAGGGCCAAATAATAATACGCCTTATTTACCTCAGGGTACAGCTATGCCCGAGAGTAATGAAGGAGTAATCTGGAAAAAGAACTAAAAAATAGTATTAAGAACATAGTATTGAATAGTTAGAAAATCCCGGTTTTGGAAACAGAACCGGGATTTTTGTTGTGCATATCTTTTTAATAGGCTGAACTGAATAGTGCTATTTTTGTAAGACAAATGGGTGACAATACATTATATGGCAAAAGAGGTGTATCTTCTTCAAAGGAAGATGTGCATAAGGCAATAGCCAATATTGATAAAGGGCTTTTCCCTAAAGCATTCTGCAAAATCGTTCCCGATTACCTTGCCAATGACCCCGAATGCTGCATTATTATGCATGCTGACGGAGCCGGCACAAAATCATCGTTAGCATATATATACTGGAAAGAAACAGGGGATATGTCAGTCTGGAAAGGTATTTCGCAAGACGCTATTGTAATGAATACGGATGATTTGCTGTGCGCCGGAGCTACTGATAATATGCTGTTGTCCTCTACAATCGGGAGAAATAAAAACTTAATCAATGGCGATATAATTGCCGCCCTGATAAATGGCACAGAGGATTTTCTTGCTATGTTACGCAAACACAGGATAAATATTACCTCAACAGGCGGGGAAACGGCAGATGTGGGTGATTTAGTAAGAACAATAATTGTTGACTCTACTATTGTTTGCCGTATGAGACGGAGCAATGTGGTTTCAGCCGATAAAATACGCGACGGCGATGTTATTGTCGGGCTCGCTTCATTTGGCCAGGCAACTTATGAAGAAACCTATAACAGCGGTATAGGCAGCAACGGACTTACATCGGCACGGCATGATACGCTTGACCATAGCTATGCCGCGCAATACAAAGAATCATATGATACTGCTTTGCCAGGTTATTTGGTTTATTGCGGCAAAAAAAAACTTACCGAAAAAATAGCTGTTGACTGGCACAATAAAAAATACCATACTGATATAGGGAAACTTCTGCTCTCCCCTACCCGTACTTATTTTCCGTTAATGCAGGAAATTTTCCGAAGTTACCGCCCGCATATACATGCTGCTATACACTGCTCAGGCGGCGGGCAGACCAAAATACTGCATTTTATTAATGATTTGCATATAATTAAGGATAATCTTTTTGATGCCCCGGCTGTTTTCAATATCATTCAGCAAAACTCAGGCGCAAATTGGGAGGAAATGTACAAGGTATTTAATATGGGGCACCGGCTTGAACTATATGTGCCTTCGGAAGCGGCGCAACATATCATTGGGGTGGCGGACAAATACCATATAGGTGCGCAGATTATTGGCCGCGTGGAAAAGCACGCCGGCAAGAGACTTACTATATCCGGTAAGCATGGCGTGTTTGAGTATGCGTAAGTAGCTTAATGCAGAACTGAGTTTAATTGATTTATTTTTATCAGGACAATATTATTTCTCCTGAACTTTTTCACTGTATCAAGTTTTACATCTTTGTTATAACGAGGAGTAACATTGCAGACAGGAGAAAACAACAGATAATCGTAATGTATTAAATTACTGTCCGGATTGAATTTATCAGCTTTAAAATGGTATTTCATTTTATCCGTTAACTGGTAATAATTTACATAAACTCCATAAAGAGTCCGGTTTACTTCAATATGTTTTGCTCCAATGCTGTCAACATAGTTAAATACATTTTTAGTATCCTCTTGTTCAATGAAATCAAAAGTGCGGGTGAAATTTATTGTACGCGTGAAATTGAATAAAAGAGCAACGCCCATGGCAGTAAGTATTATTTTTTTTAAAAGAGAAGCGAGAATGGAATCAAGAAAATAAGTAATGGCAATACAAATTAACGGAAACATAAATAAAGCGCTCCGGCCATAAGGAAGAACTATTTTAAAGCAAACAAAATTTATACATAGTATCGTCAATATAATGGACAGGATTAAGCTTGAATAATAGAACACTTTTTGTTTGTGTTTTTTGTATTTAAACACTCCATACACACACATTAAGGCTATTAACAATATGGGAATACAGGATAAGGTAATCGCAAAAAAATTGCCAATGTTAAAGTTGCGGTAAAGCAAAGCGGCCATAAAAGAGTAGCTGACATCGGTAATAACATCGGTTCCGGCGCCTGTATCATTTGAACACCTGATAATAAATATCCATGCCCTGATGATAAGTGATAATATAGCAACAGTCAGTAAAGCATCAATGTAAAAATTCCTGTTTTTCAGAAAACCTGTCCTGGGCTTCAGATAATACGTAAAAAAATATACAATCCCGAATCCGGCAAAAAAATAGACAAAACTAAAATTAGCGATAGCGCTAAGTCCGGAACATAATAATGCTGCAAAAGCAACCGGGCGTTTACTGTTTTCAAGGTTAGTCAAAAACAGAAGCATGCCTATGCTTTCAAACATAAGGCCGGAAGCATAACCTCTCGCTAACCCGAAATAATCAATTACAAAAGGGTTGAGGAGGAGGAGCGCGAACGCGAAAAATTTAAGATACGCTTTCTCAAGTGATTGTATCCATAAAAAGCCGATGATATAAAACACCAATGCCGAAAGTGTGCTAAACCACCTTATCTGCCAGTTGTTCTCTGAATTAAAGAGTAGTGCAGCTTTAATGGCCAGGCTATTCAGCCAATGAGTATTGGCCGTGCACAAGGCTTCTGCATACCAGAACTTTTTTACGTTATGAAATGAATATGCTTCGTCGTTTGTAATATCGACAGAATAAGTTCTTATAGCTATATAAATAACCAAAAGGCAAACTGCCAAAACTAAACCAGTGTTTTTGGGGATTAAGCTGGATTTCAATGCAATGATTTTTTTCGAAAATTAATTATCTCATATGTATTATTATAATCCATAATAGAGCCCAACACCCATGAAAAAACCAAATCCTGCAATGTTATCTTCCAATGAAATTTCTTCATTCAATCCAAATTCAGATTTATCGGAATTTGTAATTGTATATTGAACCTTGTAATATAAACGGGCTCCAATAGTTGAAAAGTTGGTTGAAGGAGGCGTGTTTCCCTGGTTCGCTCCGCGTGAGGCTAAAGCCGATAAGCTATCATAAGTAGCATTTAACACAGGCTTTGAGGTATAATAAAGAACATCTAACCCTGCCGTTTTTACTATTTTGCGGGACACAATTTGTGGTTTCCCTGCAACACTATTGAGGCCATTGGCGAGTACCCGGTACCCGGAAACCCATGCTAATTGAGGGCCAACAGATAATTCATTAAAAGTTGGTATAGGGCCTGAAACGACATAGTTATTATATGTTGTAACAGTGTTGCCTGTAGCTGAATCAAAGTGGCTTACAGCCGCAGTATTATTTTGAGTGCCAAGGCGGTAATACTCCCACCAGGGTTCCGTTGCATCGCTTAACTCTCTTTCTGAAACACCGGCATGAATACCCACGTACCTCACCCATTCAATGTTTTGCTTTACTGCATAATTATAAGATGCCTGGCCATTTTCTGAATATTTAACAACCATTTTTCCCGGTTTCATCCTGGAGCCTTTAATAAAATAAAATACCCCATTTAGGCCCCATACTCCATCAATTCCATAAAATGCGCTGAGCCTGAAATTATTCTTGTAATCAAAGTATTCACCCTGCAATCTTGCAGTCAAATCCCAATAATATACACCCTCTATCCCTATGCTGAATTTTGAAAGCGATTTAATAGTTGTATCCATTATTGTATATCGAATATTAACCCCATCTGAAAAACCCGGCATTTTGTCTTGTGAAAAAGCATTCATTGCCATGAAACATAGAAAAAAACCGGGAATGTATTTTTTTATTTTCATATTATAAGGTGATTTAATTATCAATAGCAACGAATGATTACATGGGTAAAACAAATGTAGAGCTTATTTTTTAATAACTGTGCAGAGATTAGTCATTTATAATCTTAACCTGATTCCTGAATGCAACAATACCTATATCTATAATGTTTTTAAATTTGTAAATGAATTAATATCGAATTTGATGAAGAGAATACTACCCTCAGCAGGCTATTGCGTTGTTTCTTTATTTTTAATCTTACAGGGATGTGCAGCCACATTTCATTCGCGTAATTGTGCGCTTGTTTCACAACAGGATAGCACAAAGGTCTCCATTGTCAGCTCAGGTGGCGGTTATTCATGGAGTGAACCGGTTATTACCATGCGGGGCAAAGTGGCGCAGGTAACATTAAATAATTTTAATGAATATTATTTAATACAGCAATCGAAGAATGGCTATTTGCCTAATACTCTCATGATAAGGCGTGAAAAGTTTAATTCCATGAAGATTATTGATTTTGTCATTCCTGTTATAGCGGACTGTTACCTTATTTCAGGAGTAGGAGTAACAACAACTAATGATCCAAACAACCCGGGTTCTACTATTACCTCAGCAAGCCCTTCACAATATGTCGCATGGTATTTTGGTACGGCAGGATGGATTGATCTTGGATTCGGTTCATGGAAAACGTATAGTAAAACATATACTTTACCTGAATTAACGCCGATACCTTACAAAACTTTACAAGAGAACAAATTATTTGTAAAGGAAGTTGGCTTCGACATAAAAAAGGACAGCTTAATAAGGACGTATTATTCTACATATAAAAAATATCTGAATAATGAGCTTCTTTATTCTTCGGGTGAAAAAGAGGCCTATAAATACAGGCATACCGAGTTTGAGGATACATTGAATACAGTTCTGAAAAAATGGAAATATATTGACACTTCAAAAGGAATGTTTTCTAACATGTATGATAATTCCTACTATATCAAATGCAGTATTTATGGCATGTCTATAAACACAATTAATACAGTCACGTTTTTCACCTTAAAATGCAAATGGCAGTTATATAGCCCAACTACTGAGCGCCCTGTATATGAAGCGATTACTGAATCTTCATCAAAATGGGGCACCTTTGATGAAAGCGATAATAGTTTTGCCACATTTATAGGTGATGCCATGGATAAATCGCTGGTGAATTTTATGGAAATGGGTGAAGTACAGAAAAATTTAAATGATAAACTGGCAACGGCAAATACTATGGATAAATGGAATACCATTGACCTTACAGGAGTTGATTATGCTGCAAGCCTTGCAGATGGGATAAAATCGGTAGTGACAATTAAAACACCTGAAGGACATGGGAGTGGCTGTATAGTATCTTCAGATGGCTATGTGGTTACAAATTACCATGTAATAGCAGAAGATACATCGAAAACTGTCCAGGTTATTTTCTCTGATGGAGATACGCTTACTGCCGATTACGTAAGAAGCAATTCGGGTTACGACCTTGCCCTCTTCAAAATAAATAAAAAGAGTGTTTATATGTGTTTTACTCCAAGCCTCTCTAAGGATATTGCAATAGGCAGCGAGGTTTATGCCATTGGCACCCCGGAAGATATTTCACTTGGCCAGACCATAACCAAGGGCATTATTTCGGGCAAACGCAAAGTACAGGATAAAACAATAATCCAGACTGATGTAAGCATTAACTCAGGTAACAGCGGAGGAGGTTTGGTTACAAAAGATGGTGTTTTGGAAGGTATAGTAAACGCCAAACTTATGGGCGAAGGTATCCAGGGTATTGGTTTTGCCATTCCCGCATATTACATAGAAGATGCGTTAAAGGTAAAGTTTACCAGCCATAAGCAGTAACCTCCTTTCTAAATAATCAAGTTGAAAATGTTGCCAGAATAAAAACGGTGTTATTACTTCCAACCTCCGCAAAAGCCAAAACCAATGAGAGGCCCTAATCCGTATACGCCATTTTGTATACCAAGCATCCCAAACATTCCAAAATCCTTGCCGGATAAAAAAGGAATAAATCCTTTAACATAAATCCTTTCACCTATTACATTGTATTTTTCTGAAGCCTCAAGTGAAGATGGTTTTACCGGGTAAGCCATCAAATCTAAATTAACAGTACCTGTTCGTTGTGCAATAATGGTATATAAACTTCTTTTTTTTGCAGCAGGGTCCTTTATCATAAATTTTACACCCCAGGCCTTTATGCGTGCAATGCCAACTGATATTTCAGGAACCAGTGGCGGGGCACCTTCTACTAATGCTGAACCTACCATCATCAAACCACCGTGAAATGCATAAAATATACTTTTTTGAGTATGAATATGAATAGGATAAACAGTAATAGAATTGCCTCCGCCTACTTCTTTGGCTTGCGCATTTATTTCCTTGTTTTTTGTTTGTTCCGAGAACATATAATACCCCTGTACTCCATACCAGCCATTTAACCAGTCTGCAGTGACGTTTATCCAATATTTTTTATCGGGCCTGAAGTAAGAAAGTTCCACCATTGAAAAAATATTCAGATGAACATGGTGCATTTGTTCAGCGGTTGTATCAACCATGTTGTAATATAACACTGTTCCATCTTCGTAAGTTACTTGATGTTCCTGGCTTTTGGCAAGGTTGCCCAAACCAAAAAACAAGGCAAACGCTATTAAAAAAATGTAATTTTTTGATTGCATAGGGTATAAGTGTTAAGTGTTTATATTAAATGATTTATCAACAAAAATAATAATTTTCACATACTATTAACTATACAGATTAATTATTCTTCACATCCACATAATCATTCAGCTTGTGCATTTGCAGTATGCTTGTTTTACCATCCTCGCTTTCCCGGTACATGGGCGCGAACTTCTTATGAAATAATATTTCAGGATATGTATAAGAGGTACGTTGCTGAACTGTAGTTGAAAATACATCGTCAAAACCGCGGACAAATATGTAAAGTTCCACATCGGCAGACTTCATGTCTTCGGCAGTAAAGCCGTATATAGGGCTTTTCTCGTCAATAGGATGCACAATGGTCCAGTTCATTACCAGGCTGTCAATTTTATCGCGTTCGAGTTCAAGCTTGTAAAACCTGTAATCCTGTTTGCCGTCTTCTGTAACAAGCATACCCATGTTTATTATAATCTCAACATCGGTAAGTGAATGCTTTTCTTTATAAGAAACGATACGAAACATTAGCCCGGTTTTATCCTGGTAAGGGCTGATGAGGGCATTGTGGCTAAAAACAAGATAAGACTGCGGCCTTGCAAAACGCCCGTAAATAAGGCCTGTGGCAACAGCCAACGACATTAAACCTGTAAGGGCTTCAACAGAGGCTATAATGTTTACCCCATCCCCTATCGGGATAACCCTACCATAGCTCACGGTGGTAAGTGTCTGCGCGCTGAAATAAAATACTTCTTTGAATCTTTCCCATAATGTACTGCCATCTAAACCCTGCAAGCCGCCTATACCTAAGGTTAAATAGACTCCTGCAAATAACAGGCTTATGGCAAAATAAAAAGTAAGGATAATGCCGATAAACTTCCATATGGGAATGGTGAGCATGGCCTGGAAAGCGCTGAATTTTTTGAAAATGCTGATGCCTTCACGGCGCATGTTCATGGTGCCGTCCTTATTCAGGAAACGCCCGCCAAAACTGTTGGCGCCGCTTCCGAAACCGGTATCTTTGTTTTCGTTTGGCAGGTTATGTGTTCGCCTGTGGTTAGCCATTAATAATGGATTTAAAATCCGACTTCCATCTGCTTTTTAAGCTTCAGCGCTTCTTCCCGGGCTTTTGCCGCAAAATCCTTTCCTGAACCTGCATACAGTATGCTGCGTGAGGCATTGATAAGCAAACCTCCTACATCATTTGCGCCATTACTGATAACTTCTTTCATATCTCCTGCCTGGGCTCCAACGCCGGGTACAAGTAAAAAATGCTCAGGCAATATTTTGCGGATATTCTTTAAGGCTGATGCCTTTGTAGCTCCGACCACGTACATCATATTGCCGGCTGTGCCCCATTGGCAGGAAGTTTTAAGCACCTGTTCATACAAATAGCTTCCGTCCTGCAATTTCTGCATCTGGAAATCATTAGCGCCTTCATTTGATGTTAAGCCTAACAGAATGCTCCATTTACCCTTATAATCAAGAAAAGGGGTTACTGAATCTTTGCCCATATAAGGAGAAAGCGTTACGGCGTCAACATCCAGTTCTTCAAAGAATGCATTGGCGTACATGGATGCGGTATTGCCAATATCGCCGCGTTTAGCGTCAGCAATAACAAAACTGTTTTCCGGCAATAACTCAATGGTGCGTTTCAAAACATTCCATCCTTCGGCGCCCATTGCCTCATAAAATGCAAGATTCAGCTTATATGAAACACAAATATCGTGAGTTTCCTCAATTATACTTTCATTAAAATCTATTACCGATTTGGGTGTCTTAGGAAAATGAGATGGTAGTTTGTTTACATCTGTATCAAGCCCTACGCAAAGAAATGTTTTCTTCTGGCGTATCAGCGTGCTAAGTTGGGTACGGGTAAGATAACGCTTCATCAGGCGGCAGCGGTATAACCCTCTTTAAGGCGTTCTGTGTTTTCAGCTACCTGGAGGGCATCCAATAGTTCCTGTATATCGCCATTGAGGAATGTTTGAAGGTTGTGGGCAGTGTAGCCTATACGGTGGTCTGTAATCCGGCTTTGAGGGAAATTGTACGTACGTATTTTTGCCGAGCGGTCCCCGGTTGATACCAGGCTTTTGCGTTTTGCGGCTTCCTTGCTTCTTCTCTTTTCAAGTTCTATTTCATATAGCCTGGTGCGCAATACAGAAAGAGCTTTCTCATAGTTTTTTATCTGCGAACGTTCATCCTGGCACTGGGCTATTATACCGGTGGGTATATGGGTAAGCCTGACGGCAGAATAGGTAGTATTTACTGACTGCCCACCATGGCCGCCGGCACAAAAAGTATCTTTCCGTATATCCGATTCTTTTACCTCAATATCCACATCATCAGCCTCGGGCATAACAATTATTGTAGCGGCCGAGGTATGTACCCTGCCCTGGGTTTCGGTATTGGGAACCCTTTGTACCCGGTGTACTCCGGCTTCATATTTCAATACCCCGTAAACCCCATCGCCTTTCACTTCAAATATTATTTCCTTATATCCGCCAGAGGTACCTTCGGAGAAACTTACCATTTCAACTTTCCATCCCCTGGTTTCGCAATAGTGCGCATACATGCGGAAGAGGTCTCCCGCAAATAAAGATGCTTCATCGCCACCGGTGCCGGCGCGTATTTCAACAATGCAATCTTTGGCATCTTCAGGGTCTTTGGGAACAAGCATAATCTTAAGATCCTCCTCCATCTTTTCCTGCTGGGCAGTGAGTGTTTCAAGCTCAGCCCGTGCCATATCTTTTAATTCATCATCTTTTTCCCTGAACAATATATCCTTGGCCGATTGAATATTACCCATAACATTTCTGTACTCTGCTATGGCAGCGCAAATCTTGCCAAGGTCTTTATATTCCTTGTTCAACCTTGCGAAGAGCTTGATGTCGGAAAAAGTCTGAGGGTCAGATAGTTGTTGCTCTATCTGTTTGTACCTGTCTACTATTTCTTCTAATTTATCAAGCATGTCCCATTTGTGAAAATTCTTACAAAGATAAGCAATCTATGATTAAGGTTGAGGTTAAGGTTAAGATTTCCAGTTGTTAATCCGGAAAATAAGTGTATATTGCTGAAATCTGCAATATTGCATAAACTGTAAACCATAAGAATCATGAAATTTCCAACCAAGTACGCCAAGCCAAAAACCAGCAATACAATAGCCCCGACTAATCAATCGAGAAAGGAATTTTTGGAGGATTTGCCGTTAAAAACCAGGAACACGGTAAGAGGTGTTGACCTTACTTTGATTAACGAAGCGGTTACCGCAATTGCCGAAGGCCATGCCACCATTAATGGTAAGGCCCCTGTTAACAGGGCAGAAAGATTTATAATAATAGCTTCCTATTTTAAAACAGCCAGAACCTCGTTAAATATGTTTTTTGATGGCGCAGTAAATGTCCAGGATAAATGCACCGTTGTGTTTAAATATAAGGAACAGCCATTTACTCTAAGTTTACCTGAAAACCATTCAGAGAACTAACATAAATTCTATTAATTTCGCGCCATAAAAAAACCCCGACTATGAGTGCATGTGACCCGTTTAGCGTAAGTTTCCAGGGCGTAGTAGCTGATTATTTAGAAAAGATAAAAGGCAAAATTGCCAAAATGAATGGCACTCTTACCGGCAACGAAACTGAAGGAAGTTTTGAAGTTAACTCTATGGTCGGCAGGGTTGCCGGCACATATATTATTAATGGACAAACGGTAACTGTAACCGTAACTGATAAACCCCTGATGCTGGCATGTGCAATGCTCGAAGGGATACTGAAGGGAGTGCTTTCTTAGAATATCGAATACTGAATATTGAACTGCGAAGCAATCACGATTTCGTTATTATAAAAATTATAGATATGAGTAACGTTGAATAATGAAGCGAATAGCAAATAAAATCATCAAAAAAAACGTTAATTTTGTAAGAGAAAATATTTAATATGAATTTGAGAGCGCAAAAAATTGAATTGATAAAAATGCTGATTGCTACATCTGATAGTTCCTTACTAAAAGATGTGAAAAAGCTTTTTGAGTATTCAAAAGAAAGCAGTTCCAATATTTCACCGGAAAAACTTGCATCAATTAAGCGTGGGTTACAGGATATTGAGAATGGCAATATCGTTTCTCATTCTGAAGTTAAGAAAATATATGAGAAATGGCTTTAAAGGTTGTTTGGTCAAATGAAGCCAAGGAGTCTTTAAAGAAAATTATTACCTATCTTGAAGAGAACTGGACCAGGAGAGAGTTAAGTTCTTTTGCAAGAATATTGGAAAAGCAACTATCAATTATAAGCAACAAGCCAAAATGTTATAAGAAGTCTGAGCGGCTTTTAGGAACAAGAGAATGTTTGCTGACAAAACATAATTCTCTATTCTACACATTTGACAATGAAAACGTGTTTGTCGTTACTTTATGGGATAACAGGCAGGAACCTGGGAAACTGCGAGGAAAGATTGCAAAACTTTAGAATTCTGACATTCAATATTCATTATTCGATATTTAATTTGGCCTATCAACAATCACTTGTTAATATCACTTTATAAATTTCACCTTCACATCTTCTTAAAGTAATTCTCTTGGTATAACTTCGCATTCCTTTTTGAAAAAATCCCCATTGATTTTCAGTAAAGGAGAAATTTTCAAAGGAAGTTAACGGGTAAAATACATTAGTTATGCCGGAGTTCACGCACTTACACGTACATACAAAATATTCGCTTTTAGACGGTGCATCGCAGGTTTCGGGCCTGATGAAAAAGGTGAAAGAAAATGGCATGAAATCGGTTGCCATTACCGACCACGGCAATATGCTTGGCGTTCCTGAATTTGTTGCCGAAGCCGATAAAGCTGGTATTCTGCCCATAGTTGGTTGTGAGTTTTATATGGCTCCCCGAAGCCGCTTCGACAAAAGCAAAAGCGAAAGTGATGATGAAAAGAACTATTACCATCAATTGCTTCTTGCAAAAAATCCATTGGGGTATAAAAACCTTTCCAAACTCTGTTCACTCGGATTTATTGAAGGCTATTATTATAAGCCGCGTATAGATAAAGAACTTTTGCACCAATATAAGGATGGCTTGATTGCAACTACATCATGCCTTGCAAGTGAAATAAGCCGCACCATAATCAACAAAGGCGAAGACGAAGGAGAAAGGGTATTTAAAGAATACCTCGATATGTTTGGCGAAGACTATTATATAGAGTTGCAACGTCATGGCATAAAGGAGCAAAATATATGTAATGAAGTATTGTTGAAATGGAGCAAGAAATACAATGTGAAAATTATTGCCACCAACGACGTACATTATGTTGATTTACAGGATGCGGAAGCGCAGGATATATTGCTCTGCATACAGACAGGCAAGGATTTTGACGACCCAAGGCGCATGCGTTTCGATAATGACCAGTTCTTTTTAAAGACCCCCAATGAGATGGAGTCTATTTTTAAAGATATTCCAGAAGCGCTTGATAATACGGCTGAAATTGTATCGAAGATAGAACCTATAAAGCTCAAGCGCGATGTATTGCTTCCTATATATAAGCTGCCGGAGGGGTTTACGGATGCCGATGAATACCTGAAATTCCTTACTTATACCGGTGCAAAGCGATTATACAGAGATTTGAATGAGGAAGTACAAACGCGTATTGAATTTGAACTGGGGGTAATTAAAAAAATGGGCTTTGCCGGCTACTTTCTTATTGTGCAGGATTTTATTGCCGCAGCCCGTAAATTAGGCGTTTGGGTTGGCCCCGGGCGTGGCTCTGCCGCAAGCTCAATAATTGCTTACTGCACCGGTATTACCAATATTGACCCTATTGCCTATAACCTGCTGTTTGAGCGTTTCCTGAATCCTGAAAGGGTATCTATGCCTGATATAGACATTGACTTTGATGATAAAGGGCGCGATAAAGTAATTAATTATGTTGTTGAGAAATATGGCAAGGAGCGTGTCGGGCAAATAGTTACTATCGGCACAATGGCAGCAAAATCGGCTATTAAAGATGTCGCCCGCACTTTGAAAGTACCGCTTGCCGATGCCACCCGCCTCACCAAACTTGTTCCATTTGGCGCCGACACCCTTGAAGACGCTATAAGCCAGGTGAAAGAATTATCTGAAATAAAAAATGACCCTAATAATCCATTGTCTAAAACACTCTCCCTGGCACAGGTACTTGATGGTACTGCGCGTCAAACAGGCATACATGCCGCAGGAGTAATTATTGCCCCCGACGACCTGGTGAATTATCTTCCTGTCTTTAAAACCAAAGACACCGAATTGCTTATTACACAATATGAAGGAAAATATGTAGAGTCGGTAGGTATGCTCAAGATGGACTTTCTGGGTTTAAAAACGCTTACAATCCTCAAAGATGCCATTGCCCTGATTAAAAAATCAAAAGGTATAGAAATAGATATTGATAACATTCCTCTTGATGATAAAAAGACTTATGAAATGTTCCAGCGTGGCGAGATGGTTGGCATATTCCAGTTTGAGTCGAATGGAATGCAGCAATATATGAAGGAGCTAAAGCCTACCAATATTGAGGACCTTATTGCCATGAATGCTTTATATCGTCCCGGGCCAATGGATGATATTCCAGCCTATATTGCGCGCAAAAACGGCAAAGAAAAACCACAATATTATCACCCGCTTGCCGAGGCGGTTTTAAAACCTACCTTCGGTGTTATTGTATACCAGGAGCAGGTAATGGTAATATCGCAGGTAATGGCCGATTTTACCAAAGGCCAGGCCGACGTATTGCGTAAAGCAATGGGTAAGAAAGACATGGCTCTGCTGGCTAAACAAAAGGAGATTTTTGTCAAAGGAGCAGTTGCCAATGGAGTGCCTGAAGCAACAGCTACGGAACTTTTTGACAAGATGGCCAAGTTCGGAGGCTACGGATTTAACCGCGCACATGCCGCCGCATACTCTGTACTTGCTTACCAGACTGCCTACCTGAAAGCCAACTATATGGCAGAGTTTATGGCATCGGTGCTTACCAACAGTATGGGCGATATTGAAAAACTTACATTCTTTATTGACGAATGCCGCAATATTGGCCTCACTGTTCTTGGCCCCGATATAAATAAAAGCGAGCATAGTTTTGCCGTTACACCCAAAGGTGAGGTCAGCTTTGGGCTTGGCGCGGTAAAAGGCGTGGGCGAAGCGGCTGTGGGCTGTATTGTGGAAGAGCGCGAAAAGAACGGCTCCTTTAAAGATATTTATGATTTGATGAGCCGCATAAACCTGCGCTCGGCGAATAAAAAAACATTTGAAAGCCTTGTTATGGCAGGGGCATTCGATTCATTTACCGGTACAAGCAGGGCGCAATTTTTCGCCGCTATGGATAATGGCAGGGAGACATTCCTTGAAGCCTTAATACGCTATGGTAATGCCCACCAGGATAATTCATCATCGAGCCAAAACTCTTTATTCGGCGAAATGACGAATGAATCCATACCACAGCCCAAACCGCCATTGTGCCAGCCATGGAGCAGGCTTGAACAAATTGGTAAAGAAAAAGATGTGGCAGGCTTTTACATTTCAGGACACCCGCTTGACGATTATAAATTTGATCTTGAAAATTTCTGTTCCCATTCGCTCAGCCAGCTTAGCGAACTTTCCGGCTTAAACGGGAAAGATATTGTATTTGCGGGTATGGTAACCGAGGCCTCACACCGAACTTCGCAGGCAGGAAAGCCATTTGGAAGCCTTACTATAGAAGATATGACGGGCAACCTGTCAATTACCCTGTTTGGCGAAAATTATCTTAAATGGAAACACCTGATGGAGAAAGGGACGTTTTTACACATTAAAGCCAAAGTACAAATGGGTTTCAGGGGCGATACGCTTGAGGTTCGCCCATCGCAATTGCAATTGTTAGGTGAAGTGCGTGAGAAACTGGCCAAAAGTCTCACCATACGAATACCTTTGAATACCATATCGGAAGATATGGTGAAAAGTATTTTTACCATAACGAGTACCTATCCGGGCAAATGCAACCTGAAAGTAACCCTGGTGGATTCAGACGAGAACATGAGTGTCGAATTGGTTTCTAAAAAGATAAAGCTAAATCTCAGTAATGATCTGATACGTCAGCTTGATACTATGGCTGAAGTAAGCTATAAGCTGAATTAATTTCCCTTTCTATCCTTTCGGGGAAGCGACTGCATATTTCCATAAGCTACCGCTATGCTGGCCAGTATTATGATTATATTGAGTTCCATTGAAAGAGATAATGATATTAATTGATATCAAAGTTATCTCCTGACTGCAACTTTTTACATGAGCATAATCAGCAATTAAAAATGATTTTTATCAGTATCTGAAAAACATTTCATGGCCCCATCCATATATTATGCTCAATTTCAATGTTTTTTAAGCGAAGCGCCCAACTATCAACCCCCTTTTGAAACCATCGGCCTGACCATTGACCGTAAATTATTCCATTATAATATTTCCAAAAAAATATATCGTCAACATTTTTAATATATGAAGGACAATTGGCATCATTAACCTGTTCCTTAGCCAGGTATTTTCTCGCCTGGGGATAATATATCCAAAACAATCCGATTGTATCTTTATTAATGATATTACCGGCCATTGATTTAATCTGCTTACTATCAATTGCTAATTCATGTTTGAGTAATGCTATCGGGCATATTCCAATAATCCTGCTATCCATTATACCATATTTAATATCATAAAACCAATCTTCTTTTGTTAAAAAGCCAATCACAATAAATTCAGTTGTGTCTAAAGGAGTTTTAGAAAAGTCTATGCTATCCATAAAACTATTATCCCAATCTGAATTATTGAATTTATAAACCCTTAAATGTTTTTCTTTTATTTGTTTGTATAATATATTGAACAACCTATTATTGTTGCCTAAAATCGGATTATCCCCATTATATAAATATGACCATGTTCTTTTTGACCAGCCAACATCTCTTTTTGCTAAATAATAATATTTGTAACAACTATCGGCGTTGCGTCCAGGAGGACTTAGATATTCAGCGGAATCGTATTTCGAAACTACAGGAATTGTTCTGTGAAATTCCAGATTATTGGAATAAATCCTTTGGGCGCAAAGCTTACCGGTGGTATCCCAAACGGACCACTCACCCACCCTGTTATTGTACTTAAAATTACCTTCGGCTTTCTTTTTCCTGTTTTTATAATATGAAATATATTTACCATTGAGCATACCATCAGTGACAGTATAATCAACTCTGATGTTATAATCTTTATATTCTTTCGATTCAGATTGAGCAATTACGCTATTTGCTGAAATCAACAAGCAGAAAAAGAAACAAGGATATTGTAAGCGTTTAAATTTCATGTTATAATTTCAAATGTCTCATGTACCCGGCAATTTCCTGTTCATTAGGGTTATCGCTCTTTGAAAAAAATCTAATACTCTCTGTCTTTCCTCCTCTGCCCTGTTCTGGCTCAGTTTATTTTTAGCCATATTTCTGTAGCTGTAATTTTAGGGATATACATCTTAACTATGAATTAAGAGATATAAGTTACTTATTTATAGCTTATAGTTGTTTTGCCTGTTCTTTGTATCGTGCAATATTGTGTACAGGAACACCGCCTGCAACATCGAATTTACCGGCAATATATAATTCGCCTTTATACTCTGCCAAAGAATTAATAAAAATATTTGCAGCCAATGTATCATAACTTATGCTTACTTTCCCAACCACAGTATCAATATAAAGAGGCATGTTTGCGGGCGTAACAAGGCAAATCCTTTCTAATGGAATATCATTCAAATTAACTCCACCGTCAATTACCTGCCAGTTTTCTCCATCCCATCTCGAAATACAACCGGCATATTTTTCGTTAACCATGGCAAATTGCCCGGCAGCGTAAAGCTTGTCGTTATATACTGCTAATGATTTTATATGACCTATAATACCTTTACCCGGATTAGTCAAGCCTTTTTCGCCCAAACTTGCAATATGTGGCCTGTTATTGCCTTCTGCATCATTGCCTGCAAGATACAGTTCGCCTTCATATTCTGCCATAGCATTAACCTCGAAGTGAATCGGCTTATTTATTACTACCCATCCTTTTTTTGTTAATTTTATTAAACTGCTGTCCTTGCCCATGTTGCCTCCTGCATAAAGTGTGTCCCGGTAAACATAAAGCGATTTTATTTCCCATCTCTTATCCGGGTTGTAAATCGTATCCCATTTTTCTCCGTTCCAGCAACCAATGGAATGGCTTGTTTCATCTTCAATGGTATCGTAATATCCTGCAGCGTATAACTTATTATTTGTTGCAGCCAGGGCAATTATGTCAACTATGGTATCTACATCGCTCCAATGAGAGCCGTTCCATTTGGCAAGACAACTATATGGCTTTCCGTCAGCGCTGTCGAAAAAACCGCCGGCATATAATTCATCATTGAATACAGCAAGAGAAGTAATGTTTCCCTTTATTCCTTTACCCACCGGACTCCAGTTTTTGCCATTCCACTTTGCAATTCCGGATATTGGTTTTCCTCCGGCGCTATCAATGCTTCCGGCAGCATAAAGCTCGTCATGGTAAACTGCAAGAGCGTTTACAATTCCCCTAATACCATTTCCCGCTGAATCCCAGCCCGGATGGGCTTTCATAACCCTTTTGGCATGTACTGTTTTATTATCCGCGTTATTTTTGCAGCCAAATACAACTAAGGCCAAGAGTATAAGTAACAGGTTCCTCATTAACGTAACAATTACAGCAAATGTAACATATCTGATATTGTGTGGCAAAATATAATAAAAATGAACTTCTTTTAACCCGGGTTGTATCAGCTTTCAAATCCTCTATAATTAATGGTTTAGCGTTCAGATTATATAATTTGTTATTTTCACGCTTTCAATTTTAACTAAATATTTAAAATTATATGGCAAACGGTTCTGATAACCTGTTGGATCAAAAGCTCTCCCGCCTTAATACTATTGTGGGCTGGTGCGTATTTATAGTGGCGATTATTGTGTATTATGCAACGGTAGAGCCAACAGCCAGTTTCTGGGATTGCAGTGAAAACCTTTCTATTTATTATAAGCTGGAAGTAGGCCACCCGCCGGGGGAGCCATTTTTGCAGTTAATTCAGCACCTGGTTTCATTGCTGAGCTTCGGCAATGTGCACATGGCGGCCCCGCTTATGAACCATGCAGCATCTACATTCAGCGCGCTTACTATTCTTTTCCTGTTCTGGACCACTACTTTCTTTGCCCGTAAACTTGTTTTGCGCAACGGCGAACTTACCGATAACAAAATATACGCCATTCTTGCATGCGGAGCGATAGCAGGCCTTTCCTTTACATTTGCCGATTCTATGTGGTTCTCCGCTGTTGAGGCCTCTGTCTGGTCTATGTCGGGCTGTTTTACCGCATTTATGTTTTGGTGCGCCACAAAATGGGACAGGTGCGAAGTGCATCCTGAACGCTGGCTGATTTTGATTTTTTTCTTAATAGGCCTCTCTATTGGTATTCACCTCCTCTGCCTGCTGTTTATACCGGCTGCTGTTTTAATTTATTTTTTCAAAACATATCCCGATGGCATAAACTCTAAATTCTTTTCCATAATTCTATCGCCTTTTACGAAAAGCAAAAAGACACAGGGGATAATTGTAGCCGGCATTGCAGCAGTTGCGCTTACAGGTTTTGTAAAGAGCATTATTATTCCCTGGCTCATTAATTTTGCCACAGCTTTTGAAAAATTCTTTGTAAACAAAATGAATATGCCGTTTAATTCGGGCGTATTGATTTATGGATTATTGCTTACAGGCCTTATTGTCTGGGGGCTTAATTATACCAGGAAGCACAACAAACCGGGTTGGAACACTACCATACTTGCTTTGACTGTTCTGATTATCGGCTATTGTTCCTTTTTGCTTTTGGTGGTTCGCGCCAGCGCCCCTACCCCCATGAATGAAGATAACCCAAGCGACCCGGTAAGCCTGCACGATTACTTAGACCGTAAACAATATGGCGACTGGCCTGTGCTTTACGGACCATATTATACTGCACCGCAAGTTGATGTTATTGATGCCGGCCCGGTTTATGCCAAGGATGAAAAATTGGGAAAATATATCAAGACGTATGAAATGCGCCTGCCCAAATACGACCCTAACTTCTGTGTTTTATTCCCCCGCATGTGGGATGCCGGTGAAAGCCATCCAAGAGGATACAGAAGCTGGGGAGGAACGGATGGATACGAAAAAATACCATACACTTCCAACGACGGCGAACCCCGCAAAATGATTGAAAAACCGAGTTATTTAAATAATATCGGCTATTTCCTTAATTACCAGGTTCGTTTCATGTACTGGAGGTATTTTCTGTGGAATTTTTGCGGAAGACAAAATGATATACAGGGTGAAGACCCGCAGGATAACCTGCACGGTAACTGGATTACAGGTATTTCTTTCCTCGACGCTATGCGCTACCCGCAAGAAGACCAGCCCGATGAACTTGCCAGCAACAAGGGCCATAATGCCATGTATGGCCTGCCTCTTATACTCGGCCTTATTGGTTTCTTTTACCATTATAAGAAAGACAGGCGAAACAGCCTTGTAGTTCTTACATATTTCTTTTTTACAGGGCTTGCCATTATACTTTACCTTAACCAGGCACCTTACCAGCCCAGGGAACGCGACTATTCCTATGTAGGTTCCTTTTATGCATTTTCTATGTGGATAGGGCTTGGGGTAATGGCGCTGTATGATTTTGCCACCAAACGAATGAAGCAAGGCAGCGAAAAACCTGCTCTTGCCTTATCATTTATAGCCTGTCTTTTGGTACCCGCCGTTATGGCTCATGCCGAATGGGACGACCATGACCGTTCGACAAGGACTACCACACGAGACCTGGCTATAGATTACCTTGAATCGTGCCCGCCCAATGCCATCCTGTTCACTAATGGAGATAATGATACTTTCCCCCTTTGGTACGCCCAGGAAGTGGAAGGAATACGTACGGACGTGCGCGTATGTAACCTTGAACTTTTAGGCATGAGCTGGTATGTTGACCAGATGAACCGCAAGGCCTATAATTCAGAAAGGATGCCGTTTTCACTTACGCATGACCAATACAGGGACGGCACACGCGATATTGTTTACTTTATCGAAGACAAACGCGTGAAAGGCTACCAGGACCTGAAAGACCTTATTGAATTTGTGAAAAGCGATAACCCTGCCGATAAATTTGATATCAGCGGTGGTGCCGGCGAATATGTAAACTACTTTCCGACCAAAAATTTTGAACTGAAAGTAAATAAGGAAGAAGTAATAAAGAGCGGCGCTGTTCCTGCCAGCCTGCAGGACAGCATTGTTCCGGTTATTGACTGGACCATGCCTGGCAACGCTGTTTACCGCAGCACCCTTATGGTATTGGATGCCATTGCCCATAACGACTGGAAGCGCCCTATCTGCTTCGCGGTTACAACAGGCTCTGAAGCCTATATGGGGCTTGAAAAGTATATGCAGCTGGAAGGGCTTGTTTACAGGCTTGTTCCGGTTGCGGCCACGCCTGCCAATTCGGTTGAGGGATGGAGGGTCAATACCAATGTTATGTATAACAATGCCGTGCATAAGTTCCGCTGGGGAAACATGTCTACGGGCGAATACCTTGACGAAAATGTGAGAAGGATGGCAACTGACCTGAGGATACAGATGGGTACCCTTGCGGAAGCTTTGATTAAAGACAATAAGAAAGACTCTGCCGCCAAGGTGCTGAACATGGCTATGGATTCTATTTCGGAGAAAAGCTGTCCCGACGAAGGCCCTGAGGTGATGTTTGTATATGATTTTTACCAGTTGAAAGACTTTAAAAAAGCTAACCCGCTGGCAAAAAGGCTATTCGACAGTTTTGAAAAAGAACTGAGATACTTCCACTCTCTCGACGCGGTAAACGCTTCTTATTACAGCCCTGAAGCTTCGAGGGATTCAAGAACACTGGAGGAACTGGCTTACTTTGCCCAAAGCGCAGGCCAAACCGATATTGTAAAGGACTTTCAGGCTCGCCTGGATAAGCTGGAAAAAGCCGGCATGCTGAAAATGCAGAACCAATAATATTTAAAACTATCAGCTAATTGCCATTGGCTGATAGCTTTTGTTTCTCTCACTCTTTTACAAACTTTGCAACCTCGTTGCCATTTGGTGTGCTGATATTCACAAAGTATAATCCTGCCGGTAAGGAATGAATATCAAGTTGCAGGTTCGTACTGCGGATATTTCTTGTTTCACTCATCACATCTCTTCCTGCCACATCTATCACTGTTATTACAGAAGTGTTGTTTATAGTTTTGTTAAGGCGTATATTCAACAAACCGCTTGCAGGGTTAGGAAACACTGTTACATGCAACTCCGGTGAACTTATGTTCTTTACTCCGGAAACGTATGAAGGAGTCTCAATAAGATTACCATAAGGCGTTCCTCCGTTATTCCCCCAGAAATCTTCCAGTTTGGTATAAGTATTGGTAACCGGTGCAATCTGATAGAGAACACCATAACCATATAAACCTCCCTGTACAGTCATTCCGTAAAGGTTTCCATCTGATGAAAGCACCAGGTCGTTATGTGGGTTATAACCATCGGTTATATCGAAAGCATGTACAATATTAAGTATGCCCCGGTTGGGATAAAATGCGAATATCACCCCGTCATAATAGGTGTTTCCGTAACTGAGGGCCGTTGCATAAAGTGTAGTATCATTATAAATTGTAAACGAGCCGTAAG
Source organism: Bacteroidia bacterium (assembly GCA_052325425.1). Lineage (GTDB taxonomy): Bacteria > Bacteroidota > Bacteroidia > JABEUT01 > JABEUT01 > JABEUT01. The sequence goes on along the minus strand of JBKQUY010000002.1, from coordinate 1,354 downwards.
GTGTACCATAGGGCGCCTGCATATCACAAATATCCTGGCAGTTATGGCTGACTGTGTCGAAAACAAAAATATCTCCATAACCCTGGCCTCCATAACTGCTGGTCAGCCCATACATCAGCCCGTTGGGCATTTGCACCAGCGAGCCGTATGGATTTGCTCCATCTTCGCCATTTAACACAGCGGCAAAATCATGAAGATGGGCATAATTTCCGGCCATATCAATGGAGAATAAAACACCCGATTTTCCCTTGCCTCCCACCAAGGTCATTCCGTATAATTTGCCGTTAAATCCCTGCAAAAGCGACCCATGCGGGTTTCTGCCCGTGCTGTCAATGAAGTTATGCATTACTGTATATGCCTTGCTTGTAATGTTATAAGAAAATATTACTCCTACCGAATTTGTTCCTCCTGCATAGGTCATACCATATAACAGCCCGTTCTTTGCCTGTATAAGCGAACCATAAGGGTTGGCGCCGTTGGAGTCATTAAAATCAACGAGATCTGTATATGCCCTGGAAAATGGATTATAAGAGAATATGGTTCCGTAATTATATTTTCCGCCCGAATGGGTCATACCGTAAAAGAGGCTGTCCGACGCATATAAGAGCGAACCCTGTGGGTCTGAGCCTTCAGCGCAGGTGTTAAAATCTATCAGCTTTTTATAATTGCCCGAAGTATCTACTTTGAACATCACCCCTGAGTTTGTCAGCCCCCCTGCCGAAGCCATTCCGTAAAAACTGCTGCCGGTAGTTTGCAGGAGCGTGCCATGAGGGTTTTTTCCATTGGTTCCGTTAAAGTCATATATGTCTTTATATGTTTTTTTAGTGGTATCGAATGAAAATATTACTCCATCGGAATTGGCTCCCCCGCCTTCCGCCGTTCCGAACATTTTACCGTTGCTTATCTGTAGCAGCGAGCCATAGGGGTTTGCGCCTGTGGAGAGATTGAAACTATATATAACGTTATGGAGTTTGGCAGCGGTATCGAATGAAAAAATTGTACCATAAGAGTAAGCTCCTCCCGCCTCTGTCATTCCATATAACATTTTGCCCGATTGTATAAGTGAACCATAGGGCATTTCACCTGAAGGCGTGGTAAAATCATATAAGTCTTCAAGGTTGGCGGGGCTCCTGGTGGGATTATACATAAAAATCACCCCTTGAGAATAATATCCTCCCACTTCAGTTAACCCGTAAAAATTGCCATCGGTAGCCTGGATAAGTGAACCATAGGGATATTGCCCGTTATATTGCTGGAAGTCGCTGATAATTCCCATTCCATTGGTTTTTATGTCCCACAGGAAAATAAAACCATAATAAGTACCCATGCCGCCCCAGGGCATTACGGCGTAAAG
>JBKQUY010000001.1:0-47664 GCA_052325425.1 Bacteroidia bacterium | reverse complement strand
TATATGTGGTAGTTACAGATGGGCTGGCTGCAACTGTAGAGGTATCATAGGAAGGGTTTAAACCTGTTGAAGGGCTCCATGCGTATGTTCCTGTGAAACCAGCGCCGCTGGCCGTAAGCGATATAGTATCGCTCTGGCAGATAAATGGCGTTGGTGGTGTAATACCTATAACGGGTAGCGGGTTCACCGTAATCATCACTGTAGCTGTATCTTCACACCCGGCAGGGCTAAAACCAAAAACAGTATCAATGCCGGTGGTTGTAGGGCTTATGGTTATGCTCGAAGTAGCTCCACCATTATTCCATAAATAAGTTGACGCGCCATTGGCATTAAGGGTTATGCTGCTTCCGATACAAACCGCGGGGGTTGGCGGAGTTACAGTTACGGCAGGTTTTACATTAACTGTCACTGTTATTGTATCGTATGCCAAACATCCTCCTGTGCCTTTTCCTTTTACAACATATGTCATTGTGGTGTCGGGATTGGCTATTACAGATGGGCCGACAGTAGTATTTAACCATGTTCCCGGCGACCATGAATATGAACTTACGCCGCTGGCATTAAGGTCAACAGTATCGCCCTGGCAAATTACAGGGTTGGGTTCATTCATTGTAATTACAGGCCTGGGCCAAACAATCATGGTATTGGTGGACGTTGAAGAACAGCCGGATGCTGTAGTACCGGTTACCGTATATGTTAACGTAGAATTCGGGCTGGAATTAGTTGTGTCGCAATTGGTGCAACTCAGGCCGGTTGAAGGGCTCCATATATAGGTGCCACCGGTGCCTGCGCCGATGCCATACATTCCCATGCTGTCACCCGGGCAGATAGTAGGAGCAATACCTGTTATACCGATTGAAATTACAGGAGTAGGATTAACAGTAAGGGTTACTTTGGAAGAGTCGGAACAACCTCCCTGGCTTCCAATTACTGTGTATGTTATAGTGCTGTCAGGGCCTGCTTTGGTGGTCTGGCAGGTCGTACATGTCAGGCCGGTATCTGACTTCCAGATATAAGTAGATGCACCGTTGGCAGTGAGCACAATACTATCGCCCGAGCATATTGCAGGAGTTAAAGGGCCAATTGTTATAACTAATTGAGGAGCAACGGTAACAGCAATTGTCTGCGGTGCGCTGGGGCATCCCGAGGCGCTTGTTCCTGTGACTGTATAAGTAGTGGAAGCAGTAGGAGATGCATTAACAGTGGCTCCGGTAGAAGAGCTCAGGCCTGTGGCAGGGCTCCATACATAGTTACCACCCGGTGCTCCGCTGGCAGTGAGATTCGCGTTACCTGTAGGTGGGGCGCATATCGTTGTAGCCCCGGGGCTTATGCTTACCGTTGGCGTTGTATTTACATTTACAGTTATAGTTGCCGGGGCGCTTCCGCATCCTACGGTTGTGCCTGTTACGGTATAGGTAGTGGTAGTATTGGGACTTACATTAATAGTTGAACCCGTGGCGCCCGTACTCCACACATAAGAAGCCGAGCCGGTGGCATTAAGCGCGGTAGAATTACCCGAACATATAGTAGGAGAAGAAGCGCTGACATTTACAGTAGGAGTACTGTTTACAGTAATGGTAATTGTTTGCGGAGTGCTGCCGCATCCTACAGTTGTACCTGTTACCGTATAGGTTGTAGTAACGACGGGACTTACGCTGATGCTAGAACCTGTCTGGCCTGTACTCCATGTATATGATACCGCGCCATTGGCATTCAAGGTAGTCGGGTTGCCGGAACAAATTGTAGGAGATGTTGCCGAGGCAGTTACACTTGGAGTAGTGTTTACCGTTACCGTAACGGTCTCAGGTGAAACGGCGGCGCATCCCGAACTGTTTCCGTTTACGGTATATGTTGTGGTAACTGCGGGGCTTACTGTAATGCTTGATGTTGTAGCCCCGGTATTCCAGGTATAGTTTGCAGCGCCGGAAGCGTTAAGTGTGGATGAGGCACCTGAACATATCGTTGGCGAACTTGCTGAAACGCTCAGCGTTGGCGTAGTATTTACGGTTACCGTTATGGTCCTGGGTGCCGCAGGGCATCCCGAACTGGTTCCATTTATAGTATATGTGGTTGTAGTTACAGGGCTTACCGATATGCTTGAAGTTACCTGGCCGCTGCTCCATGAATAGCTTGTAGTGCCGCTTGCCGTTAGTGTGGTTGAATTACCGGAACATATCGTTGGCGGTGCCGAAACAGTCAGAGTAGGTGTAGTATTTACAGTTACAGTAATGTTTTCGGGCGAAGCATTACAGGTACCGTTAGCTCCGTTTACCGTATAAGTAGTGGTACTTGCCGGGCTCACGGTAATGCTTGAGCCGGTAGCGCCGTTGCTCCAGGCATAAGTTGTAGCTCCCGAAGCGGTTAGCGTGGCCGAATTACCTGAACATATGGTGGGAGAAGAAGATGATACAGTAACTGTCGGTGTTGCGCCAACGGTTATTGTTATAGTCTGAGGCGTACCCGGGCAGCCTGCCGCGCTGGTTCCTGTTACTGTATAACTTGAAGTGCCTGCAGGAGAAACAGTAATACTTGAACCAACAGCACCCGTACTCCAGGAATATGTGGAAGCGCCTGAAGCATTAAGTGTAGTAGGATTTCCGGTGCAAATTGTGGTTGCCGTAGCAGATAGGCTTACTGTCGGGGTAGGATTAACATTTACAGTTACTGTTTTGGCAGCGCCTGCGCACCCGGTAGTTGTTCCTGTTACGGTATATGTTTCAGTGCTTGCAGGGCTTACAGTTATGCTTGAGCCGGTCTGTCCCGTACTCCATGAATAGGTTGCAGCCCCCGAAGCGTTAAGAATAGTAGAGTTACCCGAACAGATTGTAGGCGAAGCGGCAGAAACACTTACTGTCGGTGTTGTATTTACCGTTACCGCTACTGTTTGCGCCGAAGCAGGGCATCCGGCGGCGCTGGTTCCGTTTACGGTATAGGTTGTATTGGATACAGGACTAACAGTAATACTTGAACCTACACCACCTGTACTCCATGTATAAGAGGAAGCGCCTGAGGCGTTAAGCGTAGTTGAGCTGCCTGAACATATAGTTGGTGAAGTAGCCGAAACGCTTATTGTCGGCGTAGGATTTACTGTTACAGTTATCTGTTGCTGGGCTGCAGGGCAACCTGCAGCGCTATTTCCATTTACAGTATATGTAGTTGTAGTTGCAGGGCTTACCGTTATACTTGCCGTTGCCGCGCCGGTACTCCATGCATAAGTTGAAGTGCCGCTCGCAGTAAGCGTAGTAGAGTTGCCGGAGCATATTGTAGGCGGGGCTGAAAGGCTTAATACCGGGGTTGGGTTTACTGTAACAGTAATTGTTTTATTGTAAGTAGGGCAAGCCGCATCGGTTACTGTATAGGTCGTTGTGCTGCCCGGGCTTACTGTAATACTGGTAGTTACAGCGCCCGTGCTCCATGTATATCCTGTACCGCCTCCGGCATCTAATGTAGTTGAAGTACCTGAACATATCGTAGATGAAGGAGAAGCTGTTAAAGTAAGCGCCGGAGCCGATGAAGCCGCGATGGAAGCTGTTGCCTGGTATTGCACACCGCAGCCAATACTCATGGTTACCGTATATGTAATGCCTCCTGTAAGGTTTGTAGCTGTTTGCGTAGTTTGCCCCCCGGGGCTCCAGGAATAGCTAATGCCGCCCGGTGTAGCGCCGCATATCTGAAGGTTGGCGGTGGCGGAACCATTAGCTAAGCCGCAGGAAGAACCTGTTACACCGCTGGTAGTAGCAACTACAGAAGAAATAGGATTGGCAAATTCCTGTACAAAATCATTGCCACCCACATATAAGGTGAGGTCATTAAGGCCAAGCTTTATTGCATAAATTGTGCTGGTAACTGCCGTGTTGGAAGTGTTTACCAAAGAAGAATTATATGTTGCAAGGGTACTACCCTCTCCTACATAAACATTATCGCATCCGTCGGCAGCTAAACCGCTCCGCGTAATTTCTTCATAGAAAGGTCCCGGATACCCGTGATAGGGGTTAATGTTAACTACACCGGAAACAGCAAGGCTATTGTTCAAGGCACCGGAACCTTTATTAAACTGCTTAAGTGTATATCCATCCCACATGTAAAGCCAGTTGGGGCTTGCCGACATACCATTAATACCATTGGTATTACTGAGTGTATTCGGGGAATACCCAATACCATTATTACCGCCAACATAAGTTACTGAAAAATCTTCCCCGAAATTATACCCGTGGCCAACCGTGTAAAAAGCAGGACTAAGAGTTGGAAGGGGAACAGCAAACAAAATATTCGATTCTATGGCGGTTTGGGTAGGGCCGTTGTAACAACCTACTCCGGGGCAACCGGCACCATGAACAAAGGATGACTGGCATACAGCCATAAAACATTGGCTGCCTGTAGGGTCCATAGACATGGCGACCACATCATGGCCCGGCCCGCTCACACCCAAAGGGTTTGCAGGTGACAGGCTGGCCATAGTAGTATCAAGCACTGCAACCTGAGAGTTGGCGCCGGAATTTGTTCCACCGCCGCCTATAGCTATATTGCCGGTACAGGCATTGAATTCTGCCCTCCACATTTCCCTGAAAGTATTTGTACCTCCATAAGTAGCAAGCAAATTGCCATTGGGGTCAAGTTTTTCAGCCCAGGAACCTGCAACATTAAAACCTTCAACAGCATAAGCCTCACCCGAATGTTTATCAACCGCGAAGCTCCCCCAAACTACCTGGTCATATCCGCCGTTTGTATTATCGGTGCTGAAGACGGCGAATGTCCATTGGTAAGCGCCTGCCGAATTTAGCTTGGTTATATAATAAGGGTCGAATCCCCCACCTACAAATACGTTGCCATAATTATCATAATCTATATCATACGCGTCATTTTTATTCATCCCGAAATTAGTCTGGGTCCAGGGGTCAACTAACAGGGTTTTGCTTTTATCATAATCTCCTTTTACAACAAAAGACTCTTCAGTACCGTTTACCACATAAGCTATATCCGCCTGACCGCCTTCGAGAAATGAACTTTTTGGAGCGTGGTCGGTAAAGACACCAATATCATTTGGCACCATCACACTGCCTGCACCGTTTATATATAAATCTTTTGCTCCTGCGTAATTAAGCTTAACCTGCGACAAATCGGCGCCGGGATGCACAATTACCGTATATTCTATACCTTCTTTATCTCCATCAGGGAATACATATTCCAAATCAATACCGGGATATATATTTTTATAGGTTATCTTTTTGAAAAGATTAGCCTTTATAGTTCCCTTATTATCGTCGGTAGCATATCCTGCAAAATAGGTTTGTTCATCACCCGCTTCAATGGTTACATCCGGGTTCGCGCCTTCCCATATAGCCGAAACCATTTTAACTACCGGGGTTTTGGGTCCATCCGGATCCAAGTCTTTTTCACCTTTTTTATCTTTCTCAGCATTTTTGTCCCCATCGTCATCTGCTGCAACAAATGTTCTTTGCCTGAAAACTACGCCATTGGGCAGGAAGTAAACTTTGGTATTGCCCCCTATAACAGTTTGAAATAAAACTTTCTGGCTTTTATCCAGAACTGAATTGAACTGCCCTTTGTTTTCAATAAATATTTTCTGGTCAAAAGGCTTTACCTTCCATTTCGATACCAGGTGAGGTTTATCATCGCCTTTCGCCTTGTCCTTACCGGCATTGGCGTCAGGTTTATTTTTAATCCAATCGGGGTCATTGTTTTTCAGGGCAGACGATGATTTAACCGTTTGCTGTTGCGGCACTACAGCAGGTTTCCCCGAAACAGCCTGGGAATTAGCGGTAAATGAGCAGAATAACCCGGCAATAAAAAACAAAACGTAAAAAACCACTTTCTGGTTATTACATTTTCTCATCGGAAAATGCCTTAAGTAAGTTTTCTTCATTCAGTGAATTATTAAGTTTTTTATCTACACATTTATTTCCAATACATGAATACCAAAACATTAAAAAGGCCATGCAAAACGCACTTCTCAAATAATAAATAATAGAACACGCCTAAAAATACGTGTCTAATATAATAATTTATACGATATATATGTCGTTTAGTTGCATGATTTTACAAAAAAATAATGTTCATACCCTTTTAAGCCTCAATGCAAAACAGCCCTTTGCCTTTATAATAAAGGCATCAGGGCTTGTAATAAAATTCAGGACATTCTTCAAATAATTTTAATTTAACACTCCATTTTTTATCTGAATCTCTCAGATTATACAAATTTACGAAAAAAATCTCTTTTTTTATAATTATAAGAAGAATATTTTTTTACTAAAAAAACCCTTTCAAAAAAACAATAAGCCACTGATTCACAGATTTTATTCACAAAACCCTGGAGTACTGAGGGGCTTGTGTAAAAGGGTCTGAGATACCAATAACCCAAGTTCGGGATAATGGCATGGTGGATAAATTAGATAAACCCGTCACTGCGAACCGCTTTCCCCTAAAAATTATGCGGTACGGCAGTCTCAGTTTTGAAACTAATTGTACAATTATTATTAAAAAAATACTGAGACTGCCACGTCCGTATGTCTTTTTATTGGATTCCGGACTCGCAGTGACGGTATCCCCACTGCTAAAGAAAATCTAACCCTTAACTCAGGTTAAAAAAAATCCCGCATTTCTGCGGGATTTGTCATTATCAAATTATCAAACCGGTTTTAATTGCCGGGGCCGACCAATTGCACATAGCCTTTATAATTCATTACTTTATCAGAATAACTGGTAATGGTTATTTCGTAGTAATAGGTACCATTCGATTCCATTACACCTCCTTCGCTACGTCCTGTCCAGTCAATATTAGGGTCGTCAGAGGTAAATACCCGTTGGCCCCAGCGGTTATATATCTCTATGCTGTAAGCCTTCATGCCCCATACCGTTACGTGGAACACATTATTGGGGAAGGCTACATTTCCCGAAGGCGTAAACACGTTGGGAATATATACACTATCAATTACAATAAGGGTATCGGTAACCGAATCTTGGCAACCGTCCGGCGCTGTTACAAGCTCGTTTACATAATAGGTTCCCGGAACATCATATTGGTAATAAGGGAACTCAATACCTTGCGTAATTCCCTCGCCAAAAGTCCACAGCCATTGACTGGCTAACGTGCTGCTATCTAAAAAGGCCACATACGCGCCTCCAGGAATAGGGTTTGAAGGCGAAGTTACAAACCTGGCCACAGGCGATGGTTTGATGTTCATATAGGTTGTGCTGGTAGAGGTAGTTCCGCACATGTCAGTTACAGTACAACTATATGTTGTGGGTACCAATGGCTTAACCGTATCAGGCCCTTGCGGAGGGAATGATGGAAAAACGCTTGACGGCGTAGAACTCCACGCATAGCTATAAGGAGTTTTGCCACTCCATGCAGAATCATATAATATGGCGCTAAACTTGCCTGCGCAACCTGAATCAGGAGGAGTTAATTTAGATTTTACCGAATCATATAAAAATATGGTCACCGAATCTTTTACCGCGCATACTCCATTACCATGAGATACATAAACTTCTGTAGGGCTCGTTGTGGGAGTAACAATAATAGTATCGCTGGTGCCATAAAGGCCGTTATCCCAGCTATAGCTGCCACCCGCTGAACCGTTCGCTATTAATGTAGCCTGAGCGCCACCGCAAATAGTATCATTGCCCGGTAAGTTAATATTTACCGTAGGAGGCGGTACAACGCCAATCTTTAAGGTGTCAGTGGCTGTACAGCCATTGGCCTCTTTACCTGTAACTATAACTGTAGCGTCAGCTATGGGAGTGAAACTTACAGTTGAACCGGTATTATTAGGGGCTGGAAGATTCCATACATAAGAATTTGCTCCGCTTGCGGTAATAGTATCCGCATAGCCATTGCAAACAGAATCTTGCATAGGATGAACAGTCATGGTCGGTGAGCCATTAACGGTAATAGCTACTGTATTACTGTCTTTACAGGTACCTGTAGTTGTTCCCACTACAGTATAGGTAGTTGCCACAGAAGGGCTTACTACTATACTTGAGCCCGATGCAGGGCCGGGTTCCCAGGTATAATTTGTAGCGCCCGATGCAGTAAGCGTAACTGAATCTCCGGTACAAACCGAATTAGACGAAGCATTGATAGTAACATTTATATTCTGCAGGCTAACTGTAAACACTCCCGTATCGGAATTACATTTATTGGTATCGGTTACCCAAACAGAATAAGTGCCCACGCCCAATCCCCATGCATAAGGGGTTGTATCGGGGTTACTTGGCACATTGTTTGACCATGTATATATAAATGGCCCTGCATTGCCTGTAACATTGGCAAAGGCATCGGTGGTATCGCCTGTACAAACAGTATTACCGCCTGAAGGAGATGAAAGAGTTAAAGTTGGTGAAGGGTTTACAACTATAGATATGGTAGCATTGGCAGAACAACCCGCGCCCGAAGTACCGGTTACGGTATAAGTAAAATTACCTGTCGGTTTTACAGTCCAGGTAGATGAACTTGGACCACCGCTCCATTGGTAAGTATTCGCTCCTCCGCCTGTAAGCACTATTGGGCTACCATTACTGCAAACAGTATCAGAAGAAGCGGTGGCTGTAACGCTGATTGCACCCACGGTAACAGTTGCTGTAGTAGTGTCGGTACAGGTACCATTATTACCTATTACAGTATATGTAGTTGTAGCTGTAGGACTAACAATTATAGTATCATTTGTACCGCCTGTGCTCCAATTATACCCGGAAGCTGTGCCCGCTGTAAGCGTGGCAGTGCCATTAGGGCATATACCCACCGACGCAGCAGTTACCGTTGGAGTCGCGTTAACGGTTACAGCAACTGTTGCCGGAGAACTGGCATTGGTACAACCATTTCCATCAGTACCTATAACAGTATAGGTAATAGTTGATGTGGCACCTGTATTAACTGATGTACCTGTTGTTGTATTCAATCCCGTTGCCGGAGACCATACATAAGTGCCACCAGCTCCTGCCCCGCTTGCAGTAAGCGTTGCTGAATCGCCTGAACAAATTGTATTACCCGTTGCCGAAGTTGAAACGGTAACGGTCGGGCTTGGATTAATACTTACGGCCACTGTTACCGGTGTACAGGTACAGGTTCCGTTTACAACGGTAACAGTCCATGTAGTTGGATTAGAAGATGGTGTGGCGGTAGTTGTATCGGAATTAGGATTTAATAAACCCGTTGTGCTTGTCCATGAATATGTATCGCCTGGGCTGCCTCCGGTGGCAGTTAATACGGTTGATTGGCCGGCGCATACAGTATTAGTCGCAGCAGAGGCTGTTATTACAGGTGGCGCAGGTGAATTAATAGTTACATTGGCAGTGCCTGTGCAGCTATTGGCATCGGTTACGGTAACTGTGTAAGAACCCGGTGCAATAGGGCTTACTGATGAGCCTGCTCCTGAAGGCGACCAGGAATAAGTATAGCCTGGCGTACCACTGGTAACATTTACAGTAGCGCTGCCGGGGGTAGTACATGTTGGTTGCGTAGGAGTAATACTTGGTACAGGAGTCGGGTTAACAGTTACAGCCACAGTTCCGGTATTCGTGCAACCATTTCCATCGGTACCGGTTACCGTATAGGTAGTACTACTTGCCGGGCATACGCTACCGGGGCCTGCAGGAGACCAGGTATAAGTTGAGGCTCCGCCAGAACTTAAGGTAGTGCAGCTACCGGTACATATAGATGTTGAAGATGCAGAAGCAGTTACATTGGGCAATGGGTTAACAGTTACCGTTATGGTTTCTTGCGCAGAGTTACAACCTACTCCATCACTCCCAGTTAATGAATATGTAGTTGTAACCGTAGGATTTGCTGTTGTAGTGGCGCATGTAGGGCAACTTAAACCTGTAGTCGGGGTCCATGAATAGCCTGTTACTCCTCCGTTACCATTAGCATTTAAGGTAGTAGAACCACCCACACATATTGTACTGTTAGGTGAAGCAGTAGGGCCTACCGTAGGCGTTGGCGATGCTGCAACATTAACGGTACCCTGGAACGATGCGCCACAACCACCAAAAGTCATGGTACAGGTATAAGTACCCGGAGCCAGACCGGTAATTGTTTGGGTGGTTTGCCCGTTACTCCATATGTAATTAATACCCGGGATAGAGCATTTCGCCGTAAGTGTAGCGGTAGCAGTGCCATTGCTCATACCGCAAGTTGTATTGGTAGATGAGGGAGAAAAAGTTATAACCGGGTCAGGATTAGCTAATTCTTCCACAAAACCATTTCCGCATGCATATAAATCGGATCCATTGAGGCCAAGCACTTCAGCATAAACTGTACCTCCGGCCGATATATTTCTTTGAAAGGCTAAGGAACTATTATATTCAGCAATATTTGTTCCTACCCCAACAAATACATCATCACATATATCGGCAGCACATCCACCATGAGCATAAGCTGTACCCAAGCCCCCAACGCTCGCATTCAGAGCACCGGAGCTTTTATTGAATTGCTCCAGCGTGGCGCCATCAAAGGTATAAAGCCAGTTAGGGCTTGCTGCCATGCCATTCATTCCGTTAGTATTACCTACTTTGGTACCACCTGAATTATTATTACCCACATAACTTATTGAAGCTGCTTCCTGAAAATTATAGTGGTCAGTGACTGGGCCCATTAATACAGGGCTAAGAGAAGGAAGAGGAACAGAAAAAATATTATTGGGTAAAATGTTTGTCTGGCTTGGACCTGTATAGCTAGAGGCAGGGTGGCAAGGATCGCAGAAAGACGATTGAACTACACCCATAAAACATTGGCTGCCCGTTGGGTCCATTGACATAATACATACGTCGTGCCCAGGCCCTGTAACCCCATAGGAGCATAAAGGGCAGGCCGGAGCTAAGGATGCCATAGTAGTATCAAGCACTGCAACCTGGTCGTCTGAGGTTGGGTAATTCGTACCCCCTCCACCAACGGCTATATTACCGGTACATGCATTGAACTGGGCCCTCCACATTTCCCTGAAACTTGCTACACCATTGTACCTGGCCAGAAAGCCACCGTTAGCATCATATTTTTCAGCCCATGCCCCATTATTATTAAATCCTTCCACAGCATAAGTCTCGCCGGAATGGTGGTCAACGGCAAAATCACCCCATACTGTAATGTCATATCCGCTGTTTGAATTATCTGTACCAAAAACATCAGTTGTCCATTGCCTGGTACCCGTAGAATTAAATTTAGATACCTGATAAGGGTCATAGCCTCCACCCACAAATACGTTGCCATAATTATCATAATCAATATCATACGCTTCATTGTTACTTACACCAGTATTTGGATTGGTCCATGGGTCAATGACCAGTGTTTTGGTTTTATCATAATTCCCTTTTACCGCAAATGATTCTTCCGTTCCGTTAACCGCATATTCTACATCAACAGTGCCGCCTTCAAGGTACGAACTTACCGGGGCATGGTCAGTAAAAGTACTTATCTGGTTATCCACATTAACATTACCGAGCCCGTCAATTGTTAAACTATTAGCCCAAAAATATTTCAGCTTCACCTGCGATAAATCTGCGCCGGGGTGAACAATAACAACATATTTTATACCCTCCTTGTTTTCACCGGGGAATGTATATACCACGTCAATGCCGGGGTATAAATTGCGGTAGGTTATTTTTTTGAAAACATTGGCCTTTACTGATTTATTATCTTGTGTGGCATACGAATGATAATAAGTTTGCTCCTCACCCGCCTCTATGGTTACATTGGGGTTCGAGCCTTCCCACCGTGCCCCAAGTTTATGCACAATAGCTTCATGCGGGGCGTCAATATCATTTGTTCCGGCCTTATCTTTGCCTCCATCTTTATCATTAGGGGCTTTATCTGCATCTTTTGAAACAAAAGTAACCTGGCGGAAAAAAATCCCATTGGGAGTAAAATAGGCCTTAATGTCTCTACCCAATACTGCCTGAAACAAAACTTTTTTTACATTCTTGTTTTTAATATCGTTATCAAATTGCCCTTTATTTTCAACAAAAATCTGCGGGTCAAATGCCATTGCTTTCCATTTCACTTTCCAGTCTTTTTTGTCTGCGGGCTCACTCTTTATGGCAGAAGTAGCAGCAGGCTTAGTGGCGGTTGTGCTGCTTTGGGCAACGCTTGCAGAGGGTACAATAAAGCAGACCATGAAGCAGAGTATAGCACACTTCATAGTTTGAGTAAAGGTCTTCGACCCATGAAGCAAAAAGTTCAGGGCAGGCAGGCTCAGACTGACATTCGACAGGCTCAGGCTGGCAACACAGTCATGTTGGGCACCCACATAATCATGTTGGACACCCACATGGTCATGTTGAGCTTGTCGAAACATATTCAAAAATCCCTTGATGTAAAATTTCTTTTTCATCGATTATAGTTGAGGTTATTAATATTAAACGCACAAACTGAACACAAAGTTACGCAATTTTTTTGAAAAAAACATAGTATTTATAGCCATTTTCATAGTTAATGGAACGCAGATGACGCAGATTGTTTATGATAAAGTTTGATTTTAATCATTTTAAATCATACTTATCAGCGTCATCTGCGCTCTAATATTTTTCATCAGCGTTCTATTATTTTTTCTTTTTCTGTTAAATAAATGTTAAATCCAATATGTAAAAGTATAACTTTTCATTTGAAATACCAAATAAATACGACTAAATTTTTAACATACATATTAACACCCTTTTTTTTGATTTGATGATTCGCTGATTTGATGATTTGATAATCACTCATAAAACCTTTATAATAAAGGCATTAAACTATTCCTTTCATTAAAACCTCGCCATGTCCTTTGCAAAATACTTCCTTTACCATCTTTCTATCAGATAGAGAGGGGGTTGAAAAAAACAGCAATATTTTAGTTTTTAGACCTGATATATGAAAATTGGGGTGGGTTAATAAAAAAAGCCCCGCAAACCTGCGGGACTTTTTACATTTCAAGTTACACTTTATTTACTTAATGCTTGCCTGTTGAGTCAAAGATTCTACTAATTTCTTTAAATCGGCAATTTGCTGTTCATCATTAGACAGGCGAACCTCTTGTTTATCTTGTTTACTTTTATCATCAGCCTGGGCAGTTTGCAAAGATTGAATTTTGATTGACTGAGCAGTGTTAAAATTTTTGAGGCTATCAATCATTTGTTGTTGCTCCTGCATTGCCTTTACCAAGATTGGAGTCATCCTTGAATAGTCTATAGATTTAAACCCTTCTTTATCAGTATTAACTATTATTGGAAAAAGTTCTTCTAATTGTTGGGCAATAAATCCAATTTGTTTTACCGTGTCATTGGTTCCATGAAAAACACTGGCAGTAATTCCTTCATTTGTCATTTCCAACGGAGATTTAAGGTAATAATTTACAGGTTGAACCTTTAGTAAATTAGTTAAAGTTGAAGAAATAGGTTTTATATCTTTTTTAAACCTGATATCTGAACAACTCAATGTACCACATGAGGCAATAACACTCCCTGTAACATTTACTGTTCCGGTAAAATAATTCTCAGTAATAGATGAATTACCAAATACCATAGAATTACTTGCAGTTGGTGTTGCGCCATTTCCTATAGCAGTAGTATTGGTTAATCCAGGATTAGAAGAGCTTGGGCCAGCATTATAACCTATTGCTGTATTATTATACCCAGTAGTATTATTATAAAGAGCTTCATACCCAACCGCAGTATTATCAAGGCCATTAGTGGACGATGTGGGCTGATTATCATACAGTGCCTTTCCACCGATTGCAACATTATATGTATTCCATGCTGTGTTACTATTTGCATATGATTGTGTATATAATGCATAGTAACCAACTGCGGTATTATCACTTGCATAAGTGTTGTTTAGCATTGTCTCCATTCCATAAGCACAATTACCGCTACCACCTTTATTTCCATCCAACGCGTAATATCCAGTAGCCGTATTATAATTTGAGGTATTATAATACAATGCGTTATAACCTTGTGCTGTATTATATTGCCCTGTTTGATTAGAATATAAAGTACTTTGCCCCACAGCTGTATTATAAGAAGCGGTAGTATTGGAGTACATAGATAAGGGACCGATGGCAACGTTACTATTGACCGTACTGTTCATTAATGCGTCCGATCCAATTGCTACATTATAAAGAGCTGAACCTATATTTTGTAATGCTTGAATACCTACTCCAATATTGTCATCACCAGAACTAACATTTTGTAATGCCTCCCAACCTTCAGCTACATTATTAAAACCTGTGGTGCATCCATAACCTGCTTGATAGCCAGAAACAGTATTATAATAACCGGTCGAATTTAAATACATTGCGCTATCTCCAATGGCAGTATTCTGATCACCATACGTATTATTATACAATGCATACGCGCCTGATGCTGTATTGCTGCTTGCAGTTGTACTTAGAGCTAATGCTCCGTATCCATTGGCAACGTTATCTATGCCACTTGTATTTTTAAATAGTGAACCGTATCCATTCGCAACGTTATTATAACCTGTTGTGTTTTTATACATTGCGCTATCACCGGTGACCGTATTTTTATCGCCTGTAGTATTATTGTTCATTGCATAAGCGCCTGTAGCTGTATTACTACTACCACTACTACCGTAGCTATTGCCCCCACTTAAAGCACAGTACCCATTTGCGACATTATTAAGCCCTATTGTATTATTAAACATTGAACTATCTCCTTCAGCGGTATTATGGCTTCCTAAAGTACTGCTAGTCAATGACCAGGCTCCTACAGCAGTATTGCTACTAGAAGTACTATTTGAAGTACCAAACATCGCATCAAAACCAATAACAGTGTTATCCATTCCAATAGTAAAAGAGTGAAGAGCATTTGCTCCTACACCAGTATTTTGAATACCATTATTAGTGGTTGTGGGATTTATATTTTGCAATGCATCAAACCCAATTGCAACATTAAAACTATACCAGTAAGAATTTGGATTTCCTCCATTATAATTTTGATATAATAGGGCACCACCGCCTATAGCTGTATTACAAGCTGCAGTTGTATTAGCATTTAAAGCTTCATCTCCAACGGCAGTATTAACACTTCCTACAGTATTTGCTTCAAGAGCTTGATTCCCAGAGGCAACGTTATCAGATCCTGTTGTATTACCAGACAAAGCCTCATAACCTAGCCCAAGATTTGAATAACCTTGTGTATTCCCAGATAAAGCATTGTATCCCAGTGCTGAATTATCGTATCCCACAAATCCATTATTTGTTTGTAAAGCCCCTGAGCCTACAGCTGTATTATAACTACCTGAAGTATTTGCATTTAAAGCATTATATCCAAACGCAGTATTATCAGTGCCTGAAAGTGTAGATGTTGCTAATGCCAAGTCACCAAAACCTGTGTTATCTGCTGCCGTTGAAGTACTTCCAGCGCAATTACTGTATTGATAGGTAGTACAAGCCATTGGGCGACGGGTTGAATTTGAATTATCCGCCGTAGATAAAAGTACCCAATTTGGGTCAGTGGCTGTACCTGCATTATAATAATAACCCGGCACAACATTATAAGGTGCGCTGCCAGATGAATCGGTATTATATACCAGCATACCGGTTTCAGGGCTGTCAAACGGTGCCTGTAAATTGGTTCCCTGCAAAGCTGCCTTAATCGGGAAAACAGGCAGGTTATCCGCAACTTTTGCATGTTCCGAGTATAAAGAATATGGAACTGATAAAAGTTGCGATGTACCCATATAAGCATAATTGCTTCCTCCATTCTGGTCGAATTCTATTTTTGCAAAATATGGACCGTTGCCCCACTTTATAGAATCAAATAACCCATTTACTACTGCTCCTTGTCCAATTGATAGGTTAGCTAAACCAAATTGATTGGTTATAGCTGTCTGGGTTTCCTGGTAAACAGGGGTTCCATCCGCACTGCCCTGCAATATGCTTATCCTGAATGAAACATTTTGGTTGGCTATCGCTTCTCCATTCGCGTTCCTTGCTATAGCCTGGTATTTTATTGCATGTGGAACAGTTGATGTTATTTGTGTCTGTTGTGTTTGCTGTGCAAAACTTATTGATGACAAACTTAATGTCAATAGCGTTGCAGCTATTATTTTAATTTTTTTCATGGTAATTTTTAATTTTTGTTATTTGATTTTATCGAGACTGCCCTATCCCTCCTTCCCCAAGCGGGGAAGGCATTACATTGCCTTATGGATGAGCATTGCCTCATTTTCTATTTGATTTTATCAATTTTCAGGGTTTGAATTAATTGGTTATCTGCATTATAAACTCTTAAAAAATAGACACCGTTTGAATAGGTACTCAGGTCAAACTGTTCCTGAGTTTCTGTCATAGTCTTTTTAAACAGAGTTTTACCATCCATATCAACCAACTCTACCTGCAGGGTTTTGCCTTCATCGTTGTTTTGAAGGTTAACTGCGCTCGAAAAAGGATTAGGATAAGCGCTTAAGTTCCCTGTGTTTGAATTAGGGCTTGTTACATTAGTAACAATAATAGATGTAGGCTGGTGGAAACCCTGAGTTAAAAAATTGGTTGAAGAAACGTCCGTTTCTGACAATGGTTCACCCAATGTCCAGCTAAGTGAAGCTGTGGAATTGACATAACAGGTTCCTGCGGAGGCGATAACATCAGGCGCAATCTTGGCCTGTGCCATGCAGGCTCGTCCTCCCAATACGAGCAATGCTGCAATTAATGGCGGTCTCACTTTTTTCATGGTAATTTGGTTTTAGTTGGTTTATTTCACCAGGTGTATCCGGGTAAATTTCAAGGCACAAATTAATATGAGAAATTTCATAAAAAAAACAGTATAAATACGGGGGAGTAAAATGAAAATACCCGTATTTAGACGGGCGTATTTATACGGGGAAATAAAAAATAGAATATAGTGTATATTTATTCTATTGAACCCATCATGTTATTATCATTACTTAATGGTTATCTGTTAGTTGACTCATAACTTATAACTCATAATTCATAGCTCAATAAGGGGAATGGCCCCGCAATTCCACAGAAATGCGGAATGTGGGATGGCATTTTTTTAGGGGAAGCCAGTTGTTGAAAACTTCAATGCTATATGTTTATCAATATTAAATATTATGTTTATATTTGTGGAGCCATTCAAATAAAAAAGGCAAATGACTGGCGACATCCCGCATCCTGCCAATATAAATATTAGGATTGCGGGGCAGTATTTATTAAATAGTGAAAAATGAAAAGTAAAGCCACTAACACTAAGGATAAAAAATGCTAAAGAACTTAGCAATACTAATAGAAAAATGCACACTTTTTCTGGGAACCGTGTGCATAAGTGTGCATTTTTTAGGAACAATGCTAAAAAAATTAGCAGGAAATTAGAAAATGGCACACATTTTCTGGGAACCGTGTGCCAAAGTGTGCCATTTTTTAACAAATAGTGAAAAATAATTCGTGGCTAAAAATGAAGAAGGAAAAAAGTTGACAAAAGTTAACGGAATTTTTGCAGTTCATTTAAAAAATACCTGAATATCAATACGTTAAAAAAATGAAAGTAAAAAAAGTGTCAACCGTATCAAATGGGGTTATACTTTCTGAGGTTTGAAAATATTTAACTGATTTGAAATCAACGGATTAGATGGTGTGATACCCCAAAAAAATGTAACCTTTTGTAACCCCAAAACCAAAATGAGATAAGTAAATAATCTTTGCAAATGAATACTGAATTACAAATAAGAGTTCTCCGGCTTCCTGTCACTTACTCCTTATCCCTTAATACTGACCACTGATTACTGATAAAGTCTTTTTCTTTTCACCACGTCTTTCACTTTAATATCTTTGCGACCCAATTGAACGCAGATAACGCAGATGATTATGATGAGCACTGATGATTTTTACAAATCAGAAATGGAGAAATCTTATTTAATCATACAAAATCAGTGTCATCAGCGTTCCATTGCATTATATCGCAAAAATCATTATGAAAAACGATAAATCATCATATATAGGCTTATTCATTATCGGCCTGCTGTTATTCGGCTGGATGTATTACCAGATGCCGTCGGCAAAAGAAGTGGCGCTTGCAAAAGCGAAGAAGGATTCGATAGCAAAGGCAGAGATGCTTCGACAAGCTCAGCATGACAATGCAGGCACGCAAGCTAAGGTAAATGAAACTTCAACCGATTCAACACACGTAATTGATTCTGCCAGCGCTTTAAACAAAGCCAAAGCGGAAGACGGTATATTTTACTCCGCACTTAAAGGCAAGGACGAAGATATTACCATTGAGAACGATTTGCTGAAAGCTACCGTTTCGGCCAAAGGTGGCAAAATAAGTTCTGTCGAACTTAAAAATTTTAAAACAAGCGCCGACGGACCGCTTATTCTCTTCTTCCCTGGATATAATCACTTCAGCCTTGTACTGAACGCATATTCCAAATTCTTTTCTACCGATTCGATGTATTTTAGTCGTCAGCCATCAGTGGTCAGTGGTCAGTCGGGGGATTCTACTATGCTCACCATGCAATTAAATACATCTGACCCCGGTAAATACCTTCAATATATTTATACCTTAAAGAAAGGAAGTTATTTGGTAGGGTTTAAAGTTAAGACAGTAGGGCTGCAAAATATTATTCCTGTTAATGCCCAGGAAATAAACCTCGAATGGGCTATGTCCTCTCCTTCGCTGGAAGCCATAAACGATACAAACGACCAAAGGCTGAAATCAACAATTTATTACAAATACCATGGCAGCGATGTGGACAACCTTTCGCCCATGAAGGATGATAAAAAAGCCCTTTCAACAGATTTAAGCTGGGTAGCATTCAAGCAAAAATTTTTCTCTTCCATACTGGTAACAAACAGCAAATTCGGAAGCCCTGAAGTTGGCATAAGCAACGGGAAAGATGTTAACCATCTGAAGAATTTCACCGCCTCGCTTTCCATACCGTATATGCATCAGCCCAGTGAGTCATTTGATATGCAGTTTTATTTCGGCCCCAATAATTACAAATTACTGAAAAACTATTCGGAAGATAACGACATGCAATTTGACAAACTTATTGACCTGGGTTCCGGTATTTTCGGAATGGTGGGAAAACCTGTAAACCGCTATATCATTATACCCCTGTTTGAATTCCTTAACCGCTTTAACATGAATTACGGCCTGGTAATACTGATTCTTACTATAGTAATCAAAGCCCTCCTCTTCCCTATCGCTTTCCGAACTTATGTATCATCGGCTAAAATGCGCATACTAAAACCCGAGATTGACGAGATAAATAAAAAATTCCCAAAAACAGAAGACGCCATGAAAAAGCAGCAGGGCGTTATGGCGCTTTACAAAAAAGCGGGTATAAACCCTATGGCAGGATGTATTCCCGTGCTGTTGCAGTTGCCTGTTTTGGTGGCGTTATTCAGTTTTTTCCCTTCTTCCATAGAACTTCGCCAGCAACACTTTTTGTGGGCTACCGACCTTTCCACCTACGATTCGGTATATACTTTCCCGCATAATTTTTCAATCCCTTTATATGGAAACCACGTGAGCGTTTTCGCCTTGCTTATGACCATATCGCAATACCTTTATATTACGGCAAACCAGCAGATAATGGGCAACCCCGCGGGCGGTACCGACCAGATGGCAAAAATGATGAAATGGATGATGTACCTTATGCCTATCATGTTCCTTAGCGTATTGAATAAATATTCGGCCGGTTTAAGCTATTATTATTTCCTTGCCAACCTTATAACATTCGGCCAGACTTTCCTTGCACGCAGGTTTATTAACGAAGACGCCCTGCACCGCAAAATGCAGGAGAACAAGGCCAAGCCCATAAAACAATCGAAGTTCCAGCAAAGGCTTGAGCAAATGGTTAAGGAACAACAGGCAGCGAAAAAGAGAAAATAAAATAATGGTGAATTGTGAATGGTAAATTGTGAATTAAAAAACTATTTCACCAATATCGTAATTCGTAATTTTTAATTCGTAATTATTTTTCTTCCAGTTGTTTTTTCTGAAAGTATTTTCCTATAATAATAACTGCTACCAGCACGGCAATTAATATGAGGATGTTCTTTATAATTCCGCCTGCGCCTGACATTTCACTCCAGTAAGGGCCTATAAGCCGGCCAATGAGTATCAGCCCTCCGTTCCATAATATGGCAGATATTATTACCGTGCCTGTAAAAGCTTTCCGGTTTAAATTAAGCATGCCTGCCGCAACCGAAATATACCCGCGCAAAAAGGGAGTCATGCGGCTGATAAATATGCTGTAATGCCCGCGGCTTAAAACCCTGTTTTTTATTTTTTCAATCCATTCTCCGCTTAAGGGCAACCACCTGGGAGAATGGTCTATGAGCCATTTGCTGAAAGAATAAAAAGCAAAAAATATTATAATTGAGCCTGCAACATCAGCCATGATTGCTGCGAATATTGCTTCATATATATTAAGTGTTTTTGTATAAGACAGGTAACCGCAAAAAACAAGAACCAGCTCATTGGTTACCGGGTTCGGCACACCTATTTGCTGCAAAAACACCAGGATAAATATAGCGTAATAACCATATTTTGCCAGGTAAAAAGCCAATTGAGGCAGTGTATCCATTATATTAATTAAGAATTATAAGAAGAAGACAAAAGAGTATCAAAATCCAGGCAACATCGTAATTCGTAATTTTTAACGGCGTAATTTACAGTCATGAGTTCCAAAATAAATAATGGATACACGAATAATCCGTAATTCATTTCTCCGTATCTTCCTCTAATTGTTTCCGCTGAAAATACCTGCCAATAAACATTATTACAATAATAGCCACAACAAAAAGCGCGACATTTGAAATAACTCCCTTTTCCCTAAGCATTACATTCCAGTATGGGCCGATAAGCCTGCCTAACAGCACCAGCCCCCCGCTCCATGTTATGGCAGATAATATTACCGTTCCTAAAAACGCTTTGCGGTCAACATGCAACATACCCGCGGCAATTGAAACATATCCCCTTAAAAAAGGCGTCAGCCTGCCAATAAATACACTGCGGTTCCCGCGCCTTAGCACTCTTTTTTTCAGTTTTTCAATAGTCTCCCCCGTAAGCGGCAACCATTTTGGGGAATGGTCTATCAGCCACTTGCTGAAGGAATAAAAAATGAAAAACAAAATGCTTGTCCCGATAAAATCAGCCGATATAGCTACCAGTATAACCTTATAAAAATTGAGCGTTCCTGTTGAAGAAAGGTAGCCGCAAAATATAAGCACCAGTTCGTTGGTTATAGGGTTGGGAACACCTAACTCCTGCAAGAAGACGAATAAAAATACGGCATAGTAACCATATTTTGAAAGGTAAAAAGCTAATTCGGGTAGTTTTTCCATTCCCTGCTTTACGTGCAATTAAGAATCGGGTAAAAATAATTAAATACCCTTACCTGTGTATTAAATCGTGAACTAAGAGTTAAGAGATAAGAATTACAAGTAATCCATTAAGAGGTTGCTTATTTGATTTTTGCATAGGTTGAAAGCCATCGACAAGCTCAGGCTGACATCGAAAGAATCATGTTGAGCCTGTCGAAACATATTCCATATATATAACTCATGCTATAATATGCTGAACTCATAGCTTATAATTTATGACTCATAATTATTTTTACGGGTATTCCCAATTATTTTTACTTTTGCGCCCTGAAATGAGTAGAAAGTTTATAAAGCCGAAAGTTCATAAAGTCATTACAAACTTTATAAACCTTACAAACTTTATGAACTTTATAAACTTGAAGAACTTATGAAAATAGCCGTACCCAAAGAAACCAAACCAAAAGAAAACCGTGTAGCCCTTAGCCCCGATGTGGTTAAGGAACTGGTAAAAAAAGGCTTTGCCTGCGCCATTGAAAAAGGCGCCGGGGCCAGTTCATACTTTAACGATGAAACCTATACTGCAGCGGGAGCAACTATAGTGAATGACCGCAAAGAGTTGTTCTCCTCTGCCGATATACTCCTTGCCGTAAATGCCCCGTCCGCACAGGATATTGGCAATATGAAAAAGGAAGCTATTCTGATGTCGTTTATGTATGCCGCTACCCACCCCGAACTGGTTGACGCATGTGTAAAAGCTGGCATTTCAGCATTTTCGGTAGATGCCATACCCCGTATTTCAAGGGCACAAAAAATGGACGCTCTTAGTTCCCAGGCTAACCTTGCGGGCTATAAATCTGTTATTATGGCTGCCGATGCCTTGGGTAAAATATTCCCGCTGATGATGACTGCCGCAGGAACTATAAAACCAAGTAAAGTGGTTATTATGGGCGCCGGTGTTGCAGGCTTGCAGGCAATAGCCACAGCAAAACGCCTTGGCGCTATTGTGGAAGTATCTGACATCCGCCCGGAAACCAAAGAACAGGTGCAATCATTGGGCGGAAAATTTATTGAAGTAAAAGGCGACGAATCAATAAAGATAGAAGGCGGGTATGTAAAAGGCGTATCGGAAGATTTCCTGAAAAAACAACAGGAACTTATTGCCAGGCACGTGGCCGATGCCGATATAGTAATTACCACCGCGCTTATCCCCGGCAAAAAAGCGCCGGTGCTTATCAGCGAGGCAATGGTTAAGAGCATGCGCAACGGCTCGGTAATTGTTGATATGGCGGTAGAACAAGGCGGTAACGTGGTAGGCAGCAAAATGAACGAAAATATTGTTACGCCTAACGGGGTTAAAATTCTCGGCGAATCGAACCTGCCCAGTTTGCTGCCTTTGAATGCCAGCGAATTATACGCCAAAAATATTTCAACTTTCCTATACCATCTTGCAACCAATGAAAATTTCAAATGGGAAATGGAAGAAGAGATAACCAAAGGCTCGCTTATCGTTCATAAAGGCGTTGCCGTTCATCCTTCGGTTGCAAAGTTAGTTGCCAATTAGTAATTAATAATTAGCAATTAGTAATTCATTATGAACAGAGCAGAAAACAAAACAATAAAAACAATAAAAATAATTCCACGATTACTAATTATTAATTCCTAATTCTTAATTAAAAAAACTATGGAACATTTATTTTCTTTCTTCAGTTCGCACCAGCAGATGATATTCATGCTTATACTGATGGTATTTGTAGGAATAGAAGTGATAGGCCACGTGCCTTCGGTGCTGCACACCCCGCTTATGTCGGGCGCCAATGCCATTCACGGAGTAGTAATTGTCGGCGCTATATTGGTGTTGCTCAGTTCAGACCCGGGCAAACCGCTTACCCTCGCCTTTGGCTTTTTAGCCGTAATACTCGGCACGCTGAACGTGGTAGGTGGCTTTGTAGTAACCGACCGCATGCTGGAAATGTTTAAAAAGAAACCGAAAAAATAATTATCAATTTGATAATTTGATGATGTGCCAATTTGATAATTAAAAAGCATTATTAAACCATCAGGAAACCGGCAATCATCAAATCATCAAATTATCAAATCATCAAATTAAAATTATATGAACAGTACTGTAATAATTGACATTATTTACCTCGTTGGTTCGGTAACATTTATCCTCGGATTAAAAATGCTGAGCAAACCTGAAAGCGCCCGTAACGGTAACCTTATAGCTGCGGCGGGTATGACCCTTGCCATACTGGCAACCATTTTCCTGCGCTCGACTCCTATTTCACCTATTGTTTATACCCTCCTCTTTTCCGCTATCGCTATTGGAAGCATTATTGGCTGGATGGTGGCAAAAAGGGTAAAAATGACTGCCATGCCCCAGCTTGTATCGCTCTTTAACGGTATGGGTGGCGCCTGCGCGGCCTTAATATCGCTTATGGAATTCCCGGAACATGCAGGACATGCCAAATTGGTTATGACCGTTATGGCAGGACTTGTAATTGGCAGCGTATCATTCTCGGGTAGTATGGTCGCATTTCTAAAACTCAACGGCAACCTGAACAAAAATCCCCGCATTCCTTTCTACAATATTATTAATGCATTGGTGTTGCTCGTTATTGTTTGCCTTGCAGGCTACATAACCATTATGGGCGTTAAGGATATGAACATTGCCATTCTCACTCTCGCACTCGCGCTGGTATATGGCATTTTGTTTGTATTGCCAATTGGCGGAGCCGATATGCCGGTGGTTATCTCCTTGTTAAACTCATTTACGGGCCTTGCAGCAGCAGCGGGAGGTTTCCTTTACCATAACGAAGTAATGCTCACAGGCGGTATCCTGGTAGGCTCTGCCGGTACCTTGCTCACCGTTGCCATGTGTAATGCCATGAACCGTTCGCTTTTCAGCGTGGTATTCGGGGCATTTGGAGCAGGAACCGCAGCAGCAGCAGCAGGTGGCACAACAGGCGGAACGGTAAAGGATATTTCGGTGGCCGATACAGCGGTGCTTATGAACTATGCCAAGAAAGTGGTTATTGTACCCGGTTACGGATTGGCTGTTGCACAGGCGCAGCACGTTATGCACGAACTGGAAGCCCTCCTTGAAGAACGCGGAGTGGATGTAAAATATGCCATTCACCCTGTTGCAGGACGTATGCCCGGCCACATGAACGTATTGCTGGCTGAAGCTAATGTTGATTACGGCAAGCTGAAAGAAATGGATGATATTAACCCCGAATTTGATACTACCGACGTGGTATTTGTTGTGGGCGCCAACGACGTAGTAAACCCTGCCGCCAAAACCAACCCTGCAAGCCCAATTTACGGTATGCCTATTTTAGAAGTAAACAGGGCCAAGAGCATTATTATTAACAAGCGCAGTATGAGCGCAGGTTATGCCGGTATTGACAACGAACTCTTTTACGACCCTAAGACCAGCATGTTATTCGGCGACGCTAAAAAGGTGGTTACCGATTTAGTGGCTGAGTTGAAGAGCATGTAATATTCTATTTTATTGTTTTCTTAAAAGCATCCTGGTTAGGGTGCTTTTTTTGACCTCACCCTGCCCTCTCCTCGTTCCAGGAGAGGGTCGGAATGTATTATTAAATACACCAAACAGTGCAATGGAGTGCAAAAACCCGACAAAAACCGACAGCGTGAATCAGGAGTAAAAATCTGCCAAAAAGCTTCTTATTTCAAAATGTTTATATTTGCAAAAGTTTAATCGTGAACCAAGACACAGAAAAATTTGCAGGAGAAGGCTTAACGTACGATGACGTACTTTTGCTTCCTGCCTATTCAGAGGTACTTCCGAGGGAGACCGACATCACTTCGCACTTTACCAAAACTATAAAACTTAACACCCCTATTGTTTCGGCTGCCATGGATACGGTAACCGAATATAAAATGGCCATTGCCATTGCGGGTGAAGGCGGCATAGGCGTGTTGCATAAAAACATGACCATTGCCCAGCAGGCTGACCAGGTAAGGCGTGTAAAACGCTATGAAAGCGGAATGATACAGGACCCGGTTACCCTGAAAGAAGACGCCAAAGTGAAAGACGCCCTTGCCCTGATGAAAGAATACAAGATTGGCGGCATTCCCGTAGTGGCTGACAAGAACAGGCTGGTAGGCATTGTTACCAACCGCGACCTCCGCTTTGAAAAGAACGGCAGCCGCCGCATCAGCGAAATAATGACCAAGGACCATATTATTACCGTTAAAAAAAATACCGACCTCACCAAAGCCGAAGATATATTACAGAAATATAAAATTGAAAAACTTCCGGTGGTTGATGGCGGAGGACATCTGGTAGGGCTTATTACCTATAAAGACATTCAAAAGATTCACCTCCACCCCAACGCCTGCAAAGATGCTTACGGCAGGTTGCGTGTGGCAGCCGCTATCGGCGTTACTTCCGATATGTATGAACGCACTGCCGCTTTGGTTAACGCAGAAGTTGACGCCATTGTGATAGATACGGCTCATGGCCATTCAAAACGGGTTATTGAAGAAATAAAAACATTGAAGAAGAAGTTCCCGCAGGTGCAGTTGATTGCTGGCAATATTGCCACCGCCGAAGGCGCTCATGCATTGGTAAAAGCGGGCGCCGACGCTGTAAAAGTAGGCATAGGGCCGGGTTCTATCTGCACCACCCGCATTATTGCAGGTATAGGAGTGCCTCAGCTTACAGCCGTATATGAAGTGGCCAAAGCGCTCAAAGGCTCCAATATCCCGGTAATTGCCGACGGAGGAATCAGGTACACGGGAGATATTGTAAAAGCCATTGCAGCCGGAGCCAGTTCGGTTATGGCAGGTTCTTTGTTCGCGGGCGTGGAGGAATCTCCCGGCGAAACTATTCTTTATGAGGGCAGAAGGTTTAAATCATACCGCGGCATGGGTTCGATTGAAGCTATGCAGCAGGGCTCGAAAGACAGGTATTTCCAGGATGCAGAAGACGATATCAAGAAATTAGTGCCCGAAGGTATTACAGGAAGGGTTTCGTATAAAGGCAACATGGCCGAAGTAATATATCAGATTGTAGGCGGTTTACGTTCGGGAATGGGATATTGCGGGGCAAAAAACATAAACGAATTGCAAAAGGCGCGTTTTATCCGCATTACCCATGCAGGCGTTACCGAAAGCCATCCGCACGATATATTTATTACCAGCGAAGCGCCGAACTATAGCAGGTAATCTTTCTAAAAACAATGCTTACCACTTCACTCCAATCCACATTAACAAGCAGGGGAAAGATTATACTTTTTATACTTATTCCCGGGATAAGCCTGCTTATGCACTGGCATGTATTTAAAATGGACCTTATAGGATATCATGTCTGGAGGCAAACCCAGACACAAACATTAATAGATAATTTCCAGAAAGAAGATTTTAATATCCTTAACCCGCGTATAAACAGCCGCGGCAATGGCAACGGCATTTTCCGCATGGAATTCCCCATAATGCAATGGCTTTTTGCATGCTTTTATAAAATTTTCGGCAGTCATATTATCATAAGCCGTATTCTTTCCTTTATAATGGGGCTGTTCAGCGTATGGGGCATTTACCGTCTTATATATGCTATATTCCGCAATGAGAACATGGCCCTGGTGGGCGCATGGTGCTTTAATTTCTCTCCCGTATTCTACTATTATACCATGAACCCATTGCCGGATAATTTTTCATTATGTACGGCTGCCTGGGGTATGGCTTTTTTCTTTGAATGGACAACCAAAAATAAATTCTCATTGCTGGTATGGTCGGCAGTTTTTCTCAGCCTTGCCACATTGGCCAAATTGCCTTTTGTTGTTTACCTTGGTGCAATTGCAGCCTATTTTCTGCATGGGCTTTTTGTAAAAAACACCATAAGCATTAAAGCTGCTTTGGGAGCGATTGCCATCTTTGCAATCAGCTTTTCAGCCCCTGCATTATGGTACTTTAATGTAATCGGAACGTGGCAGGGCAATGGAGTTGTAACAGGTGTTTTATCTGCCGGTAAAAGCGACATACATACATTACTTGACATTATGCAGGGTAACCTGGTGTCTTCCTTACCTGAATTACTTGTTAATTATGGCTCCTTCTTATTCTTCGTAGCCGGGTTCTGGTTTTTGCTCCGCAATAAGGTTTATAAAAAACCATTCTTCATCACTTTCTTATGCTGGGGTATCAGTACATTGCTCTATTTCTTCTTCGAGATGAATATGATTGGCACAGTGCATGATTATTATCTCTTCCCATTTCTGCCACTGTTATTCATTCTTGTTGCTTATGGCGCATGGTACCTGCTTAATCAGAAATTTAAGGCGCTTAAAGCGTTTTCTGTATTAGCATTCTTCATTATACCTGTAACAGCATTTTTACGGGTTGACCACAGATGGAACCTTATTGATCCCGGCTTTGACAGCAGCCTGCTTACCTATAAAACCGCCCTCGCGGATGCTGTGCCCGATAATGCCCTTTGCATAGCTGGCAATGATGAATCAGCATACATATTCAATTATTATATAAATAAAAAAGGATGGGTATTCAATAATGATTATCTCCCTGCCGACACCCTTAAAGCCATGATCAGCAAAGGCGCCAGATATTTATATTCTGATTCGAGAAAGATAGAAGCAGACAGCCTGGTAAAAAAGCATCTTGATAAATTAATTATGCAGAAAGATTCCGTAAATGTGTATTCATTAAAGCAGTAAACTATAACTCATTCTTAAAAATCTTCACTCAGATAACTTTTAGCCCTGTCACGCAGGTTATAATCCAATGCCATACTTTCTCCATAAGCTCCGGCCGAGCGGATTGCAAACAAATCGCCTCGCTTTGTTTCAGGAAGGTCAACTGCTTTGCCAAAACAGTCTGATGATTCACATATCGGTCCAACCACATCATACTTCAACATCTCCTTCGATGTGCTTGCCAGGTTTTCAATCTTATGGTAAGATTGATAGAGTGCGGGCCTTATCAACTCTGTCATTCCGGCATCCAGTATAATAAAGTTCGCTTGAATTCCTTTCTTCACATAAAGAGCCTTTGTAATAAGCGCGCCACACTGAGCAACCAAAGCGCGTCCCGGCTCGGTATGCAGCTTTTGCCCCGGATTAACTTTCAAAAACTGCCTGAAAATTCCAAAATATTTATCAAAATCTACTATGGCGTTTTTATCCGGGTTATAGTAATCAATGCCAAGTCCGCCGCCAAGGTTCAGGTTAGGAACATAAATGTTGCGGTCGGAAAACCACTGCTGAATTTCATTCACTCTCAGGCAAAGCGTTTTATACACTCCCAAATCGGTAACCTGGGAACCAATATGAAAGTGCAGCCCAACCAGCGATACATGTTTGCATTTCTTAACAGAGTTCAGCACATTGTCCATTTCCCACATATTTATGCCAAACTTGTTTTCTTCAAGCCCTGTGGTGATATAATGATGTGTATGCGCATTAACATTGGGGTTTATGCGGAGAGCTATCTGCGCTTTCTTCTTACTCTGCCACGCAATCGAGTTAATAACTTCAATCTCCTCCGGTGACTCACAGTTGAAACAATAAATATTCTCTTTCAATGCCACTCTTATTTCCTCATCTGATTTACCCACACCGGCAAATACAATTTTACCGGCAGGAAAGCCGCACTCAACCGCCCGCAACACTTCATTTACGCTCACACAATCGGCGCCAAAGCCATAACCCTGTATCAACTTCAACAAGCGCTTGTTGGCATTGGCCTTCAGAGCGTAATGAACTTCAATGTCATATTTTTTCGCAGCAGCAGCAACCTGTTCCAGCGTATTGCGTAGTATGCCGGTATCATAATAATAAAATGGTGTGTGTATATTTTGAAACTTCCTTATCAATTCCGGGGAAAACATACTCATCAGAAATACGAATTACACTCTTATTCCAATAACCAAAACATCATCAACCTGCTCAAGATTACCTTTCCACTCATCAAATGTTTTTTCCAGGATATTCTTTTGTTCGCTTAAAGGCTTATTGCTGTTGGCCAATAAAATCTCTTTCAATCGCCTATGTTTGAATTTTTTTCCTTTAGGTCCGCCAAACTGGTCGGCAAAGCCATCGCTGAAAAGATACATCATTATGGAAGAATCCAGTTCCATTTCGTTCAATGTGAAGAGCCTTTCATGTTCCTCTCTCTGTTGCGTCCCGCCGATATAGAGCTTATCTGCCGGCACCACAAAGCATTCGTTATTGGAAACGTACACAAGAGGGTTTTTAGCTCCCGAATATTGTATTTTTCTATTCTTCTTATCAATGACTGCAAGGGCAATATCCATTCCATCCTGGTTATGCGTTTGCTCCTGCTTGAGCACAAAACGGATTCCTTTGTGCAGTTCGTTAAGAATCAAATCAGGCCTTATTATACCGCGAACAACTATAATATCATTAAGCAGAGCGTTTCCAATCATGCTCATAAATGCTCCCGGAACTCCATGCCCGGTGCAGTCAACAGCCGCAATAACCTGTTTCCCGTCAACTTCGGCAAACCAATAAAAATCACCGCTCACAATAGCTTTGGGCTGATAGAGTATGAAAAATTCGCTCAGCGACTGGCTAATGCGGTCTGTAAAGGGAAGAATAGCATCCTGGATGGTACGGGCATAATTAATACTGTCAGTCATTTCTTTATTCATCTGTTCAAGCTCACCCTGCTGCCGCATAACTTCCGCTGTTCTTTCCTTCACCTTCGTTTCAACATTTTCGTACAGATGGGCATTTTCGAGAGCGGTAGTAATATAGACAGTCATGTTGCGAAGAATATCAAAGTGGTATTGCGTATAAGCGTTTTTCTTAAAGCTTTGAACGGTAATTACCCCAATCTTTTTGTTCTGAAGGGAAAGAGGCAGGTAAATCATAGAATTAGCCTGCTCGCCGGAAGTCGGCTCGGGAACAACCGCATCAGGAAAATACTGGTTATAGTCATTCAGGTAATCATTGGTGAAAAATTGCTTCTGTTGCTTAAAGCACCAAATAGCAGGACGGGTTGTATCGTTCAAACTATAACAAAAGAAGGGCATCTGTTCGCCTTTCTCCATAAGGCACGGAATATCAATACGGTTTTCTTCAGGGTTATAAAGCCCGATGCCAAATACCGATGCATCCATTAATGAATTTACTTTCTTATATGTTTTATTTATGATTTTTTCAATAGATAATGAGGAACTGATATCGCGCCCGATTTCACTTAATGTTTTTATGTTTTTATAGGAAAGTTCTATCTCTTCTTTTTGCTTCACTACCTCTGCAGTACGCTCCCTTACTTTTTGTTCCACGCGTTCATACAACAATGCATTTTCAAGTGCAATGCAGGTGAATACAGCAAGATTACGCACCATACTTAAATGGTACTCGGTGTAGGCATTTTTGCGAAAGGACTGTATGGTTATGACGCCAAGAGATTTTCCTTCTTCAGAAATAAGAGGGAACCATATAGATGATTGAGGAACTGCACCGGCAACAGGTTTTGGCGGAGTTGAATTCGGAATATAATTGCTATACTCTTTCTCATAATCATTCACCATTATTTCCTTTTTATTTTTAAATGACCATACCGGCAGCCTTTTGTCATCTGATAAATCATAATAAGCAGAAGAGATTGTTTTGCCGTTCTCCTTTCCGAGGGGATAATCAAGCCGTTGTGCGCTTTCATTATAAATACCTATCCAGAAGGAGGAAGCATCCATCAATTGATTCACACTCTCGTATGCCGTTTCAATAATTGTTTCGACGGATAAAGAGGAAGTAATCTGCTGCCCGATTTCACTTAACAAAGTTATGTTATGATACGATTGCTGCAATGCCTTTGATTTTTCTTCCAATTCTTCTTTCTGTTTAATTACCTCAAGCGTTCTTTGCTTTATTTCAGCCTCTATATTTTCATAAACACTGGCATTCTCAAGTGCAATAGCGGCATAAGAAGCAAGGGTTCTTATAAAGGTGAGATGGTATGGCGAATATTGGTTCTTTTTATAGCTCTGAACAGTAATTACCCCAATTACCCTCTCATTCAGAATCATAGGGCAGAAGATAAGGGATTGCGTCATTTCACCCTGGATTACCACAATTTCTTTCACATACTTCTTATGCTCCGCTATATTGTCATTAATAAATATCTCTTTTTTGTTTTTTATGCACCATACTGAGAAATTGTTGTCATTATCAAATGAAAAAGAAAAGGGCTCAGAACGAATGTTTTTGTCATATTCATATTTAATTTCCACCTCGTTCTTTTCAGGGTGATATATTCGTATGCCAAAACATTCCGCATCCATCAGGCTGTTTACGCTCTCGCGCAACTTCTCAAATATGGTTTCAAAATTATGGGTGGAAGTAATCTGCTTTCCTATTTCACTAAGTAACTCAATGTTTTTATATGAAAGCTCAATCTCTTCTTTTTGTTTAATCACCTCCTCTGTCCTCTCTTTAACTTTCGTTTCCACATCCTCATACAAGCGGGCATTTTCGAGTGCAGTAATAATAAACAGTGTCAGGTTGCGCAAAATATCAAGGTGGTATAGAGTATAGGCATCCTTTTTAAAACTTTGAACAGTTATAACACCTATTTTCTTATCGCGGGAAGAAAGTGGCAGGTATATCAGCGATTTCGTTTCTTCCCCGGAAGTTGGCGGCGGCAATTCCACATCAGGAAAATATTTTTTATAGTCATTCCTGATATCGTTCATCACTATTTCCTTCTGGTTCTTAAAACACCAGACAGCATGACGGTTGGAATCAGTTAAATCAATAGAGTGTGAAGGCAGTTTTTCCCCTTTTTCCATAGGACCCGGGAAGTCAATACGGTTTTCCTTCTCATTATAAAGCCCAATCCAGAATACAGACGCGTCCATTAAGGAGTTCACTTTTTTGTAAGTCCTCTCTATAATTTTCTCAACTGATAACGAAGAAGTAATTTCCTGGCCTATCTCACTCAGAGTTTTAACCTGGTAATCAAGAGCCGGCTCACCATTTTGTATGTGGGGTTTATTCATTATTTCAGTTTGCGTTTTTTATCCCGGATTATGGTATTAATCTTGTATTTTTTCAACAAATTTCATGGAAAAGATACAAAAAAACTTAAAACACCGGCAATTTTCATAAAAATTAATCAGCATAATGATTTTTTAAACACCCCTTCATTCAATGCAAGCAAGGCTTTCTTCTTATCATCTCCGCTTATAAGAACTGATATATTATTCTTGCTGCCACCATAAGATATCATGCGCAGAGGTATATCTTTCAGGGCTTCAAAAATTGCCAGCGCATAACCATGCTTGTCTGCTAAAAAGTCGCCTACCACACAAATAATAGTTTGGCTGGTGTCAATATCAACTGTGCCAAAATTTTCCAGTTCAGCTATTATTTCTTTAAGACGAGAATTATTATCAATGGTGAGTGATACCGCAACCTCAGATGTGGTAATCATATCAATAGGTGTTTTGTAGCGTTCAAATACTTCAAATACGCTCCGAAGAAAACCGTAAGCCATCAACATCCGGGCCGATTTTATTTTAATAACCGTAATGTCATCTTTAGCAGCCACTGCTTTTATATTCTGTTCCCCGGTAGTCTCGCATATCAGTGTACCTTTTGCTTTAGGCTGCATGGTATTCAACAGGCGAACAGGTATCTTACGTTTTTGAGCCGGTAATATACACGCAGGGTGCAATATTTTCGCCCCGAAATAGGCTAACTCAGCCGCTTCATCAAAAGACAGTTCCGCAATGGGATATGTGTCCGGCACATAACGGGGGTCATTATTATGCATCCCGTCAATATCGGTCCATATCTGTATGTCTTCGGCATATATAGCTGCGCCAACCAATGAGGCGGTATAATCGCTTCCACCCCGCTTCAGGTTATCGACTTGCCCGAAAGGGTTACGGCATATATAGCCCTGGGTAATGAAGAGTTCGGTATGACTATAACGGGTCAATTCCTTTTTCAGATGGTCTTCTATATAGGGCAGGTCTGGTTCACCTTCTTCATCAATGCGCATAAAGTTGAGAGCCGCTAATAAAGCTGAAGGTATTTTCTGTTCTTCTAAATAGTATTGAAACAGGGCGGTAGAAATCAGTTCCCCTTCAGCTAATATGGTTTTTTCTTCATTTGGGGTAAACATATCGCGGGTAAAGGAAAGCAGGAAATTAAAATGTTCGGTAATGAGTTCATTCCCTTTATGAATATACTCTTTGGCAGAATAAAGTTCATTTACTGTTTTGCGGTAGCGAGGTTCAAGTTCATTAATAAGCTTTATGGCATTTTCAGTATCCTGCTTATGCAAGGCTAATGATATTTTAACCAAATGGTCAGTTGTACCCGACATGGCCGACAGTACTACAATTTTTTTGCCCGGGTAATTTATAAGCCCTGCAACTGATTTCATCCGCTCAGCCGAACCGACAGAGGTTCCTCCAAATTTTAAAACTTCCATATTACTATCAGTTAATCTGCTAAATATGGTGTAAAAATAAGAAACGCAGGCAGATTTTCAATATATTTATCAGGAGGAAATTACAGGAAGCTGCCCTACCCTACTATTTTTTCCTTTGCCCATCTAAGGGCTTTTTCCAATTGCTGCTCTCGTGTAAGGTTGGTAGTGTCTAACACAACTGCATCAGGGGCTTGTTTCAAAGGGCTTTCCAGCCTATGGGTATCATCATCGTCGCGCCGTTCGAGGTTTTTTTTCACCTCGGCATCGGTAACTTTTATACCTCTTGCCGTTAATTCATCTTTCCGTCGCTGTACGCGTACTGCAATATCAGCAGTCATAAATATTTTAAGCTCGGCATGGGGCAAGACGGCGGTGCCAATATCCCTGCCATCCATAACTATGCCGGGGGTACTGCCCATTTTGCGCTGCAAATAAACCATCACCTTGCGTACTTCATGTATGGCGCTAACAGGGCTTACAAGTTCCGATACCCTCATGGTGCGTATCTCTTCTTCAACGTTTTTCCCGTTCAGGTAGGTCTCTGACTTACCCAGCAAATCAGAGTGCTTAAATTCAATTTTGGCATTAAGCAGTTCCCTTATAACCCTGGCAGCATCTACTGCCCTGCCCTCTTGTATTATGCCCTTTTCAAGGCAATATAGTGTAAAGGCCCTGTACATGGCTCCGGTATCAATATAGGCATAGCCCAGGGCGCTTGCCAGGTCGCGCGCGACAGTGCTTTTCCCGCAGGATGAATAACCGTCAATTGCTATAACAATATCGCGCATCAGGCCCGGGAATAAAAATCAGATAAGGACAGCATCATGGTGAATGTACTTATTACCCCGCCCAGGTTATAACCCGCCAGCGCGTAATTCAAATGGAATTTATAAATCTTTATGCCAAAGCCGCCCGAAAACCCCACAAGGCCAGGACGCGAGGTCAGTTCAAGCTCCTTACGCATTTCGTAATTATAGGCAAATTGCAACGAGAAATTTTTACCCAGAACAACTTCCATGTTTGGTATAAGGTGGCGCATAATATTGTCGCCAAAAGAACCTATTTTGTTTGGTGAAATAGTTTGCCCGGTGAGTGTGTTTACGGTTTGCGTAACTACCGGGTCGGTGTATAAAAGGTTATATTGCTGTAAATGGTCAGCAGTAAGGCCAAAGCGGAAGGGAGCATGCGCTAATTTATAGGAAACACCGAGCTGGACATCAAAAGGCAAAGGCTCAGGGTCTCCCGGAGTATATGATTCAATCTGAGTGCCCATATTTTGCACTACGGCGCCAATAAAGAGTCTTTTGTTCTTGCTCACATAAGAACCCGATAAATCGAGCGCCATACCCCAGGAATAATATTGCTGAAGATGGGAATAAATCCCTTTCAGGTTAGCTCCTGCACTAAAAGTAGAGTCCTTTACAGGTTGTCCATAACCTATATTAAATAAATACTCACCGGCCGTAAACTGTCCAAGGATATTACCCGCATCATCAGCCTGGGTAAAGGTTCCATAATTAATAGATTTTATACTCGCATCAAATGTTCCAGATTGCCCTAAAAAGCCAAAGTTCTTAATTGTATGAGCAAACGAAAAAAAGCCATAGTCTATTCCGTCAAAATAGGGTATATAACTGATAACGGCATGGTTGTTCAGCGTACTGTCGAGAAAGGACGGGTTTTGCGCGGCAAGGCCAAGGTCACCGTCCCTGACGCTTATAAAATTGCCACCCAAGCCGGCATCTCTGGCAGTTACAGGCAGTTGCATAAAATTATAAGTACTTGTTCCGCCTATTTGAGCGAAAAGCGAGGAGGCTGAAAAAAATAAAACAAAGACTGTAAGGGTGAAATTTTTAAACCGCATGAAAGTAAAGTTTCTCAATAAACGTTGGTTGAGGCATTTTATTTTACCATTTTATCTTCCAACACGAATTGCACGAATTAAAACCCAACAAAACCGTTATTGAACCCGACATTCATTATTCAATGTTCAATATTCGATATTTTACTATACTGCCTTAACTTTCGCTTTTACCAGTGAGGCTATTGTTTTGCCGATAATAGCAGGCGAATCAACAACAGTAAGGCCGCAATCGCGCATGATTTTCATTTTCGCGGCGGCAGTATCTTCGGCTCCGCCAACAATAGCTCCCGCATGACCCATAGTGCGGCCCGGAGGCGCTGTTTGCCCGGCTATAAAACCAACAACAGGCTTGGTGCCGTTTTTCTTTATCCAGTTGGCAGCATCTGCTTCCATCGTTCCGCCGATTTCGCCAATCATAATAATGCCATCGGTCCCGGGGTCATTCATCAGTAATTCAACAGCATCTTTGGTAGTTGTACCGATTATGGGGTCTCCGCCAATGCCGATGCAGGTTGACTGGCCGAGGCCAGCTTTGGTAACCTGGTCAACTGCTTCATAGGTCAACGTGCCGGACCGGGAAACTATTCCTATAGTGCCGGGATTATGGATAAAACCCGGCATAATGCCCACTTTAGCCTCGCCGGGAGTAATAATACCGGGGCAGTTAGGGCCTATAAGGCGGGTACTTTTATCTGATAAGTATGATTTAACCTTCACCATATCCTCAACCGGGATACCTTCTGTAATACACACAACCAGTTTAATGCCAGCTTCAGCTGCTTCCATTATGGCATCAGCCGCGAATGCAGGGGGAACAAAAATTATAGACACATCGGCTCCGGCTTGTTTAACCGCGTCGGCAACCGTATTAAATACTGGTTTATCGAGGTGTTTTGTACCGCCTTTGCCGGGGGTTACGCCACCTACAACATTGGTTCCGTAATCTATCATTTGCTGTGCATGAAAGGTTCCTTCGCTGCCGGTAAACCCCTGCACTATCACTTTCGATTTTTTGTTCACTAATATGCTCATATCTCTTTATTGGATTATCTGCGGACAAATATAAATTATCTATATTAATAATGGTAAATTTATATTAGCGAACACCATTAATAAACAACTAGATAATCGGTGAGCAAATTTATAAATATTTGCAGAACTGTACCGATTTACCTGTTTTCATTTTACAAACAGTTTATCATGGCTATTTGCCTACCTTTGCAATCTAATGTATTCTACTTCAATGCACTACCATGAATGACATTGAAAATAACGAGCGAATGTCTGGACTATTTATAAATAAAAATATAATTCCGGTCAAAAGCTGCACAATGCATCATACGCTTAGCAAGTTTTGGGAAACGTCAGATAGGATATTTTCCGGGAAAGTGCAGAAGCGATTCACCAAAGGAATAAAGACGGTCTGCATATTTTTTAGATATTGCCGGAAAACCTTTTTCAGTAATATAATCAGCAATACCGGCAATAATCTCCATCGCTTCTTTTTTCCACTCTATTTTTTTCGTTTCCGCTCCCACTCATCCAAAAGTTTATACGTTCCCGCCTTGGCTTCCCCGGTAGTGAAGGATGGGCCGTTCTCACATTCATCCAGCATTTTTTCAATTTCCTCATCTGTGGCCGGGCGCGATGGGTTAATCCAATTGTATTCCCCTTCAGGTTCATTCACTTTACCCGTTTGGGTTTCATCAGAAGTAAGCGTAATGGATTTCACTAATCGAACTGTCTTTAAAAAAGCAAGCAAAAGTTTTGCCGCCGCTTTGCTTTCTGTTTTTACTATGAGTATTTCCATGATGCTATTTTCTTACAAAGGTAAACTAAATCTTACTTAATTAAATAATGAAAAACATCATAACTGATGATACCATAGTAGCTCTTTCTACCCCTTCGGGTATGGGGGCAATTGGCGTTATCCGGTTATCGGGGCCACAGGCTATTGCCATAAGTGAGAAAATATTCCCTGCCCTCGATTTACACAATGCCCCCAGCCATAGCCTCCATTTCGGCCTTGTTATGGATGGCAAAGAAGTTATTGACGAAGCGGTGGCAGGGCTTTTTAAAGCTCCCAAATCATACACCTGCCAGGATGTGGTTGAAATATCATGTCATGGCTCTCCTTTTATTATTCAAAAAATATTGCAACTGCTTATAAAGCATGGAGCCCGTCCCGCCAGGCCCGGAGAATTTACCATGAGGGCTTTCCTTAACGGACGGTTTGACTTATCGCAGGCCGAAGCCGTGGGTGACCTTATAGCATCGGAATCGGAGGCGGCGCACCATATAGCCATGAACCAGATGCGGGGAGGCTTTTCGGGAGAGTTAAAGCAATTGAGGCAACGCTTAATGGACTTCGCGTCATTGGTAGAACTGGAACTCGACTTCAGCGAAGAAGATGTAGAGTTTGCCGACCGCACAAAACTTACCGGGCTTATTACCGAAATACAGGGCAAAATAGAAAAGCTTTCGGAATCGTTCCGGCTGGGGAATGTGCTGAAGAACGGCGTGGCAACAGTAATTGCAGGCAGGCCCAATGCAGGTAAATCAACATTACTGAATAGCCTGCTTAACGAAGAAAGGGCTATAGTAAGCGATATACCGGGCACTACCCGCGATACTATTGAAGAAATTATAACCATCCAGGGCATTGCTTTCCGCCTGACCGATACTGCCGGAATACGCAATGTAGCTGATATAATTGAGCGTGAAGGTGTGGAAAGAACTATGCAAAAAATAAAACAGGCTTCTATTGTAGTTTACCTTTTTGATGCCGAAAATATGAGTGCAGGGGATGTATTGGAGGACGTAAAAAAATTAGGTAAGGACACAAAATTTTATGTCCCTACTTCCGCCCCCTCTCAATCAAATAAAGAGGGGTATGGAATTCCTGTTATTCCTGTTGCCAATAAAACCGATATAGGCAAAGCAAATACTTACCAAAACAAGTTTAAAGATATACCCGGCCTGCTTTTTATCTCTGCTAAAAACAACATGGGGATTGAAGAATTGAAAAACCATTTATACACTGCTTCTTTGCAAGGCGCAAACCTGCAGGAAAGTGTGGTACTTACCAATGCCCGGCATTATGAAGCACTGCAACTAACATTGCAAAACCTTAACAATGCTAAAAAAGGAATCGAAAATAAACTATCCGGTGAATTGGTGGCATCGGATATACGAAGCGCCCTTAACCATTTAGGCGAAATAACCGGTGAGGTAACTACCGATGATTTGCTCGGAAATATATTCAGCAGGTTTTGTATTGGGAAGTAAAGTAATTTTCTCTTGTTTAGCCAATATATTATTTTTATTGACATATATTAGATGAAACAATCATTGACTTTATCAATTATGACGATTCAAAGAAGGATTTTGATATTCATAAACTAAGTTGCAGTTTTTACGTACTGAAATACAATTTAAGGGAAAATATTCCTTGGTTGATATAAGGTATTGACAATAATTTTAGGTTTATTTGCGATATTAGTATCAACAATGAATAGAGATATGATTACAGTAGAAGTAATAGAACTTAGAAGAACCCCAACCCAGCAATCACTTATTACATTCAAAGCAAGGATAGAAAAACTTTAATCCATCTAATGGCTTCAAATGCTTCCATATTAATGTTATTAAGTGTTACAGAAGATAATGCAGAGAAAATTGTTTTCGCCTATCTAAAAGAATTGGAAGAAATAGCACCACAGAAAATACACTGGTATTCTGGGAGGGAGGGTAAAGCAAAAACGCTTTGGGAAGAAAAGAAGCTAAAAGAATGGTGCGCCATAGCGGATGACAAGGAAATCAAAGGTATTTGGAATAACTTATTAAAGGGCATCTATATTCACAAATGGAGTAATGGCACACTAACAGAATTCAAATTCCCTGATAATCCAAAAAGAAAAACATACGATAAAGATGTTACTGCAATAAACGGCCTCTGCAAGTGCAATAGCAGTAATTACCCAGAAGAATACACTTGCGATTTACCCGCTACGGATATCAGTTTCTTACTTGGAGAAGAAACAAATTGTGGTTTTATAGAGGGATATAAATACAACGAACATATAAAACCGATTGAGCCGTATGGCCTATTAGAGGAAGGGTATTTATATAAAGAATTAAAAGATTTTATCTACGCCGTTTCTATAAAAAGAGGCATTTATTGGACTTTGAGCGGAGATAAGAGCGATGTTAAACAAGAAGAACCCAAAGCGCTATATGGCTTTATCCAAGCATCCAAAGATTTCAAACAAACACACACAGTATGTATAAAAGATTTGGAAGGGAAAAATATAATTGGTACATCTGAAATTGATTCGATTTCGGGTAATTGGCATACATCCCTATCTATCCCTGCTGGTAAAGGACAGTTTTTACTCCAAAAAAAAGATAATGATACGTATGTATGTGGAGAAAAATTCTATCTGATTACAGGTTTTAAGATTAACACTGAGATTGTAAACAATGTATTAGTGGACTTATATGAAAGAAGAATCAGTATAACGAATAACGTAGAGGCAAAACCTCCAGTAAATTCGGTTCTCTGGAATAAAAACACAGCACCTGACAGCAAACAAAGTGAAATAGAGCTTAGTGACCGTTTGGTCAATGTCCTTTCATCTTTGGGGAAGCAGGTCATTTTTAACGACCCTTATTTTTTCGGGGATTTGTCCGAGAAAGAAGGACAAATTATAACCACATCAAAAGGGCAACTTATATTCTTTAACGCTCTAATAATCGCTATTGCAAAGGCTAAAATTGAAAAAATCGTAATAGTAGGTAATTGGCGCAGTATTAAAACCTTAGTTGGTGATAATAAAGACGCACTCGTAAAGAAATACAAGGCACTATATACTTTAATTAAGAATAATTTAAAAAGCCTACCAACGTATAAGCTAAATAGGTTTGACATTATATTTAGCAATGAGCCCTTTCACGACAGATATTGGATTAGTACGGAAAATGAAAAAGGAATAGTCTACAAAGTTTCTACCTAATATTAGATCGGCAATAATTTACGGAACGTTTCGCCCGCCCGCGCCCGTATCTATATAAGGGTTAAAAGCGGCCTTAATGTATGTTTTTGTTGCTATTTAGCAACAAACTAAAACCCGAAAAGCCTTAATACCCTTTATTAACAGCAATTGCAAGCAATTACTTTACTTTTTGTATTGGTAAGTAAATAAAGTTATTTCTTCAACATAAAAGAACCCAACACCTTCTCCCCCGTTTCTTTAAGTCCATCATAGTTGGCCAGTTCGGTAGTTAAAGTCAGTATATATGCTTTTTCATTCACCACCCAATAATATTGTTCATACTTAAGATGAAACACTCCCTGGTCACCGGTATAAATAACATGTTGGTATTCTCCTGCACCTGTTTTAACTCTTTTACTTTCAATCAAATTTGAATTGGTAATCATGGTTTTAACCTGGCCTACTGAAATTTCAGTGTACTTATCAAGGTTAATATCTTTCCCGGTAAGGTCCTGAATAACAAGGTTAATATTTGACCTGAAATTAGCCTGTGGTGATTCCAATGGAGCAAAGAGAATAAAACTTGTCCCTATTTCTCCGCTCTGGTTCAACTCCCATGTTGGAGGATAGCTGATAGAGTAGTTTGACTGGTCTAATATTTTCCAGCCATTAAAAGCAGTTGAGTCCTGTTTATTTGTCACCTGCCCGCAAGCGGCAACCGAGAGAGCCAGGAAACATGTCAAGAATTTCTTCATCCCTTTTTTTATTTATGAAATTGAGAGAATAAAGAAACTCTTTCAATTTATTGTTGCATCGGAACAAAAGTGAAAAATATTCCTGCTGTGTTTGAATAATCAACCCTCACTTCCCATGGCCTGCGGTTCCAATCTAATATTATAACACGGCCATCATGATATTCCTCTTCCACACCAAATTGCTTGCTTTGAAAATGCACCTCATACATCTTGTTGGGGTAGCCCGTTGCATGCGCAACAACGCGTGTCTGGTAGTTAAATCCATTCGAGCCGAGGTAACCAAAGCTCTCAAAAAGCCTTCCGCCCTCAACAGGATTGCCCATATTGTCTGCCTGGCTCCATTTGGCAATCCACCTGGGGTTACTGCCTTCTCCCATGGGAATCATTGCCATACCCGACGATGGGTTGCCATGGTTATCAATATAAAATATTTTATCTACTCCGCTTTGGTTCACAGGTTGCACGACCGGGTTCATAGGTGGAGGTGGCGCAGCCCCATTCACCCCCTGCGGGCTTGGGTTCATAGGTGGTTGCGGCTGTACCGGGCTCATGGGCGGAGGTGGCGCGGCCCCGTTCACTCCTCCCTGCGGGCTTGGGCTTACCGGTGG
Source organism: Bacteroidia bacterium (assembly GCA_052325425.1). Classification (GTDB taxonomy): domain Bacteria; phylum Bacteroidota; class Bacteroidia; order JABEUT01; family JABEUT01; genus JABEUT01. The sequence goes on along the minus strand of JBKQUY010000001.1, from coordinate 5,712 downwards.
GGGCGGTGGCGGACTATTATTTATGGTACCAATTTGTGCGGCTAATGAAATGGAAAATAAGCCCGACAGAATGATGAAGGAGATTTTTTTCATTTTTATTAAATTTAGTAACTATACGATAATAATATTTATCTCAAAAATAAAAATAAAAGTGTACCACAAATTCTTAATGGCAATTTTTCCATAAGAGGCAATATAATTTACAGGCCGAAATATTTATTAAATTTGTTAATCAATACCACATTCTATGAAAAGAAATACCATTTTTCAATTGGTAATAATCCCAAGTAAAATATTTTTACATATAGCATTCGTCTTAACTTACTTTATATCATTTGCCCAGAAAGACTCTGCTTCCCGGAATACAATAACATCCTATCCCCAAAACCCGGATACTATTGGGCATAGATTCAGCTTTGATGCCAACTTTGGAGTTGCAATGCCTATGGAAGATTATGGCAATACATCAGCAAATCCTTTTCCAGCTTATGATACTACCCATGTTAATGGTTTAGCAGAAGCAGGCTTTCATTTTAATGTGACAGCAAGCTATTTATTTTCGCATTTTTTTGGAATAACAGCAATGGGTGGTGGCAACATAAACGAATTTGACCAGCAAGACTGGGAGGCTATAAGAAACAGACAAGTGCAAGGGATTATAACCTCAGTCAAGGGCAATTATTACATTGGCCAATATATGATAGGGCCATACGCAACTATCCGGATAAGCAATATGGCAAGTGCGCAATTAAAAATTATGGTTGGGCTGGCAACAGCAAATTACCCGGTACTGACCCAGGTAACTCCGGCATACACTTACTACTCACCACCAAATTATTATTATGTGCCTGCGGAAACTGCTGTTATAAATGTTAAAAATTCCATTGATTTTTGTTATTATGCTGGCATCAGCATGAAATCCATGATAACAAAACAACTTGGTTTTATCCTAAATGCCGGTTACAGCGGTTCAAATATAGGTTACCCTGGTGGTACCGAAACTTTTTCTCAAACAGGTTTTCCCACATATACAACGCCACATCCTTCAACACGCTATATGCTGCTTGGAATTGCCCAAATGACAGCAGGATTATCTTATGATTTATAACTGAGAATTGTAATTGATTGCCCACGATATATTAATGGATAAATCAATTCACCCTGTACACTTCAATACTTTTCAGCCAATAGACATGCCTTGGGCCGGTTTTAATATCGTTGGTACAAATTAAGACCATATCGCCTTTTGTGCCGATAGGCTTTCCATTTTCTTCAAAAATCACATAAGTACTGTCACCGGTTGGGTTATTAAATAACTCAGCCCATGAGAATGTTGCTTTATAATCATCGGTTGCCCTTGCCACAATATAAAAGTTGCGGTCTTTATGGTTATGCTGAATTATTTTGGCTCTCTCTAAAATATCTTTCAACAGCACCCCTTTGCAGGTTTTATCTTCATTGGTTACCATTCCGCTCTGGCAGATCACTTTATAATTATTAAGCGTAATGGTATTCATTTTCCTCAAAGAGTCAATGGTGAGGGTAATTGGAAATTCAACTTCGCCTTTCACTTCTATTTGTTTACTTATGAACTTTGCACTATCTGCGGCCGTAACAGGCGCCATACAAGCCATATTACCTGAGCTGTCTTTTTTACATTCCCCTGCTTTCATTCCGCAACCCTTCCATGTAATCTGCCCTATATATAATCCTACAGCAAAAAGCAATGCTCCCATTGCAAAAAAGGATATGATTTTAAGTTTCATATTTCATGTTTTTATGTCCGGCAAAACTATAATTTAACAGCAATCACACGAGAAAAGCTGAGCAATATCATAGTATGCATGTACTCAGAATTTTGAATTGTCCTTTTTAATCGCTATATTTGTATTAGAAATAATTTCCCATTGGTTTATTCTTATTATGATTAAAAAAACAAATCAAATTTTTTTATGAAAAAATTTACATCTTCATTTGTGGCCTTTTGTCTGGGTATTGGCCTTGTCAGCGCCGTACCGGTTAATGTGAATGTTGCTAAGCAAGCCGCTGCAAGTTTTTACAGGCAACAATATGCAAATGCTTCATCAGTTGATCTTACCCTGGCTTATACTGAAACAACTTCTAAAGGTGAGCCCGCTTATTATGTTTTTAACGTTAACTCCGATGATGGTTTTGTTATTATTGCAGCAGATGATGCTATCCGCCCTGTTATAGGATATTCTAACCAGGGACAGTTTGTAATGCCAGAACATGGCAGCAATTTCGATTTTTGGATGCAACGTTGCAAAAGGCAGATTGAATACGCTAAAACAAAAAACCTGGTAGCCACACAAACTACCAAAGATGAATGGAACAATGCCATAAACAATACTCTTCCCAAACGCGATGATAAAAAGTTCACCAGTGTTTCCCCTCTTACAACCATAACCTGGAACCAGAACCCATATCCTTATAATTATTTTTTACCTCCAACTGTTACCGGTTCAACTTCGAGGAGCCAGTGCGTAACCGGTTGCGTGGCAACGGCAATGGCACAAATTATGAGATTCTGGAGTTATCCGGCGCATGGACTTGGGTATCATATTTATAATGAAAATACAGGTATGCCCTATGAAAACTCAGATAATTACGGAGAATTGCGCCGCAATTTTGCCGCCGATAATTTCAATTGGTCCACATCCGATATGCCTCTTTCCCCGGGAAGTTCCAGAACAGTTAATGCTGATACTGCAATAGCGAGGCTGATGTTTGATGCCGGAGTAAGCGTGGATATGGATTATGACCCCAATGGAAGCGGCGCATGGGTAGTGGCAGGAGATGATTCAGTTTGCGCTCAAAACTCTTATGTTAAGTTTTTTGGCTACGACCGTCATACCATACAGGGCTTATATGAAAGCAACTATACTTATTCCGCATGGGAACAGCTTATTGAAAATGAATTGAACAAGGGCAGGGTAGTTGAATATGCAGGTTTTGATACTGTTAACGGTGGCCACACCTGGGTATGCGAGGGCTGGACTTCCGGCAGCGATACTACCTTTTATATGAATTGGGGATGGGCGGGAATGGATAATGGCAATTTTACGCTAAATAATCTTTCTGTAAGCGGAGATAATTTTTCTGAATCCACCGACGAAGCTGTAATAGGAATACAACCTCCTGCCGCCTGCGCGCATTTTGTGGCAGCCCAACCATCAATCTGCGCCGGAGGTTCGGTTACCTTTACTGACCAAAGCTTAGCATACCCGGGTACCAGTGTAACTGCATGGAACTGGAATTTCGGGGATGGAGGAACATCAACATCACAAAGCCCTTCGCATACATATAGCACACCCGGTATTTATACTGTTACTGAAATTGTAACAGCAACCAATGGAAGTGATACTGTGGTAAGGCCGGCATATATCGTCGTTAATCCTTCAACCGGTAACGCATTACCGCTATCACAGGGTTTTGAAGGAGGCACTTTTCCTCCGTCAGGGTGGTATTTAAATAACCCCAATAACTGGACTACCAGCGGTTATTCTTATGGCACCATCTGGCAGGCAAAAAATCCAGGTGGTTATGGAGCAAGATCCCATAGCATGGTGTTTAATAATTCTACCTATAACCCTATAGGAGGACAAAGGCAGCAGATATACACTCCGAGTTATGATTTTTCGGCTATAACTGCCGGAAAACTCTATTTTGATGTTGCTTATGAACCCGCTAACAATGAATACAGCGATACCCTTGTTATTTATTATTCTTTGGATTGCGGGCAGACTTTCACACAGGTTTACTCCAAGGGTGGAATGACATTGGGCACTACCGGAGACAGCTCAGGTACCGCTGCACCTGATACTGCTTTATTCAGGCCATCGGGCACGCAATGGAGGACAGATACCATTCATTTACCTGCTGCCGTAAACGGCCAGGCCAATGTTTTGTTTTCATTTGAGAACCATTCTTACAGCGGAGGCCCCATTTATATTGATAACGTGAATATACCGGCTGCACCTGCATCTATAGCCACGATTACTGACAATCACAGCATCAGCGTATTTCCTAATCCTAATAATGGTGTGTTCACCATTGAAGTTAAGAATGAAGAACTAAGAACTAATAATACAGTGGAGATTTATAATATGCTTGGAGAGAAAATATATTCTGAAATTTCAGCTTTCAGTTCTCCGATGACAATTGATATAAGCAACAATGCTGCCGGTATTTATTTATACAGGATAATTACTGAAAAAGGCGACCTTATTTCAAGTGGAAAATTAGTGGTGCAATAATAAAATTGTTTTTTATGCATGATAAAGCCCCTGATGAAAATTGTCAGGGGCTTTATTATTAGGCAGAATTTGATACTATTGAAACAACCAGTTTTTTGATACATTTGCTATACAGAACACTTTTAAATGGATTCCTTCAGCTTTAACCCATTTCCAGCCCTTACTACCGAACGCCTGATTTTAAGGCAACTCAGCAACGACGATGTTGATGATATATTCAGACTTAGGGCAGATGAAAGGGTTTCAAGATACATTTTCCGCATACCTTCCACTAAAACAGAAGAGGCGAAAGCATTTATTGAAAAGATTAATAAAGGCATTGACAACAATGAATGGGGTTATTGGGCAATTGCACTTAAGAGCGACAACAAGCTGATAGGCACTGCCTGTATATGGAACATTTCGAAGGAAAACCACCGGGCTGAGATTGGCTATGAGCTTATCCCCGATTTCCACGGAAAAGGATTAATGCAGGAAACTTTGCCTGTGCTTCTCGATTTTGGATTCAATACCATGAATCTGCACTCTATTGAGGCAGTGGTGAACCCAAAGAATATCCCTTCTATAAAGTTACTGGAAAAATTCAGCTTTGTCCGTGAAGCCTTTTTTAAGGAGAATGTATATTACAATGGCATGTTTTTAGACACTGCTGTTTATTCCTTGTTAAGCAGTTCTTACAAGATAATTTCGGGGCAATAAAAAACCCCTGACTTTTACAGTCAGGGGCTTTCATTAATGTCAGGGACCGGAATTAAACGTGCTTTACGTTAACTGCGTTTAAACCTTTTTTACCTTCCTGTACTTCAAATTGCACTTTATCGTTTTCACGTATAGGTGATTGCAAGCCTGATGAGTGAACGAAGATTTCCTCTCCGCTTCCGTCAACTTTAATAAATCCAAAACCTTTGGTGTCATTGAAGAATTTAACTACTCCTGTTTTCATTGTTAATTGTTTGTTGTTGTTAACAGAATGCCGGTAACTACCTTAGCTAAAAGCACCCTGTTTTATTGTTAGCTTACAAAGATATGCTATTTATTTAACAAAACTCATAAATATTTAATATTGAGAATAAATATCATCTTTTCAGGGTAAATCCATTTTACTCTTCTATTCAAAAAATCTTATACTTTTAACCTCCATAATTTACCAGCCATGAAATTGAAATCAAGAAATATCGTCATCATACTATGCCTTGTTCTTTTTGTCGTAGTGGAAGCCTATTCCCGCGCAGGCGGTGCGGGCGGAGCTCATAGCAGCAGCGGAGGCGGCGGCGGCTTTGGAGGAGGCGGAGGTGGCATAGGCTGGTTGTTTTTTCTTTTAGGCAGTTGGTTTGGACGCGGGGTATTAATTGTTATCATAGTTGGCTACCTTATTTACAGGTTCATGAATAAGCAGAATTCGGGTGGAACCGACCTGGTAAGCGGCGCTTCTATG